>JANQIU010000130.1 GCA_028281985.1 Alphaproteobacteria bacterium | reverse complement strand
ACCGGCCCGCCGACGGTATCGGGCCTATAGCAGGCCGCGGGAGCCCAGGAACGTGGTGACGGAATCGTAGATCCGCTGGGTCATCTCGTTCCGGGTCGCCCATTCGGCCCATTCTTCCTGGGCGATGGCGCGGAACCGGCGCCGTTCTTCGGCCGGCAGGTCGATCACCTCGATGTCCGGGTCGGCGCGGGCTTCCTCAACCGCGACGATGTCCAGCTCGCGCAGGGTCATCACCGTGTCGATCGCCATCTGGTCGACCGAGACTTCCAGGATCGCCTGCAGGTCCGGCGGCAGACCGTCCCAGATCTCCTTGTTCAGCACCACGTCGACCATCGGCAGCGAATGGAAGCCGGGGTAGTTCGGGAACTGGGCGAATTCGTGCAGGCCCAGGGAGTGGTTGGTGGTGAACACCGTGTAGTCGGCGGCGTCGATCACCCCCTTCTCCAGGGAGCTGTACACTTCCGATCCCGGCAGGTTGACCGGGGCGGCGCCGGCGCGGGTGAAGATGTCGTAGACCATGCCTTCCGGCGCGCGCAGCTTCAGGCCTTCCAGGTCTTCAATCGTGCGGATCGGCCGGGCGCTGACGAAGGCTTCCAGACCGGTCGCCGACGCGCCGATCAGGTGCACGCCGTAGGGGTGGACCAGTTCGTTGTACAGGTCCTCGCCGCCGCCGTAGTTCATGTACTCCAGGAACTCCAGCGGGTCGCCCCAGGCGCCGACCAGGTTGCCCATCATCGCGAAGGCCGGGTCGCGGCCGGCGAAGTAGCTGGGATCGGCCATGTGGCCCTGCAGGATGCCGGCGCCAACGGCATCCAGCGTCTCGGTATGCGGCACCACCGCGCCGGTCGGCAGGATTTCGATCTCGATCCGGCCGCCGCTCATCACGTTCACCCGTTCCGCCCAGTCCAGCTTGATCTGGAAGGTCGGTTCGCCGCCGGTCTCGGAGGTCTGGAAGGTCCAGCTATACTCCTGGGCCATGGCGCCGCCGGCCATCAGGGCGACAGCGGCAACGGCGCCGCCGGCAATACGGGTTACTTTCGACACTGGCATGGAATCCTCCTTGTTTTATCGATTGGTACCGGTGATTGGGAAACTGCGGGGCCGACCGGCCCCGTCGGACAGCACGCCGCCGATGGCGTGCTCCGCATGCGCCGCCGCGTCCGTCCAGGGAAGGGACGTCGACGAAACGCCTTGCAGATCATTGAGGCCGAGGTCTCGGGCCGTCCGCCCCATCACTCGGATGGCGGCGTCGTAAGCCTCCTGCGGACGGCGCAGCCGGATCGCTTCCATCAGGCGGCGATGCCGGCCAAGGCTGTCGCGCAACTCGTCCGCTGTCTCGTTGGTGGTGCGTACCACCATCAGGATGGACGGCCGCAGCAGATGGGCCAGATGGCTCCAGATCAGGTTGTGCGTGGCGCGGTAGATGGCGGCGTGGAAGGCAACGTCGTAGTCGCTGAACGCCGATCGGTTGAGATCGGCGGCCTCCAGGCTGCGCTCCATGCCGGCAAACCCGTCCTCGATCGCCACCAGGTCGCGGGCATCCGCCCGCTCCGCCGCCAGCGCGGCGATATAGGGTTCGATCGCCAGTCGGAACTCGAAGATCTCGCGCAGGACTCCGGGGTGCGGGCTGGCGTATTCGGCCATCCAACGGCTCAGCACCGGGTCCAGGATGTTCCAGTTGTGGTGTTCCAGCACCACCGTGCCTTGGCCGGTGTGGCGTCGGACGATGCCCATGGCCACCAGGGTCTGCAGGCCGCTGCGCACCGAGGCGCGGCTGACGCCGAACTGGGTGCACAGTTCGGTTTCCTTCGGCAGGAACTCGCCCGGTTGGTAGACGCCGCAGATGGCATCCTTGGCCAGTTGCTCGGCCACCTGGTTGCCCAGGTCGCGGCCCTGAAGATCCCCAGCTCGCATATCCGCCCGCGTGCCCGCCGATGGGTGTCGGTCCACCGGTCTCCCCGATTGGGAACCAACACTACGTCATGTCAGACATGCATGCAAGCTTGTCATACCGTCCATTCCGATATTGGGATCGATAGGGGCGCTTCCGACGACGAATGCTGTTTCGAAGCAAGAAACCGGCATCTCCGATGGCGCAAGAGTATCGTTTGTGGCAAAAAGGAACCGTCTTCATGTCTGACATGCCGTTCGATATGTCATACTGAAGGTGTGGGAGGCGACATCCGGTGACCCAGACAGCGGGGCATAAGGTCGGCCGGCGGGCCGTCGGCCAGGAGACCATCGGGCTCGGCTTCATGCTGACCTCGACGTTCCTGTTCGCCGCCAATGACGCGCTGGGCAAAGTCCTGTTGCAGACCTACGCCGTCGCTCTTCTTCTGGCGTTGCGCAGCGCCGGCGCCCTGGCCGTGTTGGCCCCGATGATCTGGCGCGCAGGCGGCATGGCCGCCATCTGGCCGCGGTCCGACCATGGCTGGCACCTGTTGCGCGTCCTGTTGGTCGTCGGCGAGGTGGGCTGCTCCTACTGGGCGATCCGGGTGATGCCACTGGCGGATGTGTTCGCCCTCTACCTGGCCGCCCCGCTGATCGTCGCCGCCCTGTCGCCGGCCCTGCTGGGCGAAAAGGTCGACATCCGGCAGTGGTTGCTGATCCTGATCGGCTTTGCCGGCGTGGTGGTCATTGTCCGGCCCGGCGACGGCGTGATCAGCCTGCCGGCTCTGGTGGCGCTGGCGGGTGCCATCTGCTTTGCGATGATGATGATCGTGACGCGGCGGCTGCGCCGCAGCAGCGGGCTGTCGCTGATCACCACGCAAACCGCTGCCGTCGGCCTGGCGGGGCTGGCGGCCCTTCCGTTCGTTGCCCAGCCCGTCGCGCTCGTCGATACGGGCCTGATCGCGTTGATCGGTGTCGTTGCCATGGCCGCCCATGCGGCGGCGAACCAGTCGCTGCGCCTGGCGCCGGCGGCGCTGGTGGCGCCGCTGCAATACACGCTCGTGATCTGGGGCATGCTGTTCGGGGTGTTAGTGTTCGGCGATATGCCGACAGTAAGAACGCTGGTCGGCGCAAGCCTGATCACCGTCACC
>JANQIU010000110.1 GCA_028281985.1 Alphaproteobacteria bacterium | reverse complement strand
GGCCTGGACGAGGATGGACAACCCATCGGCGTCTTGCCCAGCGTGAACGTCGCCGCCATCGATGGCGGCGGCGCGAACGTCAACAGCGACTTCATGCTGGAGGCGGCGTTCTCCATCACCGGCCCGTTGCGTCTGCCCGAGCATGCCCAGGGCATGTGGCTTCTGGACAGCATCGTCGACGGCCTGGGAGGCAGCGCGGTCAGTGCCACCGGCAGCGGCGACCGGCCGGGGCCGATCGCCGTCATCGAGCGCTGCACCCTGTTCGGCGACAGCCACTTCCACCGTCTCGATCTGGCGACAGAGGTGATCTTCGACGGTGACGTGGTCTGCGAGCAGCGGCATCGGGGCTGCGTGCGGTTCAGCTATCTCGGCACCGGGTCGCGGACCCCGCGCCGCCATCGCTGTCAGCCGGATCTGGAAACCGGCATCGCCCTAAGGGCGGCGCGGGAGGCCAAGGGCGGTCCGCTTGATGCCCTCGAGGAGGCAGGGGTCGTCCAGCGCGTCGCGGCCCGGATCGTGCCCAGCTTCAGTTCCGTCCACTACGGCCATCCGGCCTACGGGCAGTTGCGACGAGGCACGCCGTCGCAGATCCGCGCCGGGGCGGAGGACGGTTCCGAGATGGGGGCCTATTGCCATCTCAAGCAGCCGCAACGGGAAACCAATCTGCGCATGCGACTGGACGAGTACCTGCCTTTCGGCTTGGTACCAGGAATCATTTTCGTGACGTGAGGAGCTGTGTGATGGCGGGCGACTACACAAGGTTTTCATTCAAAGCCAACAACAATTACGCTCAGGTTCGCCAGCAACAGGGCCGGGTGAGCGTGGACGCCGATTGGAACGAGGCGGACGCCATCGCGGACCGGCGCTGGCGGTCCGAGACCCATGACATCCTCGGCCGTTGCGTGGTGCCCGCCACGACGCCGGAGGCCTTCGAGATTCTGCCTACCGGACCCGGTACTTTCGACATTGGCGTCGGACGTCTCTACCTGGACGGCCTCCAGGCGGAAAACCACGGCCTGACGCCGCTGTTCGATCCCCTGCTGGCCGAGCCGCACGGTACCCGGCCGGTGCCGTACAGCGCCCTGCCGGGGCAGCCGGCGCAGCCCTTCTATCCCACCGCGCCGGCGCTCACCGCGCCGGTGACCGGCCGCCACGACCTCGTGTATCTGCATGTCTGGCGGCGCGAGGTCACCGCCCTCGAGGATCCGGGGCTTCTGGACGTCGCCCTGGGCGGACCCGACACCACCACCCGGGTACAGACCGCCTGGCAGGTGCAGGTGCTGGAGGATGTCGGCGATATCCATTGCGCGGACGAACTGCCCGCCTGGGACGCCTTGGTGGCGCCATCGGCCGGCCGGCTCAGCAGCGAGGGCGTGGCGCCGGGCGACGACAAACCCTGTGTCATCTCGCCGGTGGGCGGCTACCGTGGCGTCGAGAACCGGCTCTACCGGGTGGAGATTCACACCCCGGGGGCGGTGGGCACGGCCAAGTTCAAATGGTCGCGCGACAATGCCTCGGTGAGTGCCGTGGTGGAAGAGATCGCGCCTGGCTTGGACCGTGTCACCGTGCGTGAACTGGGGCGCGACCAGGTGCTGCGCTTCAACGTCGGTGACTGGATCGAGGTTCTGGACGACCCGCTGGAGTTCCGCGTCCGGGCTGGCGAGAACGTCGGCGGCCACATGGCCGAGATCACGGCGATCGACGAGGCCAACCGCATCCTCACCCTGTCGCCGGCGATCGACGGCACATTGGGGTTCGACGCCGGCGACCCGCACCGCCATACGCGGATTCGGCGCTGGGACCAGCGCAATGACGTGGACGCGAACGGCCTGATCAACACCACGGCCGGTCTCTACGAACTCGAGGATGGCGTGCGGGTGGCCTTTTCCATCGACCCCGCCAATCCCTCGGGCGGCTTCAAGCGCGGCGACCACTGGCTGATTACCGCGCGCACCGCCGACGGCTCGGTGGAGACGCTGGTGGCCGCTCCCCCGCGCGGCGTGCACCATCATTATTGCCGTCTGGCCGTGGTGCATTGGGGCGCCGATGCCGCCGCCAGTCTGGTGCAGGACTGCCGCACCATCTGGCCGCCGGCCCGGTGCTGCACCATCTCCGTCCGACCCGGCGAGAACATCCAGGCCGCCATCGACGGGCTGCCGGCGGAAGGCGGCTGTGTCTGCCTGCTGCCCGGGGTGCACCGCATCCACGAACCGCTGCTGATCGATGGCCGGCGGAATATCCTGTTGAAGGGCACGGGGGCGGCCAGCAAGCTGATCTACCGGCACCACGAGCCCGAACATACCTATCATGCGGCGGTTTACGTGGCCGGCGGCAGCCGCGACATCCGCGTCGCCGAAATGCTGATCCATTCCCAGCAGTTGCCGTGGCTGATCGTGATCGACGAAGCCGCCCAGTCCGTGGAGATCGCCGACTGCCAGTTGATCAATGCCGGCACCAAAGACGCGTCCTGCGTGTTGCTGGGCGAATGCCGCGACGTGCAATTGCGGGACAACCGCATGCTGGCGGAGCAGGATATCGCCCAGGCGATGGCCAAACAGTTGGCGGATGTCGAGGCCGACCTGGCGGCCCTGCGTCCGCCGGCGGAAGGCGGCGGCACGGAGGAGGCGGCCGCAACCGACGAGGAGTCCGCTCCCCGCCGGATTCAGCCCCTGCGGGAGCTGCGGGTTCTGGGCAACACCCTGTGCTTCCTGAACGCGGGGGTATTCCTGGTGGATGCCCTGAACGGCGCGGTCAACCACAATCGCCTGCAAATGGTCGGCGAGGACGACCTGAAATCCTTCCGCAGAAAATACATGCCGCATCCCGGAAGAGACGTTCTCAGTGAATTGGATGGAGATCTCCGGCGAGAGTTGGAAGAGGCGGGGCGGCGAGACCGGGCCGACGTCTCGGACGTTCGGGCGGCGACCGAGGCCAGGGCGCCCGATGCCATCGGCCTGTCCGAGGCGCGGCCCGCGCCGACGCCCGATCCGGATGCCTTTTACGAAACGCTGGATGATCGTCTGGCCCGGCTTCCCGGCTGTGGCGCATTGGCGGAGCCGGCCGAGGAGCAGGACGCCGGGGGAGAGGAATTCCATATCGAACCGACCGGTCGCAAGAGTCCGGGTATCCTCGCCGGGCTGATCCAGGACTACGAGATCCGCCACAACCGCATGGTCGCGGGCATCGGCATGCAGCTGCTGGCCGGGCGCGACGTCGCGACCGGAAACAACCACATCCTGGCCGACAGTGCGGGCGTGATGCTGGGCTATGCCTTCGATTGCGAGGTGCGCGACAGTGATCTCCGGATCGTCGGTGAAGACAGCGATCTCGACACGATGCCGCAGGATGCCTTCAGGGCCTGGCGGCAGCGCCACGAGCCGGGTCGCGCGGCGGTCAGCCTGTTTTTCGTCCGAGGCGTGAAGGTCCGCAACAACCGCATCCATGCCGAGACCGGCGTCGCCGCCGATAGAACGACCAAGGCTCCGATCGATGCCGGCGAAGTGTCGCGCGAGTCGATGCTGCGCGTCCTCGGTCTGCAACGGCTGTGGCAAGTCCTAGTGGAGATGGCTTGGTTCTTCTACCTGGTGTTCATGTTGCTCTCCGAAAAAGAAGAGGAGGCGCCGCCGGAGGGAAGCAGCCGAAAGGAGCAGTTCGAGCAACGACTTTATGATGCCCTGGCCAAGATGCTGGACGGCCGCCTATTCAGGCATTTCGTCGGCAAGGCCGAAATTTCGGACAACCAGATGCAGGTCGGGCGTTACGGCGTTCTGCTGCACGACATCCTCACCATCGGCGGTCTGAGGATCCTGCGTAATCGAATCAGCGGCCACGCCTGGGCGGGGATCCATGTCCATCATTGGCACTCGGTCGGCCATGTCGACCGATATGCCGGGGGGGTGCGCTGTGCCATCCAGTGGCTGCTTGCCATCCTGACTCTGTTGCGGGACCGGTTGGAGGACTTCCTGACCGGCGGCAGTGACGACGCGGCGGGCGACAATGGCCTGCTGGGCTGGGTGACGGTCGGCATCTCCTGGTTGCTGGTTCTGTGCGGCCGTCTGTGCGGCGGCGGCGAAACCACGGGGGAGGATGGAGGCACGGGCGAAACGCCGCCGTCGCCGGTGGAGGCGCTCAAGGATGCGCTGGACGACTTCCTGGATGGCGTCGATCCGTCCTGGATCGACGATCTGGTCAACCAGAGCCACGTCATCGACGGCAACGTGGTGGCCGGGGCCGGCGACGGCATTTACACCGGCCTGGACGGCAGCGTGATCCGTCACAACCGGGTGACCGTGTGGCCGAGGAACCAGGTACCCTACGAAATGGTTCTGTTCGGGCTGGGCCTGAATCATCATTTCCGTAATCAGGATCTGGGGTTCTACTCCGACGAGATGGCCATCCTGGCCGAGGCGGCGATCGACGCCGACCGCGATGCCCTGTTCGTCATGGTGGCGGCGACGAACGTGGCCGACTGGGTGGACGAGCACTTCGCGGCGCCGGAGTTCCGCGCGACCCTGCGCACCGCGGTGGCCGGCTGGGCCGGCCATGTCTCCACCGGTTCGCCCCTGGCGTCCCATGTCCAGGCCATGTGGCAGGGCCTGGACGAGGCCAATCTTGATCAGGCCATGGTGTCCACCGCCTGGCGTGCCGTCCTGATCGTCATGATCCGGGAATTGAGGGGATACGGTATCCTGTTGCGGGGGGGCGACATGCATTGCCATCACAATCAGGTGGAGGCGCGCGGTGGCTGTGGCGGCGGCACGCTGGGCGGCCTGCTCTGGGGAACGCGTACCTTGAATACCACCTCGGAGAGGGCCGAGTACCATCACGCGGCGGCCATCACGCGCAAGCCGAACACGGTCTCTCTGTTCGGCGTTCCCGGCCTGGGGGGAATCTGGCAACTTAGCACCTCCTCCAGTCTGTTCGTGGATGGCCTGTTCCTGTTCGGCGAAAAGATCGTGAATCCCTCGGCCTATCATCAGGTTCTCTACCTGATCGCGTCGTGGATCCATTACACCGGCGTCAAGCGCAGCCTGCGCATTTGCGACAATACCGTCGAAACCGCCCTGCTGAACGGCATCCGCAGCCTCAACATTCAAGGCAGTGACGAGACCGAGATCGTCGACAATCAGGTGCGCGATGCCGGGCGCGACGGACTCCGTCACCATACCGCGCCGCTTGTCGGGTTGCAGGGCAGGATAACCCTGAAGGTGCGGGGAAACACCGTGCTACAGGCGCAGAACAGCTCGGCGTTCCGCGCGATCTCCGACCTGCCGGAGCATTTCTCCGCGTTGATGCGGCTGATGAACGGCGATATCGAGAATGATTCCGTCTTCGGGACCATCCTGCTGGCCAACAATCATTGTGACGGCAGGGAACCGCAGAACGACGGCAGCGCGGCGATCCATGTCATGAGCCGGGTCGTCGGGGTGAGCGACAACCACGTGCTGTGCGCCGCCAACTACGCCTTCAACATCCTGGCCGTCCAGGGACTGTTCACCGACAACATCGCGGACAGGTCCAACCAGATTTCGGATCCGGCCATCGAGAAGGACCCGAACCTGCAGATCTAGGAGAAGGACCATGGCAGAAACGACGAATGACTCGCCGGTCGTTGCCGGCACGCCGGACGCATCGGCGGCCCCGGACTTGCGGGTCACCAGCCAGCCGGCGCCCTTGCAGTTCGCGGAGGGCATATGGCGGGGTCTGGGGCGGACGTGGGACGAGGACCGTGTCAAGACGCTGCTGAGTGAACTCGCCGGACGCAAGCGCAGCATCGAGTCGGTTTTGCTGGAGGTCGCCAAGAGCGCACAGGACTCGACGCAGGACTCGTTCGATCAGACGCGCGAGACCTTGCGGAAAGAGCAGCATCTCACCCAACAATACCGGGACCAACTGGTTGCGTCGAAGGCCAAGGCCAGGCGCGCCCGCGCCCGCAGGGGCGAGGTGCGCGTCAGCGGACAGGTGCTCCATCCGACAACGGGCAAGCCGGTGCCCGGCGTGGTGGTGGAGGCGGTCGACAGGGATCCGCGCGCGCGGGACTCCGCGGGCGGCGCGATCACCGACGACCAGGGCAAGTTCACCATCGCGTTTCACCCCAAGGACGACACGGGCGGGAGCGGGCGGGAGCCGGAAATCATGCTGCGAGTCGGGACCGACCGGAGCAGTTTGAGGTCTGTGTCGGAACAGCCGTTGCCCTGGGCCGAGGTGGAAACGGGGGCGATTACCGTCACCCTGACCGAGACCGCCGCGCGAAACATGGATATCCTCGCGATGGCTCAGGCGCGCCACGCGGATACCCGCGTCAACCGCGCCAAACATGCGGTGCTCCAGCAGGAGTTGGACATTCTGCTGCTTGACGGCACCGGCGCCAGCCTCGGCGAACTCCTGGCCCAGGGCATCGCCCTGCTTGAAGAGCGCATGAAGGAACCGGTGGATTGATGCATCCCATGCGTGAGGGGGCTGCCGCTCTCCCTGAGAGCAGGGACGCTCCCGACGCGGATTTCCTGCGCGAGATGATCGGTTTTGCCGCCGAACGTCTGATGGTGCTGGAGGTGGACGCCCTGTGCGCGGCCCGTATCGGCATCGAAAAACTGGCCAGTGAAGCCATCGGTCTCGCGCCGCAGCCAGGACGCGATATGGCTGAGCTTGGGGCTCTAGGCGGCGTCTTCATTTAGAGCGTCGGGCGAGAAGAAAGAATCGGGGGATTCCCAAATTGACCTTGCCCCGAGAAAGTGGACACCTGGGTTATGCGGCGCGAAGCTCGTCCTGCTCTGGTGTGATGTATCCGAGCGGTGAGTGCAGGCGCCGACGAT
>JANQIU010000102.1 GCA_028281985.1 Alphaproteobacteria bacterium | reverse complement strand
CGGCTTCAAGGTCACCGATATGATCGCCAAGCTGCGCCACTCGACGCCGGGGGTGATGCTGATCTCCCCGCCGCCGCACCACGATATCTATTCGATCGAGGACCTGGCGCAGTTGATCTACGACCTGAAGCAGATCAACCCGGACGCCAAGGTCTGCGTCAAGCTGGTGGCGCGGAGCGGCATCGGCACCATCGCGGCCGGCGTGGCCAAGGCCAAGGCCGACGTGATCCTGATCTCGGGCCACAACGGCGGCACCGGCGCCAGCCCGCAGACGTCGATCAAATACGCCGGCGTGCCCTGGGAGATGGGGTTAAGCGAAGTGCACCAGGTGCTGACGCTCAACCGCCTGCGCCACCGAGTCCGGCTGCGCACCGACGGCGGCATCAAGACCGGCCGCGACGTGGTCATCGCCGCCATCCTGGGCGCCGAGGAATACGGGATCGGCACCGCCTCGCTGATCGCCATGGGCTGCATCATGGTGCGGCAGTGCCATTCCAACACCTGCCCGGTCGGCGTGTGCACCCAGGACACCAGCCTTCGGGAGAAGTTCACCGGGACGCCGGAGAAGGTGGTCAACCTGTTCAGCTTCATGGCCGAGGAGGTCCGCGAGATCCTGGCCGAATTGGGCTACCGGTCGCTGAACGAGGTGATCGGGCGAACCGAGCTGCTGCACCAGGTCAGCCGCGGCGACGCCCATCTGGACGATCTGGACCTGAACTCGCTGCTGGCGAAAGCCGACCCGGGCGAACACGCCATGTACTGCACCCTGGAAGGCCGGAACGAGGTGCCGGACACCCTGGATGCGCAGATGTTGGCCGACGCCCGACCGCTGTTCGACGACGCGGAGAAGATGCAGCTCACCTACACGGTGCGGAACACCATGCGGGCCATCGGCACCCGGATGAGTTCGCATATCGTGCGCAAGTTCGGGATGCACGGGCTGAACCCCGGGCATCTGACGGTCCGCCTGCGCGGATCGGCCGGTCAGTCGCTGGGGGCGTTCGCGGTCCAGGGGCTGAAGCTGGAGGTGTTCGGCGACGCCAACGACTATGTCGGCAAGGGTCTGTCGGGCGGCACCATCGTCGTGCGCCCCCGCCCCAGCAGCCAGCTGGTCACCAATCTGAACACCATCATCGGCAATACCGTCCTCTACGGTGCCACCGCCGGCAAGCTGTTCGCCGCCGGCCAGGCGGGCGAGCGGTTCTGCGTGCGCAACTCCGGCGCCCAGGTGGTCGTCGAAGGCTGCGGCTCCAACGGGTGCGAGTACATGACCGGCGGCACGGCCGCGATCCTGGGGGATGTCGGCGACAATTTCGCGGCCGGCATGACCGGCGGCATGGCCTTCGTCTACGATCCCGACAATGCGTTCGAGTGGCGCGTGAACCCGGACAGCGTGGTCTTCCAGCGAATCGAGATGCCGTATTACGAATCCCTGCTCCGGGACCTGATCGAACAGCATGTGCGGGAAACCGGCAGCCGCTTCGCCGAGCAGATCCTGGTCAACTGGGTGATCGAGCGGGATCGGTTCTGGCAGGTGGTGCCCAAGGAGATGCTGAACCGGCTCGAGCAACCGGTCAGCCGGGACCGTTCGGCGGTCGTGCCGCAGCCGGCCCAATAGGCGGGATCACGCGCCCGCCGGCTCCGGTACAGGCGCCGGCGGGCGTCAGCCCCCGACGGCCAGGAAGGCCGAGTCCCGGCTGTAATGCAGGGAGATGAACCGGCGGAACAGCAGCCCCAGGTCGAAGGGCTCGACCGCGGGGCGTTCCGGCGCCTGCCTTAGGCTGATGACTGCGGCATAGTGCCCCTCCGCCGCCACGACGTCGGCACTGGCGGTTGCCCCCAGAAGGCTCAGGATCGGCTGGCCCGAAGCCAGAGAGGTGTAGCCGCGCAGCCGGCGCGGCAGAACGTTTGCCGCCCGGCGCGCGTCGGCGGCGGTATCGTAGATCAGCACGATGTCGACGATGCCGGCGGCCCCGTCCTGTCGGTCGCCGACCCCCATCAGACTGTAGGTCGGCAACAGGCCGGCCATGCCGGGCGATCGTTCAAGTTCGGCCTGGACTTCGGCAATGCGTTCCGGCGTTCCGTTCGCCCCCAGTATCGATGCCGCCGCTTCCGAGCGGGGAACGGTATCGGCCCAGATCATCGCCTGGAGCAGGGGGCCGGTATCGACATCGGATCGCGACAGCACCGATGCCACGGCGCGGAAGGCGGACATGTCCGCGACCGAGTTCACATCGCCGCCGGCGACATCCGTTGCCGCCTCGATCAGGGGCCAGGTGGGCGTGCCGACCACCGTGTCGCCCAGCACGGCGACCCTGGCCGACTGACCCAGCATGCCGCCGAACGGGTCTTCCGGTTCGCGTTCGGTCGGGCGGATTTCCCGATCATCGAAGCGATGCCAGACATAGACACCGTCACGAACCGCCGTTTCATAGCGGCGCTCCGCCAGCGCCCGGCCCACCGCTTCCAGGGTGACGTTTCCGGTCACGCCGAAGGCCGAGATCCGCTCCGGCGGCTGGCCGGCCTCCCCGATCCAGTCCACCTCGCTCCAGGAAAAGCCCAGCGTGTCCTGCAGGGCGGGGCGCACCGACACGTAATGGGTCGTCCAGTTGATCACCACATAGGCCCGCATCATGTCGCGGATCTGGCCCAGCGGATCCACCGCAGACGGAAAGAAGTTGTAGTAGTCCGCCGCCATGGACCGGACGTCGACGAACGCGATGTAGCCGCCGAGTTCGGTCACCGGCAGATCCGACGGCACGGTTTCCAGGAACTGCAGCAGCGGCGAGTTCGCCGCGACCGCGTGTTCGGCGCGTGCCTGCCCCGCTGCCATCAGGCAGATGATCGCTGCTACCATCCATCGCCGCATGACGCGTATACCGATTCCGATCCCTTCCGCGGCGGTCCGCCGGTGGCGGCCGCCTGTGTTTTGCCAATAGTACCGCGTGTCTAGCATGGATCGAAACCGGACGGATCGACGGGACGCCGCAGACCGGCACCCGGGCTGCTGAATTTCCCGTGTGGCGCGTGCGCCGCTCCGCCCGCCGGGCCGGCTATTCGGCGACGACGGGATTGTCGTCCGCACCGGCATCGGGCAAGGCCGCAGGCGCTTCGGTGCCGGAGCGGGCCTCCAGGGCGCGCATGGCACGAATGGTCTCGGCCTGCCGGTCGGCGAACGAGTCGAGAAGTAGCGGAACTTCGCTCCAACCGGGCGCCTGCGGCCAGCCGACGGCGCCGGCCACCCGCTCCATACCGGGAATTGAGTCATGGTGCTGCAGGGCGACCACGCTGGAGACCGCCAGCGTCAGAACCAGCAGGGCGACGCGCTGCAGACGACGGCGCCACACCAGCACGGTCAGGAACAGCAGCAGCCAGATGACCCCGCCGGCGACCCGCCAGTCCAACGGCGTCACCAGCATCTCGTGGAGCGTACCGGTCAGTTCGTGCCAGCCGATCACCATGGCCCCCGCGTCACATGCCCGGCATGAACTGCCGGTCCTGGGTGTCCTCGATGATGCTGTTGATCGTCGTCCAGCTATCGATGATCTCGCCCATCAGACCGTTGAGCTCGGCCAGGTTGTCGGTCAGGGTCCGCATCTCTCCGGTGATCACTTCGATGTCCGCCGCCGCCCGCATCGCCCGCGCCGCGCTGCCGTAGACCAGGGCATTCAGCTCGAACACGTCGAACAGCTCGTCCAGGTTTTCGTCCTGGCCAGCGATCTGGTCCATGATCTGCTCGTGCCGGCGGGCGAACAGCTGCCAGGACGCGGCGATCGCCTCCAGATTGCGGCGATGGGCGGTCAGCGCCCGCTGCCGCACTTCCAGGCGCCGCTGCTCGTCGGCGTCGGCCGACACCGCCAGCCGGTCGGCCAGCGCCTCCAGGCTGAGGTCGGTATCCGCCATTTCCCGCTGCAGGTCTTCGATATCGATATCGACCTGTTCCGCCAGACCTTCCAGGTCCGAAAGCCGTTGCCGACGGAAAGCGACGATCTCCGGCGCCTTGGCCGCGATCTCGCCGAAACTGTCGGACAGGCGCTCCATCTGCCCGGCAATATCGCCGATCACTTCATCGATGTTCTCGGCATCGGCGATCAGGGCCGACATCGCCTCGACCGTGTCGAGATTGCGCCGGACGAGGCGGACGATGTCCGACACGCCGTAGGTTTCCAGGTCGCCGACGAGATCCAGCGTCTGATCGTAGGCTTCGCCCAATCCCTCGAATTCGGGCGGCGTTTCCTGGGCAAGACCCGGCCCGGTCAGCAGCAGGCCGGCCACCAGCGGCAGGATCATTCTTGGGCACAGGGTCATGACGTCACTCCGACAAGGATCGGCAACTTTGCCGCCAGGGTAGCATGGAAGGATGCCGGCGGCACCTAACCGGCCCGTACGCGCCGTCTGTTGAGCGACACGAAAGTGTTCGCGCCAAGGCAATCGGACCGGATGGCGGGATTGCCTACACCGCGCGGTTCCGCGGCTCGGCCGCGGCCGGATCCTCCGGCAGGTCCGGCGCGGGGTCGGCGCGGTTGAGGCTTTCCGCCGACGGCTGGTCCAGACCGGGCGATTCCGGCAAGGCCGGGCTCGGCATGGCGGCATTCAGGACTTCCGACCCGTGATCCGGCAGGACACAGGTGATCTCGGTGCCCTGGCCGGGTGCCGATTTCAGGTCGACCCAACCGCCGTGCATCTCCACGAAGCTCTTGACCAGCGCCAGCCCCAGGCCCACGCCCGTTGTCCGCGTCTGGGAATGGGCCTTCTCGAAACGGCCGAAAATGCGGTCCTGGTCGGCCTGGGGTATGCCGACCCCGGTGTCGGCTACCGTCAGATGGACCTGCTCGCCGTCCTGGCGGCCGCGCAGAATGATCTCGCCGCCCGGCAAGGTGAACTTGATGGCATTGCTGACCAGATTGTAGAGCGCTTGCTTCAGCCGCCGCTCGTCGGCCTCGATCACGCCGATGTCCTTGGGACAGTCGAGGACGACCCGCAGATGCTGCTTGCCGGCCCATTCGCGGGACAGCTCGAACACGCCGGACAGCAGTTCGCCGACATCCACCGGGCGCAGGTCCAGCGCCAGATACCCGGCTTCGATGCTGGCCAGATCCAGAATGTCGTTGATCAGCGCCAGCAGACGCCGCGAGGCGTCGATGATGCTCTGGGTGTAGTCCGCCTGCCGGTCGTTGAGCGACCCGAAATACTGGTTATGCAGGATCTCGGCGAAGCCCATGATGGCATTCAGCGGCGTCCGGAGCTGGTAGGACACATTGGCCATGAACTCGGTCTTCAGCCGGTCGGCCGCCTCCAGCGCCTCGTTGCTGGCCCGCAGCGCCTGTTCGATCTTGGCGCTGTCGGTGACGTCCAGATAGCGGTTCAGGACGCCGCCGTCCGACAGCGGCACCGTCGCGTGGTCGATCACCGACCCGTCGGTGCGGATCATGCGGCCGCCGCGGTGATCGCGGTCCAGCGCGGCCAGGACCATCGCCCCGCTGCGATCCTTCCAGTCGTCCTTGGGAAAGAACTTCTGCGACCGTTCGACAAGTTGGGCGGCGTGCGGCCCGGACGTCAGCGTTTCCTGGTCGAGCTGCCAGATCTCGGCAAAGGCCGGGTTGAAGAGCCGGAGGCGCCCGTCGCCGCCGAACACGGCGATGCCCTCCGCCAGGTTGTCCAGGCTCTCGGTCTGCACCGCCATCAGCGTGTTGTAGTTGCGCTCCAGCGTCAGGCTGCTGGTCACGTCCTCCTGGATGAACATCAGCCCGCCGAAGGGATGCGGGGTGACCAGCGAGCGCAGGGTGGTGCCGTCGGGCAGATGCAGCAACTCCTCTTCCGCCGACAGCAGATCGTGGAACTGGGCCATCTGCTGGTTCCGGAAGGCCCGGAAATCAGCGTATTCCGGGAGCCGGCGCCGCTCGCGCAGGTTTTCCAGCACCTCGCCCAGGCTGGGCTTGGTGACCAGCCAGGATTCCTCGAATCCCCAAAGATGGACGTAAGCCTGATTGTAGAAACTGAGCCGGCGGTCGGCCCCGAAGATCGCGATCGCCGATTTGAGGTTCTCCAGAACATCCGCGTGGGCGGCGACATGGCGGCTGATTTCCGCGCGCAGATCCTCCAGCGGCGTCTCATCGAGGGCGAAGCCGAAGAAGCCGGCGGATACCGGGTCTTCCTTGCCGGGTGCATCGGACCGCAGCGGCAGCGGTGCCTCTACCAGGGCCAGGCGGCGGCGGTCGCCGCCGACCACAACCGTCACCGTATCCCGCGCCGCGACGCCCGACTGGCGCGCCCGGATGCCGAGGCTGCGGCCGCCGTCGCCCAGGACCCGCGCGCCGATTTCCCGGCCTTCGCCGATGACGGTGTCCAGATCGCCGTCGGCCGCCTGCAGAAAGGCGGCGTTCGCCCAGATCAGCTTCAGGTCGGCATCCCGCCGCCAGACCGGGATGGGCAGGCCATCGAGGGTGGCGTTCAGCGCCCGGCGCGCCCGTTCCGCATCGGCCGTCTCGCGATTCGCCGACGCCACCGCGCGCAGCCGGCCGGTGGCATCGGCCAGCCACAGGAGGTTGAGGGGCGGGCCCTCCGGGGACGCGGTGCGCCGGCCGCTCACGTCCAGCGCCCGGTTGCCGCCGCGGCAGCGGACGGTGACCGAGAACGCCTGGCCGTCCCGCCGCAGGCTGTCGCAGGCCGCCATCAGCTTGGCCGCGTCGTCGTCGACCAGAACGTCCAGGAAGTCGCGGACGCCTTCGGGATCGGCCACCCCCAACATGGCCGAAAACCCCGGCCCCGGCTCGACCCGGCCGTCGGCATGCAACTGGCACCGGGGAACCGGCGCGGAGTCCAGCGCCGCCCGGATCTGCGCCCGCTCGGCCTCGGCGTAGGTCAGGCGGCGCTGCAGGTCCGCCTGCTCGGTCCGAGCGGCGCGCAGGCGATGCCCGGTGACCAGGAGACCGCCCAACAACAGCAGGATGGCGATGCCGCCGACCCAATAGACGGCACCACCGCCCAGGGCGGTGGCCTCAGCGGTTTGGCCATAGGCGGCCCCGGGCACGGCCAAAAGGGGCAGCGCCGTCAGGGCGGAGACTATCGGTTGCCGAGCGGTCGTCACGCGGGGAATGTATCGGGGCGTGTGATCATCGCAAAGCGATGTTGAACCTCATCTAAAGTATGAGGAGCCTATTTGTATGGATCCGCCGCGTCCCGCAGTCCGTCGCCGAAGAACTGAAAGGCCAGGACCGTGATGATGACCGGCACGACGGGCAGGATCAACCAGGGTTGAACCGCCACGGCGTTGATGTCCTGCGCCGAATTCAGCAGGACCCCCCAACTGACGACCGGCGGCTGCAGGCCCAGGCCCAGATATCCGAGCGCCGTTTCGCCCAGGATCATGCCCGGGATCGCCAGCGTCGCCGAGGCGATCAGGTGGCTCATGAAATTCGGCAACAGATGCAGATTGACGATCCGCCGCGGGTGGGCGCCAAGCAGCTGGGCCGCGGTGGTGAAGTCTTCTTCGCGAAGCGACAACAGCTTGGACCGCACGGCCCGCGCCAGCCCGGTCCAGTCGACCAGGCCCAGAATGATGGTGATCATGAAGAAGATGACGATCGGGTTCCACGTCGCCGGCACCGCCGCGGACAGCGCCATCCACAAGGGCAGCTGCGGAAAGCTCTGGAACAACTCGATGACCCGGTTGACCAGATTGTCGACCCAGCCGCCGTAGTAGCCGGCCAGCCCGCCGATGAAGATGCCGAGCAGGAAGCTGATCGCCACGCCGACCAGGCCGACGGTCAGCGACACCCGCGCGCCGTAGACGATGCGGCTGAACATGTCCCGGCCCAGCTGGTCGGTGCCCAACAGGAACAGACGCCCATCCTCGGCCGGGCACACCAGGTGAAAATCCCAGTCGAACAGGCCCCAGAACCGGTACGGGTCGCCGGAGCAGAAGAACCGCAGGGGTTGTATGTCCTCGCGATCGACGATGAACTCGCGTCGCATCAGCTCCAGATTGCGCTCCAGGCGCGTGCCGTACACGAAGGGGCCGATGAACTCCCCGTCGTGAAAGAAATGGACCGCCTGGGGCGGGTGATTGACGTAGGGGATGATCTTGGTGTCCTGCTCGTAGGGCGCGACGATCTCCACGAACAGGGTGCAGACATACAGCACCAGCAGCACCGCGCCGGAAATCAGGGCCAGCTTGTGCCGGCGCAGCTTCCACCACATCAGCGTCCACTGGGACGCCAGGGCGAAACGCTGCTGGTCCGCGGTCATCGGCGGCCGGGCATAGGGGTCCCAGGGTTCGCGGCTGACGGTATGCGGCAGCGGCGATAGTCCCGCCTGGCCGTCCCGGCGGTCGGTCATGTCGCTGCTCACTTCACCGATCCCCCGCTCAAGCGGATGCGCGGATCGAGCACGGCCAGCGCCAGGTCGGACAGCAGAACGCCGACGACCGTCAGTCCCGACAACCAGAAGATGAAGGACCCCGCCAGGTACATGTCCTGGCTCTGCAGCGATTCCAGCAGGATTCGCCCCGAGGTCGGCAGGCTGAGCACGACGGCCACCACCGTGGCGCCGGAGATGAGCTGCGGCAGTATGCCGCCGATATCGGCGATGAACGGGTTCAGCGCCATGCGCAGCGGGTACTTCATCAGCGCCCGGCCCCGCGGCAGCCCCTTGGCCAGCGCGGTGACGTAGTACTGCTTCTGCAGCTCGTCCAGGAGATTGGCCCGCAGGCGGCGGATCATCGCCGCGGTGCCCGACGTGCCGATGACGATCACCGGCACCCACAGATGTTCCAGGACCGAGAAGAACTTCGCCCAGCTCATCGGCTGTTCGATGTAAATCGGGTCCATCAAGCCGCCGATCGACGTGCCGAAATAGACATTGGCCAGATACAGCAGGATCAGCGCCAGCAGGAAGTTCGGTGTCGCCAGGCCGATGAACCCGATGAAGGTCAGGGTGTAGTCGCCGATGCTGTACTGGTGGGTGGCCGAGTAGATCGCGATCGGGAAGCTGACCACCCAGATGAACAGCGTGGTGGCGGCGGTGATGACGATGGTCAGGAACAGGCTGTCGCCGACCACGGTGGTCACCGGCGCCTGGTGTTCGAAGGAGAAGCCCCAGTCGCCCTGCAGGGCATTGCCGATCCAGTTGAAGTACTGGATCACCAGCGGCTGATCGAGGCCGTAGGTCTCGCGCAGATACTGCAGCTGCGCCGGGTTCAGCGCTTCGCCCCTGGACAGCAGCTCGTTCTCCAGGGTGGTCAGGTAGTCCCCCGGCGGCAGCTGGATGATGACGAAACTGACGGCGCTGATCACCAGCAGCGTCGGGATCATCACCAGGATGCGACGGGCAATGTAGGCCAGCATCGCGCTCGGCTCGGTTGTTGGGGGACGATGGCCGCGTCGGCGACCCGCTGGATCAGGCCGGCATGGTGCCCCGAAGCGCCGCCGCGGGCAACCGGGCGATCCCCGAGCCACCGCGAATCACGGTCAGTTGAGCAATCGGTCACGCCTCAATGGGGCCGAACGGGCCAGCTACCGGTGCCGCACCGCCACGGCCGCCGGCGCCGCGTGGGAAATCATCACCAGGTCGACGATCTGGCCGATCCCCTCGATGGCCCGCTCCGGGCACGCGCGGAACTGCCCCGGCGGCGTTTCGAAACCCTGCTGTTCCGCAAGCGCCAGCGTTGCCGCCGTGGTCAGGGCCCGGGATCCTTCCACCTTGTTGTGGCCTTCCAGCTTGGCGGCCAGGTTCACCGTATCGCCGACGACGGTGTATTCCAGGTGATGCTGGTCGCCGACCGGCCCACAGATCGCCCGGCCGGCGGCCAGCCCCGCATTGACGCGCAGGGGCTGATGGAACCCCTCGCTGGCCCGGTAGGCGTTCCAGCGGTCCGCCGCGTCCAGCACGGCCAACAAGGCCCGCATCCCGTCGGCGGCGTAGGTCTCCGACGCGGTCACGGCCCCGAACGTGGCCATGACGCCGTCGCCCAGGAACTTGTCGATGGTGCCGCCGTTGCGCTGGACCGCATCGACGATGAATGAGCGGTAGCCGGCAAGCAGGCGGGCGACGTCGTTTTCGTGGATGCCCGCGGCGAACCGGGTGAAGTTGCGGATGTCGACGAACATCACCGCCACCTCGCGCGCCTCGCTGTGGCTGGACGCGACCCGGTCGTCGGCCGTCAGGATGGCCGTGGCCACCTCCGGCGCGAAGAAGCGCTGCAGATCCTTGGCCGCCTCCTCCTCGCGGACGGCGGTGATCAGCAGCCGTCGGGCCGCCCAGATGGCCAGGCCCAGAACCCCGGTGACCACCAGGATCGAGATGATCTTGTCGAACTCGGCGCCGATCAGCACCCGGTTCATGGTCATGTATTCCACGTAGTTCCGGGTGATGATCTCCTTCCCGTCGCCGGGATCGTGGCTGACGGCATAGATCACCATCACCAGCCACCCGACGGCCGCCGACAGGCCGGCCGAGATGACATATTGCGGGTCGAACCTGAGCGCGCGCAGGGCGATGAAGATGAACACGTAGGCCTGCGTCGGTGCCTTCAGATAAAAGGACGGGTGCTGACCGTACTGGAGATGAAAGCTCCAGATCAGCGCCATCAGCAACGCCATGTCGAAGGCCGACGAGAGGTGCAGGAACCAGGCGGGGGCCATCCGCTGATAGGCCAGGCTGAGCCGCAGCAGGGTGAACAGCCCATAGACCGACAGGAACAGCGGCACCGGTTCGATCTGGTCGCCGACGCTGCCGGCGGCCCGCGGCGCCAGGGCATAGAGGACGCTGAACAACACGACGATGGCCACCTGGGCCCAGCCGATCAGGATCTCCGCGCGTTCCTCGCGACGGCGAATGGCTTCGCGCACGCGGACGGGGATGCGCTGCATGCCGCGCCGGGGGAGGGGTGCTTCGGCATCGCCGGCGCTGCTCATCGCTTGCTGCCCAACGGAATCGCCGCCGGCTCCGGGGGGAATGCTATCCGGCATGCGCTGCAAATCGGGTTCCTTGTCCTGTCTGCGCAAGGGACGCGGCCAACACGGTTGCTCAACCGTACGTGAGGTTTCCCGCCGCCGGAACCGTCTTCACCAGCCACAGGCTGGTTTCCGGGACGCCAGGATCCCGGGGGATCCGGGCCATCACACCGGCACGCACCCGGTCCGCCATGCGGGTCGCCACGTAGTGGCTCGCCCAGACGGGCCGGAAACCGCCGGCAATCAGGGCCGCAGCCACGATGGACTCGTTGTAGCCGCGAAAGCGCCATACCGCCGGGTAGTCGTCGGGCAGCAGCACGTCGTGGAAATGCACCAGCACGCCCGCGGGCAGAGCCGGCAGGACCCGCCCGACCAGCCAGTCCAGATCGGTTCCCGGCATGGCCAGGTGGCTGGAATCGATGAACAGGGCATCGCCGGCGGCCAGGGCCGCGAACTCCGCCAGCGGCGTTTCCTCGACGCGGTGCCGGAGATGGCGGACCGGCAGTCCGGCGAGGCCGGCCCGCGGCGCCGGGTCGATCGCGGTCACCGCTGCATCCGCGCCGGCATCGGCCAGGCCGCGGACCAGAAAGCGGGTGGAGTGGCCGGAGCCGATCTCGATGACCCGGCGCGGCCGGTACTGCCGCATCAGCACATAGGCCGCCGCACCATCCAACCCGGCGAACCATCCCTGCCGCCACCGCGGTGCCGGCGGCGGCCCTTCGATGGCCAACAGGTCGCCGGCCAGATCGTCCATCGCCGACAAGAGATCGGCAAAATCCCCCTCGGCGCGGGCGAAAGTGCTGGCCACCGCCCGGTATTCGGACTGCCCGGACGCGATCTGGCCGGCATGGGCATAGGGGCTGAAGAACCCCTGCCGGCGGATTCCCAGCACCGTGACCAGCCCCTTGCACAGCAAGCGCAGGCGCCGCCGGACGCCGATCGCCGGTGCCGGATGGAGAACACCGCGGCCGATCAGGGTCGTAGAACCATCAGCTCCTGGGCAATCACCGTACCCGGGCGACGTTGGGATGCCTTGCGGGCGATCTGGTCCATGAACGCATCGTCGTGATTGGGGTCGTGGTGGAACACCACGGCCCGCTTGACATCGGCCGCATCGGCCAGGCGTAGCGCTTCCTGCCAGGTCGAGTGGCCCCAGCCGGTGAACCGGGGAAACTCCTCGTCCGTGAACATCGAATCGTAAACCATCAGGTCGGCGCCCCGGATCAGGTTCAGGACGTTTTCGTCCGGCGTGTTGGGCACGTGCTCGGTATCGGTCACCACGCAGATGCTCTTACCGCCATACTCGATCCGGTACCCGCATGCCCCGTTGGGGTGGTTGAGCGGGGCCGACGTGATGCGGATGCCCGGGCCCAGGATGATCTCCTGCCCCGGACGGAAATCGTGGTACTCGCAGTCTTCGAAGTAGTGCAGCGGCACCGGGAACAGCGGCGCCATCATCATGTCGTGCAGCACATGCTTGAGCGTCTGCCCCTCGGGCAGATGACCGGCCCAGAAATGGACCGTCATGTCCTTCAGGTACGCCGGCTGGAAGAACGGCACGCCGACCACATGATCGAAATGGGTGTGGGTGAAGAACAGGTCGATCCGGCCGGGGCGTTCCTTGGCAAGCTGGCTGCCCAGCAGGCGCAGCCCGGTGCCGCCGTCGATCACCAGCGGGTAGCCGCCACAGCGGATCTCCAAGCAGGTGGTATTGCCGCCGTAGCGCACCGTTTCAGGACCAGGGCATGCGATGCTGCCCCGCACACCCCAAAACTTGATGGAGAAGTCCCCGCGATCACTCATCCAGCGGCTGTTCCCGGTCGGAAACCGAAACGTCGCACCCGCGGCACTCTGGCAGCCCGCACCGGGCAAGTCGAGAGGCTATGCATCAAACGCAACACTGGCGCAAATCGGGCTTCGTCAGCGCCGCCTCCTGTCCGCCGGTTCAGGGATTGAGCCGGTAGCCGCCCGGTTCGGTCACCAGGATTTCGGCGTTCGAGGGATCCCGTTCGATCTTCTGGCGCAACCGGTAGACATGGGTCTCCAGCGTATGCGTGGTCACGCCCGCATTGTAGCCCCAGACTTCGCCGAGCAGCGTGTCCCGGCCGACCACCTTGCTGCCCACCCGATAGAGGTATTTCAGGATGGCGGTTTCCTTCTCGGTCAGCCGCACCTTCTGGTTCTTCTCCTCGTCCAGCAGCAGCTTCGCCGCCGGCCGGAAGGAGTACGGACCGATGGTGAAGATGGCATCCTCGGACTGCTCGAACTGGCGAAGCTGCGCCCGCAACCGGGCCAGCAGAACGCCCAGGCGGAACGGCTTGGTCACATAGTCGTTAGCGCCGCTGTCCAGGCCCAGAATCGCGTCGGCGTCGCTGTCGACCGCCGTCAGCATGATGACCGGGCTGCGCACGCCGTTGCGGCGCATCAGCTTGCAAAGATCCCGGCCGTCCATGTCCGGCAGCCCGACATCCAGCACGATGCAGTCGTAGTAGTTGTCCTTGACCATCGACAACGCCTGTTGGCCGTCCGCCGCTTCGCTGGTGGCGAATTCCTCGTGCAACTGAAGCTGTTCGGCGAGGGACATGCGCAAGGTGTCGTCGTCGTCGACTAGGAGAATTTTCTTGCTTTGCGACATCAATCCTATACCAGCGCTGGGAAAGGGTCCGGCCCGGATGGTTTTCGGTAGACCTTGGTTGCATGACTAACACGTTTCCAGGACGGGAACGACCGATGCCGCGCATGGTCAATCCCGATTCCGGACGCTACATGTGGTGCATGTCCATCGCCGACGCTACCCGCCCCCCGGCACCTTCTGCGGACCAGGCCCCGCCCGACAGCCGGCAGGTGCATCTGCGCGCGGTTGATCGGGCCAGCGCCGACCTTCGCCGGGGCGACTTCGTCCTGCTGCGCCCGGACCGGGGGCCGGCCCTGCTGCTGCATGCCGCCGAAACCGTGACCGAGGCCAGCCTGGCAGCGATGCGGTCGCTGACCAACCAGCCGCCGGCCGTGCTGATCACCCAGCAGCGGGCGCTGGCCTTGGGGCTGAACGAAACGCTGGAAGACGTCCTCTGGCTGGAGCCCGGCGACGGCCTGACGCCATCCCTGGCACGGTCGCTGGCCGACCCCTTGCAGGCCGTCGACGCCGACACTCTTCGCGCCCTGCCGCGCCGATCGCTGCCGGCCGACACGCTGTCGGGGGCCCTGGCGGTGACCCGGCTGACCAAACTGGCAAGGCTGTTGCCGGCCGCGCTGGCCGCACCGGTCGACCGGCCGCTGGCCACCGAGCGGTTGCTGGCCCAGGCCGACATCCTGTCGGTTTCGGCCCATGACGTGGACCGCTATGCCCTGTTCGCGGCCCGCAGCCTGGTTCGCGTGGCCGAAGCGGCCATCCCGCTGGCCGATGCCGAGGAGGTCACGGTGGTCGCGTTCCGGCCCAGCGATGGGGGCCTGGAGCATCTGGCCATCGTGGTCGGCCACCCGGAAACCGACATGCCGGCCCTGGTTCGCCTGCATTCCGAGTGTTTCACCGGGGACCTGCTGGGGTCGCTGCGCTGCGACTGCGGTGACCAGCTTCGCGGCGCGATCCGCGAGATCGCCCGGCACGGGTCGGGGGTGCTGCTGTACCTGGCCCAGGAGGGCCGGGGCATCGGCCTGGTCAACAAACTGAGGGCCTACACGCTCCAGGACGGCGCGTTCGACACGGTCGATGCGAATGAGATGCTGGGCTACGACGCCGACGAGCGGATCTATCTGCCGGCAGCCGCGATGTTGCAGCAGTTGGGCATCGGGTCGGTTCGGCTGATGACCAACAACCCGGACAAGGTGGCCGAGCTGTCGCGTCACGGCATCACCGTGGCCGAGCGGGTTGCCCACGCGTTTCCCGCCAACGGCCACAACGAGTTCTACCTGGCGACCAAGCGGCGGCGGTCCGGCCACCTGCTCTGACACCCCGGCAGTCCCAGCCGGTCGGCCCGGCCTTGCCCGGCAGATCCTGCCGGGACATACCGGGTCGCGCGGGGACGTACTGGTCCGGCGCCGGGGCCAGGCGCGGCAACGGGCGGTGGCACGTCGCGTGCATCCAGCGACGTGATACGTGCCCCTGGAGCTGCGGATGCAGATCGCCGTCACCCCCGACCAGTACGCGACCTATCACCCCGAGGGGATTGCCGCCCGCGAAGCCGCCGAGGCGGCGGAGTTCACCTTCCTGGATCTGGTCGACGTGGTGAACCCGCTGCAGCACATCCCGGTGGTGAACATGGTCTACCGGGAGGCCACCGGCGACATCATCAAGGGCCCGGCGATGATCGTCGGCGGGTTCCTTTACGGCGGGCCCGTCGGCATGGGCGCCGGCATGATCAACGCCGTCGCCCAGGAAGCCACGGGCGGCACGATCAGCGACCACGTGCTTGACGGCGTGTTCGGCGGCGAACGGGTCCGCGCGGTGTCCCGCCAGGATCTCTATGCCATGTTCGGCGACCCCGCACCGGCACCGGGGACCGCCGATCTGCTGGCCACGGCCCAGCGCGCGCCCACGCCGGAGGAACTGCGCGCGCGGACCGCGGAAATCGCCGCCATTGCCCGGGGGCTTCCCGGCGCCGGCGGCGCCGCCGACTTGCCGACCCATGCCGAGCTGGACGCGCGGACCGCTCAGGTGGCCGCGGCCGCCCGGCAGCTCGCCGCCGGCGGCAGCCCGGCGACGCAGGCCGGCACCATGGCGTCCGCCGATACGGTGGCACCCCCAGCCGCCCCGCTGCCAACCGTTCCGCCACCGCCAAACCGCCCTGGCGCGACCGACCCGCTGCGTCTAGACACGCCGGCCACTGGCGCCCAGGTCGCGGCCGCACCGGCGCCCGCCGAGACCATAGTCACGCCGCTGCCCGAGCCGGCGGTCGTCGAACCGGCCGGGACAACCACGGCCGTGCCGGCCCTGGCACTGGCGCTGCCCGAACTCGCGAGCGGCCCGTCCTCGGCCCAGACGGCTGAGGCCGCGCCGGTTGCCGGGTCGCCGCCCCCGCCGGAAGCGTTCATGGCCCTGCCGGCGCGCGTGCCGACCACGACGTCCCGGATGACGCTGGCGACGTCGGCGGGCATCCGGCCCACACCATCGGTCCAGCCCGCCAGCTCGTGGGTCGCCCAGGAAATCGCCGCGACCCTGGCCGCCCCGCCGACGCCGAGCCCGTCCGCTGCCGCCACGGACCCGGCCGATGGCGCGGCCCGCCGGATGGACGAATCACGGCCGGCGGCGGGTTCCCTGCCCGGATCGGACGTCCCTGTCCAAATGCCGACAAGCGCCGTCCCGGCGGCAATGATGCGCAACCTGGACGCCTATCGGACCATGGCGCAGTCGGCCGGCTAAGCCAGCCGGTGATGGGTCGGTTCCCTCCGACCCCGGTCTGACCTAGTTTGGGCCGGCCATGGATTTCCCCATCGATGCTGCGGGATGGTTGACCGCAGGCCAGCACCGGTACCGGTGCGCCCTGGGCCGTAGCGGCATCCGCGCCGACAAATGCGAAGGCGACGGCGCGACCCCGACAGGTCGCCTGCCGATTCGCACCGTGTTGTACCGTGCGGACCGGCTGGAGCGACCAGTCACGCGGCTGCCTTGTCGGCCGCTGCGCGAAATCGACGGCTGGTGCGACGATCCGGGAGACCGCGCCTACAACCGGCCGGTGACGCGGCCCTATCCGGGCCGCCATGAGGTTTTGTGGCGCGACGATGCGGTCTACGACATCGTCGCCGTCCTGGGGTGGAACGACGATCCCGTGGTGCCGGCTGCCGGCAGCGCCATCTTTCTGCATCTGGCCAGGCCGAACTATGAGCCCACGGAGGGCTGCGTGGCGCTGGCGCGGGCGGACTGTCTCTCAGTCCTGCGCCTTGCCGGCCCGGAAAGCCACCTGGTGGTCCCCGGCGCCCCGCTGTCCTGACCCGATCCGCTTCCCCGGACCGGGCTTGATCTAAGGGATCCCTTGCCAAAGGTTGCGGCGCCGCCTGAGACGGTGGAGGGGATTGAGGTCCTGGCGCTGGAGCAGGCCAATGCCGAACAGCCCATCGAGTTCACCGTCGCGCAGGTCGCCATTCTGGAGAAGCGCTACCCGTGCGACCGCCCGCGCCACGTGGAGAGCCCGGTGGGGGAGACCTGCCAGACCGCTTGATGGAGCAGAAACTGATCAGCGGCGCCCTTGGAGATTGGTGCCCATCATGTCCCCAATCTCGCCTTCCATGGCCGGCTCTTCATGTCGAGCTTCACTGTGGACAGCCTTTGCTCCGGCGGCCCAGGTCCATGCCAGTGGCGACTTGCGCTTGAGCGCGCCGCTTAGGTGCTTCCGCATCTTGTGAGAAGCATCAAGATTATGGCCGGCCTCAAGTAGATCCAGTATCTCCAGGTGTTCAGTACACTGCTCTACAAGTCGATCATGGTTGACATTAGCGCGATACTCCATCAAGCGGCGCATCCGATTGACCCGCTGCAACGCCATCAGAAAAAACGGGTTCCCCGATAGCTTGATGAGTTCTTCATGGAACAGCGCGCCGTTCTGAAGCAAAGTCTCTGGCGGAACGGCATTGAAGTTCATCTGCAGCATGCCTTCCTGAATTCGACGCTGCTCCAGCAAAATCGTCCGGTCCAATTCGAATGATGGCTCCAATATCGCGGCAGGTTCGATCGCCATTCTGAACCTGTAGATCTCATCGAATGCCTCGGGTGTCTTTGCCACGGGAAGAAATCGCCACCCGTAACCTTCCTTTCGCTCCACCCAACCTTCGCGCGCCGCTCGAACCAGCACCTCGTTGACCCGCGCTTTTGTCCAGCCATACTGCTGGCGAATAAACTGCTCGGTGACTTCCTCCGGCAATCGACTGGTCAGCAGATCATCGGCCAGTCTGTGATAGTCCACATCGATTGCCTCGGGGTGCTGGTTGAGCGCCTTGTTGATCGCTTCGGCATCTGGCTCTGCAACAAAGAAGCCACGGTTCTCCAACCGCACCAGGAAGCCGCTGTCCTCCAGCAGGCCCATTGCCTCCCGCACGGGTGTTCGCGAAACGCCGTACCGATCGGCGATCTGCTGCGCGCCCAAATGCTGACCGGCCCGCAGGTTGCCGGATGCGATGTCTTGGAGAAGCCGCGTGAAAATCCGCTGTGGTAGATCGCTCGTTCGCATGCTGGAGAGTAAACCCTGCGCCTCGCATGTCACCCAACGGATCGGCACGTGCCGAACCGACCAACGAGAAGCCTGCTCTTTGGAGCGGCAAAGTCAGAGAGTTTTCCGTGATGATCTTCAGAAGCGCAGAGGGGAAGGATTATCAACGTCTTGCGCAACGCGTCTTCCCAAGCACCTCTGCGGAGCCTCCCACAGCCGCAGCCGGATCTCACGGCGTTTGCCCCTGCGAGGTTTCATCGTCACGCCTGCCTCTTTTGATGACGGCCAGGGCGACCGGCACAAGGAGAATCATCAGCAAGATGATCGACAATATCAGCGAAACCGGCCTCTCCCAAAACAAGCTCATCGTGCCCTGCGAGATGATGTAGGTCTGCAGAAACGTCTCTTCAGCCATGGATCCCAGAACCAGGGCCAAAACAGTTGCGGCTGGCGAGTAGCCGTATTTTTTCATCGCGAACCCGATCGCGCCGCTGACGACCAGGATCCAGGTTTCGATGATGCTTGCATTAATCGCGAATGCACCAATGACACACAAGAGCACGATAACCGGCACGACATTGACGTAAGGGATGTCGAGAAACCTGACGAACAGCGGGATCGCAAAAATACTCATCGCGATCAGAATCATGTTGCCAAGATACATGCTGGCGATCAGACCCCAGACAAATCCCGGGTCGTTGACGATCAGCAAGGGTCCAGGTTGCAGGCCCCACATCAAGAAGGCGCCAAGCAGAACCGCGGTGGCACCTGATCCCGGAATGCCGAGCGAGATCAGCGGAACCATGGCGCCCGCCGAGGCCGCATTGTTCGCCGCCTCCGGCGCCACAAGCCCCCGCATCTCGCCCTTCCCGAACTTCTCGGGATCCTTGGCGATCTTCTTCTCCACCGAGTAACCAATGATGGACCCGAGGGTGGCGCCCGATCCCGGCAGCACCCCGGCGACGAACCCGATGGCAGAACCGCGCCAGAAGGTGAACCGAGACTCATAGTAGTCCTGCTTGCTTGGCCAGAACTCCTTATCGCGAAAGCCGATGCGCAGCCGTTTGGCCGGTTGGCGGTGTTGTCCGGTGAAGATGCAGTGAAGCAGTTCCCCAATCCCGAACAGGCCGATCGCCACCGCAACAAAATAGACACCGCCGATGAGTTCCGGCGACCCAAAGGTAAACCGCTGCTGTCCGCTCATGACGTCGACACCAACCGTGCCGATGGCAAAGCCGATCAGGGCGGAGATCAAGCCCTTGAACTTATTGTCACCCATCAAGGTGGTCAGCATCAGCAAGCCGACGGCGATAATCAGGAAGTATTCCGAAGGACCGAAGGATGCGGCAAAGTCTGCGAGCGATGGTGCCAGAGCCGTAATAAGAATAACGCCGATGGTTCCGCCTATGAACGAGGCGATGGCCTGCATGACGAGAGCCGGGCCCGCTCGCCCTTTCTTTGCCAGGGGGTAGCCGTCAATAGTGGAGGCGACGGTGGCCGACTCTCCCGGCGTGTTGATGAGGATTGATGTAATGGTGCCGCCATACATCGAGCCATAGTAAATACCCGCAAGCATGATGATCGCGATGGTCGGCTCCAGCCCAAATGTCATGGGAATGAGAACGGCGATCCCCGCGGCAGGCCCAAACCCTGGGAACAAACCGACAACCATGCCTAGAAACGCCCCGATCACCAAAAACAGAAACCCCTGCGGCGAGGCGGCAATGCTGAGTCCAAGCGAGAGGTTTGACACGATGTCGGCAAGCATGGGGCGTCTCCTTCTCTGACGGACGCTGTCGCGTCAGAAGCCGAGCGGACCGGTGGGCAGGGATGCATTCAACAAAAGCCTGAACAGCCCGTAGAGAAATCCCGGCAGGACCAGACTATAAATCATATTCCCGATGACCTGGGTTCGGTTGAATGTGAATAAAAATGCCAGCATGAAGACGATCATTGCTAGAAGCGCGCCGGCAATATTCATGATTGCGACAAAGCCGCTGATGTAGAGAAAGACGATTAAGGCATCCCGGCTATATCCGGTACCGGCCTCACCTGCCGGGAGATCCACGCCTAAGGCACTGACCGTCCCCCCTGTTGCGGGGGCGGAACTGGACGGACGCTCAGACCACCACTCCCGCACATCGCCCCAAAGATTGATGCTGCACAAAACAATGAGCAACAGGCCGACCATCAGCGGAAAGAACCCGGCCGCAGGTCGACCCGACGCTGTTAAGAGCGTCAGCGAACTAAGCCCATAAAGCGTGTATCCGACCGCGAGAACGAGAAGCCCGGCGGCAAACCACTGCTTCATCGAACCCCACCTCCAAGCTGTCGGCGTGCACAAGGTGTGGGCACCTCAAGGTCGGTACCCACACTGTTTGTCATGCGCCTATTGCTGGATAGCACCGATGTCGACGAGCACGGCTCGATACTGGGCGCTGGTCTCCTCAAGGTATTCGCCGAACTCCGATCCCCAGATCGGATTGCCCGACATACCGTTGGTCACAAGGTATTCTTGCCATTCGGGCGTTTCGACCACCTGTTGGAGCGTCGAAACCCACCACGCCTGCACAGCCGGATCGACGTCTGAAGGCATCACGACGCCGCGGGGAAGCGAAAAGCTGAAGTCGTATCCGAGTTCGCGGAAGGTTGGGACATCGGGATTGTTGGTGCTGCGCTCGGAGTCCGAGAACGCCAGGGCCATCAAAGTCCCTGCCTCGAGCTGACCACCCACTTCCGACGGGTTGGCGACGACGGCGTCGACACTGCCGGATGTCAACGCCGTCACCAGCTCGCCACCGGAGCCAATCGGCACATACTCGAATTCAATGCCGGCAGCCTGGGCAAAGAGGCTTGCGGTCACACGCTCCGGGCCAGCCGATCCGCTGCCCGCGATGGTCACGCGCCCCGCGTTGGCGGCATCGACGAAGTCGTCGACGCTGTCGAAGCCGGAGTCCGAGCGCACGACGAGCAGCATGGCGTCGCTTGCGAGGAGCCCGATGGGTGTGAAATCGGCATAGGTCCAGTCGGTATCGGCCACGAGCGGCGTACCGATGAAATTGCCGCTGGTCGACGTCAGGCGATAGGGATCGCCGGCGTGGCGGGCGACAAAGCTGAACCCGACCGCACCGCTGCCGCCTTCGCGGTTCTCGACAACGATGTCGCCGGAATAGAGCTCGTACTGCCGCAGGATGTCGACGACCGTACGAGACATTCGGTCGTTGCCGCCCCCAGGACCAAAGGCAATCGTGTAGGTCAGGCGCTCCGACGGATACTCGTCGGCCAGGGCAGGCGTTGCCAGAAGGGACGCCGTCGCGGTCGCGGCTAGGACGGTGACGGTTCGGCGCATGATCATGGGGTCCTCCGTTGATCAACTTGCTTTTTATGGTGTTTGAAACCAATACGAGATCATATTGCACGTTGTCAATTAAAAATGCAATTCTGCGCTCAGCGTTCGAGATTCTCCCGCCGGGAGACTGTCAGAATACATATATTCCAACAGCCTACTGGTTTTCATCGGTGATGGGGCGGATTGACGATCTCTCAACGCACAGTCTTTTCGTGTTGCCTTATGCATATTACGTTTATAAAGTGCAAAACTAATCGCCAAGCTATGACGCCGCAGGAGGCGGGGGGAAGCGTCGATATGAAAATCATGGTACTGCCGTGCGACGGCATCGGACCGGAGATACTGGCGGCGGCCCTTGACGTTACCGACAGCGCCAACAGGCGGTTCGATCTCGGCCTGACCTTCCATGAGGAAGACGCAGGGTTCACGAGCCTCAGGAAGTACGGGATCACGCTGCGGGAAGAGGTGCTGGATCGGGCGCGTAACGCGTTCGACGGCGTCATCCTGGGCACCCAATCACATATGGACTACCCCGCCGTAGCCGACGGTGGCCGCAACGTGTCGGCCGGCTTTCGGATCGGCCTTGACCTCTATGCCAATGTGCGGCCCGCCCGCAGTCGCGACTTCTTGCCCAACAAGGCGCCGGGCATGGATCTGGTGATCATGCGCGAGGCCACCGAAGGCTTCTATCCCGACCGCAACATGTTCAAGGGTGTGGGCGAGATGATGCCGGACCCTGACATGGCGCTGTCGGTGCGCAAGATCACGCGCTTCGGTTCCATGCGGATCTGCCGCGAGGCTTTCAAACTTGCCATGCAGCGAAAGAGAAAGGTCGCGGCCATCCACAAGGCCAACTCGTTCCTGATGACCGACGGTCTGTTTCTGGAGTGCTTCCGCGAAGTCGCTCAAGACTTCCCCGAGGTTGAAACGGAGGAGTTGATCGTCGATGCCTTCGCCGCCCTTCTCGTGCGCCAGCCGGAGAAGTACGACATCGTCGTCGCGACCAACTTCTATGGCGACATTCTCTCGGACCTGGCATCGGAACTGTCCGGGTCGTTGGGTCTGGCCGGTTCGATCAATGCCAACGCCGAAACCGGATTGTGCTGTGCCCAGGCGCAGCATGGGTCGGCTCCCGATATTGCCGGCAAGAACATCGCCAACCCGACCTCGCTGATCCTGTCAGCGGCGATGATGCTATCCTGGCTCGGCGAACAGCGCGGCATGCCGAAACTGATGGCCGCAGGCAGATCGATCGCCGACGCCGTCGATACGGTCATTGACGACCCGACGAAGCGCACCCGCGACCTTGGCGGCTCGGTCAACACCGATGCGTTCGGAAGGTTCGTCGCCGAGGAAGTCGCCAGGAAGGCTGCCGCGGCTTGAGATGACGCGTTGTGGACGCCATGCCCAGACTCGCCCTCATTCACGCCACCAGAGTGGCGATTGCGCCCATAGAGATCGCCGCCAGGCACCTGTGGCCCGAGGCGGAGACGATTTCGATTCTGGAAGAGAGCTTGTCGGTCGATCGTCGGAAAGCGGAGGAGCTCTCGTCGGATCTGTGGGGGCGGATCGTCGGCCTGGCGCGGTATGCGGAAACCATCGGCCCGGACGGTATTCTCTTCACCTGCTCGGCCTTTGGGCGCGCCATCGACGATGCCGCGAAGGCCAGCCCGATCCCGATCATGAAGCCCAATGAAGCGATGTTCGATGCTGCCTTCGCGCATGGCAACCGGGTCGCCATGATCTACACATTCCCGCCCGCCGCAGCCGGCATGGGCGATGAGTTTCGAGACGCGGCCGCGGCCAGACGCCGTTGCGCCGAGCTGACGCCGTATTTCTGCGACGGTGCGATGGACGCAAAACAGTCCGGCGATGACGGCAGGCACGACGACCTCGTCGCAACCACCGCCGAACGCATCACCGACGCCGACGTGATCCTGCTGGCGCAGTTCTCCATGGCGGGCGCGGCCGACGCGGTGCGCAAGCGCACGCAAGTCCCCGTTCTGACCAGCCCTGCAGCCGCGATCACCGAAATCCGCCGCCGGATCGAAGCCCAAACGAAGGGTGGAAGATGCTGATCGGGGCCATCGCAGACGATTTCACCGGCGCCAGCGACATCGCCAACACGTTGGCCAAGGGGATCGCGCCGGAGGGCGGGCTTCACACCGCCCAATTCCCTGGCGTCCCGGACGGCCCTGCGCCTGAAGGAATCGAAGCGGGCGTGGTCTCACTCAAGAGCCGAACCGCCCCCCTTGATGACGCGAAGGCCGATAGCCTTGCCGCGTTGCGCTGGCTCGTCGCCCAAGGATGCAGCCAGATCATCTTCAAATACTGCTCGACCTTCGATTCCACGCGGCACGGCAACATCGGCCCCGTTGCCGAAGTGCTGGCGAACGCGGTCGGCGCGCGCAAGGTGATCTTCTGTCCGGCATTCCCGACAACCGGGCGCACGGTTTATCAGGGGCATCTCTTTGTCGGGGACAAACCGCTGAACGAGTCCGGGATGGAGGCCCATCCGCTCACGCCGATGCCGGACGCCGATATCCGACGATGGCTCCGGTACCAAACCCACGAAACCGTCGGGCATCTGCCGGTTTCGGTCGTCGGCAAGGGGGTCAATGCAATCCGCAAGGCGATGGCCGGCCTCGACGCGCGCTTCATCATCGCCGACGCGATCTCCGACGGCGACCTGCTGCGCCTCGGCGAAGCTTTGGCCGATGCCCCCTTGATCACCGGCGGGTCCGGGATCGCGCTGGGATTACCGCGCAACATCATTCGCACGGGCGCGCACGCGCAGCGGGGCCGCAGCTTTGACGGCATTGCCGGCCCGGAAGCGATTATCGCCGGTTCCTGTTCGGGAGCGACCCGAAGACAAATCGACGTGCACGCGACATCGCATCCCACCTTGGCCATCGATGTGCCCGGTGTCATGGCGGGCCGCGTTACGCCCGAGACCCTGGTCGGGTTCTACAGTGAGAACCTGGGGAGCGCGCCGCTGGCATACTCATCCGGCCCCCCGGAGGAGGTGCGCGCGGTGCAGGCCTCGTTCGGTCGCGAGGCGGTTGCGGAAAAGCTCGATGCGCTCTTCGCCGTAACCGCCCGCAAGCTGATCGAACAGGGCTACCGGCGGATCATCGTCGCCGGGGGCGAGACATCCGGTGCCGTGGCGCAAGCGCTGGCGGACGCATTGAAGTCACCGGCGATGACCATCGGACCGGAAATCGATCCGGGTGTCCCGATTCTGCGCCTCGGACATGACATGCCGATCGCGATTGCGCTCAAATCCGGCAATTTCGGAGCCCCCGATTTCTTCTCGAAGGCGTTGCGGGTCATGGAGGCGGGCGCATGAGCGCAGAGGAGACGGCCCTGCGCGAACGGATGTCCGAGCTATGCGCATCCTTGTTCATGCGCGGGTTCTCGGTGGGCACAGCGGGCAACGTCTCGGCGCGTTTGTCCGACGGCCTGCTGATGACGCCAACGAACTCGTCGCTCGGAAACATCGCGCCGGAGCGCATCTCGAAGATCGATCCGAATGGCAACCATGTTGGCGGCGACAGGCCCTCCAAGGAGGTCTTCCTGCATCAAGCCTTCTACGACACGCGCGCAGATGCAGGCGCCGTCGTGCACCTTCATTCCACCTGGGCGACGGCGCTGTCCTGTCTTGCAGACACCGACCCCGAGGACTGCATCCCGCCGCTGACGCCTTACGTGGTGATGCGGGTCGGCCGGGTGAGGCTCATCCCTTACGTCAAACCCGGGGACCCCAGGTCCGGAGACCTGATCCGGGACTTGAAGGGGGAGTACGCCGCTGTTCTGCTTGCCAACCACGGACCGGTGACAACGGGCAAGGACTTGTTCTCGGCCGTATGCGCAGCCGAAGAGCTTGAAGAGACCGCGAAGCTCCTGGTGGCCCTGCGATCGCTGCCCACACGCCTGTTGACCGACGCGCAGGTGTCGGAACTGCGGAACACGTTCGGGAGGATATGAACTGTCATGAAGACGGCCGACCTAATTGACCGGCATGCCGCGGACCTCAGACTTGTGCACCTTCCGTTTCGTCGCTTCGGCGCAAAGCGGAGTTTTTCCGGACAAGCGCAGACCATCAAATGCTTTGAGGACAACACGCTGATCCGCGCTCAACTGGAAACGCCGGGCGACGCCCGTGTGCTGGTCGTGGATGCAGGCGGATCGACGCGCATGGCCGTGCTGGGCGATATGCTCGCCGATCTGGCCATTCAAAACGGTTGGGCCGGCATCGTGCTCAACGGCGCCATTCGCGACAGTGCCGAAATCAACCAGATGGAGACGCTGGTCTTCGCGCTGGCCACGTCGCCGGTGAAGAGCGCGAAAGAGGGATGGGGCAAAGTCGGGATCGCGATCGATATCGGCGGCGTGACGATCTCTCCCGGCAATTGGGTGTATGCCGACGCCGACGGTGTGCTCGTCAGTTCCAAACGGTTTGCTTGACGCCTCCGGCAGCTTGGCCAGGGCGGCATTGGTGTCCCGCATCATCGCGCCGTGGGCACCGACGCTACTGAGGGCAGCTGATGGGCTTCCTCGTGGTCGCCAGTGCCCGAAACACTGCCGGATAAAGCGTACGACAGAGGGGCGGGCCTGACGGGCTAGCCGGGAAGAGGGGTCCGGTCGCCGAACACGGCCGTG
>JANQIU010000089.1 GCA_028281985.1 Alphaproteobacteria bacterium | reverse complement strand
GACGGCCTCGACCTGGTCCACCAGCAGGCTGGCGGCCGCACCGGAATGATCCTCGCCCGACCGGGCGGGTCCGGCCCGCACCAGGCTTTCGGCCAGTTGCCGGCGAAGCGGGGCCTTGACCCGGTTGGCGGCCGCCATGCCGACGGCTTCCGCCGCCCAGACGCACAACGCCCGCCCCAGAAAGACCGGCAGCAGCCAGAGCAGCGGGGTTGTCAGGTCGGCAAGGCGCAGGCCGTCCATGATCGCCGCGGCGACGATGAAGGCCAGCAGCCAGGCCTGGGCGATCATGAGCACGCCGCCGGCCGTACCGAGGGCGATCGCCAGGCCGGACAGTCTGCGGGACGGTCCCAGACGGGCGGCCAGCCACCGCTTGGCCCGCTTGGTGTCATTGGTGCCGGGTGGCGGCGGGGCGTGGGTCGTGTTCTCGGACATCGAAGCGTTGGGTATGGCGGCTGGACCGACAGGGCAAGGGGGCCGCGCGCCAACATCGCAGGCTCGGGCGGGAAAACGGCCCATTCTGCTCGGTTACCGACGGCATGGGGTTGCCGACCCGCGCGCCGATGGCACATTGATGCGCAGCACTCCCCCATTCGCCCTACTCGTCGTCAGCCCCGGATCGACACGTGACCGCCGACACCGATGCCAGCCGGCCCCGTGGGGCCGTTGCCGAGGTCTTCCTGGCGTTCCTGCGGCTGGGGTTCACTGCCTTTGGCGGACCGATCGCCCATCTCGGCTATTTCAGGACCGAGTTCGTCGACCGTCGGCGCTGGCTGACCGACCGTGCCTATGCCGATCTGGTGGCGCTGTGTCAGTTCCTGCCCGGGCCGGCCAGCAGCCAGGTGGGATTTGCGCTGGGGCTGTCGCGGGGCGGTCCCCTAGGCGCCCTGGCGGCCTGGACCGCCTTCACCCTGCCGTCGGCGCTGATCATGCTTGCCGTGGCCTCGGGGCTATCGCTCATGGATGGCCCGGTGGCCTCGGGTGCGCTGCGCGGCCTGAAGGCCGTTGCAGTTGCAGTGATCGCCCAGGCGATCTGGGGGATGGCGCGCAGCCTGTGCCCCGATCGGGAACGGGCCAGCATCGCCGCCGGCGCGGCTATCCTGGTTACGTTGGTGCCGGGCAGCCTGACCCAAGTCGGCGTCATCCTGCTGGGCGGCGGCGTGTGGTGGCTGCTGGGCCGTGGCGATACCGGTGACGACGGAGACGGCCTGCATCTGCGGCTGCCGCGCAGCGCGGCGATAGCCTTCCTGGGGCTCTTCTTTCTGCTGCTCGTGGGATTGCCCGTGGCGGTGGCGTTGGTCTGGCATCCGGTGCTGGCGATCGTCGATGCCAGCTACCGGGCCGGCGCCCTGGTCTTCGGCGGCGGCCATGTCGTGCTGCCGCTGCTGCAAGCCAGCTTCGTCGGCCCCGGCTGGGTGTCCAGCGATGCGTTCCTGGCCGGCTATGGGGCCGCCCAGGCACTGCCGGGACCGTTGTTCACCTTCGGCGCCTTCCTGGGCGCGGCTTCGTCGGTCGGACCCGGCGGCTGGGCCGGGGCCCTGATCGGCCTGGTGTCGATCTTCCTGCCCGGCATGCTGGTGCTGCTCGGCACCATACCGTTCTGGGATCAGCTTCGGCGGCGACCCGGCGCCCGGGCGGCGATGGCCGGGGTCAATGCCGCGGTGGTCGGCCTGCTTCTGGCCGCTCTCTACGATCCCGTCTGGACCGGCAGCATCCATGGTCCGGTCGACTTCGCTGTGGCGCTGGGCGGTTTTCTGTTGCTGGCCGGCTGGAAGACGCCGCCCTGGGTTGTCGTCGTGCTTGCGGCCGCCGTTGGCGCCGGGCGCGGTTACCTCGGCGTGTAGCGGCCGGGTCTGGTCGCTGCCGGCGCGCGGCGTAGGTCTTGGGGGAGCAGTGTCGGAACGGGAGGCGGGTGCCGATGGCATCGGGGATCAGCAGGCGGACCGTGTTGGGGGTCACGGCGGGGCTGTTCGGCACGATCGGGGTCGCGCCTGCCGCGGCACAAAGGGCGCCGACCCCCGCCTGTGTCGAAGATGGCGAGCCGACGGTGCCGCAATCGGCCGGGCCGTTTCACAGTCCGAACGCACCCTTGAAGCGGGACTTCCGCGGCGATGACCCCAACGGCGTTCCCCTGGCGCTGACCGGACGGGTCCAGACGCGGGGATGCATGCCGCTGGCGGGTCTGGTCGTGGACCTTTGGCATGCCGATTCGCAGGGGCGGTACGACAACCGCGGGTTTCGGTTGCGCGGCTATCAGCTTACCGGTTCCGACGGCCAGTTCCGCTTCGATACCGTCGTACCGGGCCTGTACGGCGGCCGCACCCGGCATTTCCATGTCAAGGTCGGGCCGCCGGTCGGACCGGTTCTGACGACGCAGCTCTATTTCCCCGGAGAACCCCGCAATGCCGCCGACGGCCTTTTCAACCCGGATCTGGTGATGCAAGTGGAGCCCGCCGGACCTGGGTTCGAAGCGGTATTCGACTTCGTGCTCGATCGGCCGTAATGCCGAAACGGGGGACCCCATGCCCTACAAGTCGCTTCTCGCCTCTGATGCCGTATCCCGCTACGTCAACGAAGTCATGGTGCAGGAAACCCCGTTGCAGCAGCGGTTGCGGGCCGAGACCGCAGCCTTGCCCAGGGGGATCATGCAAATCAGCCCCGACCAGGGCCGGTTTCTCGCGTTTCTTGTCCGCTTGATCGGCGCCAAGCGGGCGCTGGAGGTCGGTACCTTCACCGGCTACAGCGCGCTGTGCGTGGCGTCGGCGCTGCCGGCGGACGGTCGCCTAGTGGCATGCGACATCAGCGCGGAATGGACCGCGATTGGTCAGCGATACTGGGAGGAAGCCGGGGTCGCCGACCGGATCGACCTGCGGCTGGGCCCGGCCCGGGACACACTTGCCGCCCTTGAAGCGGACGGGGCGGCGGGCACCTTCGATTTCGCGTTCATCGATGCCGACAAGGAGTCGAACGAGGCCTACTACGAAGCAGCGCTGGAGCTGCTGCGCCCGGGCGGCCTGATTGCCATCGACAACATGATGCCCCAGAACCTGGAGGACGCATCCTCGCCAAGCGAGGCCGAGCGGGCGCGTCTGGCGCTGAACGAGAAGCTGCGGGACGATCCCCGGGGCGAGGCGATCATGGCGACGGTCGGACCTGGCCTGATGCTGGTCCGCAAACACTGACGCCAATCCCGTCGCGACGGCAGGCCGTCGATCAGGAGGGATCGAGCAGGCGCCTGGCCGGCAGGGTCAGGCGCACCGTAGTGCCGACGCCCGGTGCGCTGTCGATCGTCAGCCCGCCGCCGTGGATTTCCATCAGCGCCTTGGCGATCGGCAGGCCCAGGCCGGTTCCCTCCTGGCGACGCCCCTTGACCGACTTGCCGCTGCGATAGGGGCGCAAGACCGCGTCGATTTCCGAATCGGGGATGCCGATACCGGTATCGCTGATGTCGATGGCCAGGCCTTCGGGGATCCGTGTCGCCGTAATCCGGACCGAGCCGCCGTCGGCGGTGAACTTCGCCGCATTCGTCAGAATGTTCAGCAGGACCTGGCGGATGCGGCGCAGATCGCCGCGCACCCGGCTCAACGGGTCGGGGATGTCGCAGTCGACATGGATGTTGCGGGCGACCGTGGCAGCGCAGACCTGGTGCAGGCACTGCTCGGCCAACTCGTCCAGCCGGATGACCTCCTCGTCCAAGGTCATCTCGCCCGCCTCGATACGGGACAGGTCCAGCAGATCGTTGATCAGGTCCAGGAGCTGGGAGGCTGCCTGATGGATATCGTCGCCGTAGGACCGATAGCGGTCGCTCAGCGGGCCGGTAATGGCGTCGCGGACCATCTCGGAGAACCCGAGAATGGCGTTCAGCGGCGTGCGCAGCTCATGGCTCATGCTGGCCAGGAACACCGATTTCGCCTGCGTCGCCTGCTCGGCGGCCTGACGGGCGGCCTCTGCCTCCAGCATCATGGCTTCCAGGGTCCGCGTCTTGTCGGCCAGTTCGCCCGTACGCTCCTTGACCCGGCGCTCCAGCATGTCGTTCCAGCGGGTCAGCGCTGCCTGGTGATGGACGCGGTCGGTGATATCCTCCTCGGTGACGACGATCACCGTGCCGCCGTCCAGGGGGTCGCGACCGCGCCGGGCCGTCAGGTGGTGCCATCCGGCCCCTGTCGCCGTCGCCACCTCCACATCGGCCGTGAAGATGCGGTTCTCCCGGCCGGCGGCCAGCATCTCATCCGCGATCGCCGGGTCGGCAAACCGCTCCGACAGCCTGCGGTTTTCGCCTCCGGTCTTGGAATAGCCGCCATAACGGTCATAGGCGGCCGGGTTGGCGGACAGGACATACCCGTCGAGCGATGCCGTCGTCACCAGCAGCGGCGTGTTGCGCGCAGCCTCCAAGATGCGCATGGCATCGGTGTCATGCGCTGGCAGGCCCATCGGATGGGCTTCGATCAGAAGGCCGACACCGGTCGGCGACAGGCGGACCGACCGGAAGGACAGCGAGACGGTGGACGGGCGATCCTGCGGGTACAGCGTCCAGTTCTCCGAAGCGCATTGCCCCGGCGGCGTGTTCCGGACGATCAGCTGCAGGCGCTGGCGCACCATCTCCGAGTCGGAGGAGAAATCGCGCGCTCGCAGATCGGCGACATCGGCGGCACCCCAGAAGCGCAGGGCCGACTGATTGCCCCACCACATGCGATGATGCGATACGTCGAAAACCCAGATCGGCGCCTGCACCAGCGACAGCGTCGCGAGCTGGTCGTCGCGGAGCACGGGTGGGCCGGCGGTGGTCCCGACGCCCGACGGCGTGGCTGGTAGCGATTTACGTATGGCGATCGTCATCGGTTCGGTCGCTTCAGGATTGTCGGTCGTCGATCCCGCAATAGCGATCGAAACGAATTGGCAGTCCGGCCATGGCTGGCCATCGTAGTCGGCCGATGCGCCCCGGGGAAGCGTCGGCGTTGCAAACAAACATCAGTATAGGCACGGAGGTTCGGATCAGGACTGCCTGCCTGACAATACGACGCATCGCGGCGTTAGCCTTCACCCCGTCGCCGTGATTCAAGCCGTCGGCATCAATGGCGCGGTCTGTCCTTCGCGCGTACCTGGTACGCCATCTTGGCCGTCTTCGCCAGGTACCGACAGGGACGACAGCGTCAGGACCGTCCACAGCGACAAGGCCTGCCGGCCACCGTCGCCGGCACCGCCATCGCCGAACGGGTTGCCCGGCCCGACCGGCGAGACCGGTAGGAAGGCGGCCGCCTCCGTACCGGCGGTGGGGAAGGCCGACTGCTGCTGGGTCGGGAACGCCTGCAGATAGGCCGGAATGCCGGCGCCGGCCGCGTCCGCCATTCCGGCACTGCCACCCATTCGGTCGCCCATCCAGTCGTACACTTCCTTCAGGCTCCGGGCGCGGCCATGGTCGTAGAACACCGCCCGGTTGGCCGACGCGGCCGCCGGGAACAGGTCGGCGGCGGCTTGCGCCGAGTCGTCGTGCATGGCGTTGAGGAAGCGCGAGGCACCGGACGGGCCGAGGAAATGGGCCATGTACAGCTCGGTGGTGCCGATCGGACCGCCGACCGTCTGGCGCAGATGCTCTTCGTTCGATTTGGCGAATTCGCCAGCCATCAGGGCGTTGACGTGCGGGTCGAACCGCAGGTCCAGGATGGCGCGACGGGTGTTCGGGTCTGCGACCCGGTAGCCGCCGCCTTCGGTGCGCTCGATCGCGGCGGCCTGCCGGCTCAGGCCGTACTCCGCGCCGTGTTCCTTGATCATGCCCAGCCAGGTTGAATCGATGAACTGGTACAGCCCGGTGGCGCTGGACGTCGTGGCCTGGGCATCGGCGCGGAACCCGCTTTCCTGGGCTGCCTTGGCCAGCATGAAGTTGAAGTCGGCGCCGGTGTGCCGGCTGGCCGTTCGAACCGCGTCGAGCACCTGGTCCGAAACCCGGTGGCCACCGATGATATGCGTCGATAGGGACATGGGACACGACTGCCAGTGACGGTGATGGGGCGAGTGCTGCAGGGATGGAAGCAATCACGATGCCAACCGCGGCCCGCCGGATTCCGCTGCTTCCGCAGGTTCGGCCGTCTCGCATCCCCGGCAGGAATTGCCGGATTTACGGCGCCTGCCCGGCAAAGGCGAACTAGGGTAGGATAGTCCGGTCACGACCAACCGTATCCGGTACCCATGTCCGAACGCCCCAGTCCCTTCCGCCGCAACCGCCCCCGGTGGAACCCCCATGCCGGCGATCAGGCCGAGCTGCGCAAGCTGCCCGGGATGAAGCTCCGGGTCAGCGGTCCCTTCAAGACCACGCTGATCGCCTTCGTTGTGGCGGTCGTTTGCCTCGGCATTCTCTATGCCTGGGTGAACGCCACCCGGGACGAGGCGGTCGAAGGGCTGGCGCAGGCCGTCGAACGTGCCGCGGCCAGTGGCGGCGTGGAGGTGCTGAACCTCGCTACGCGCACCGATTTCGCCTGGGATCGCGTGTTCATTCTGCCGCCGTACACGGATGCCGATGCGGTCGCCGACCGCCTGGGAGCGCCGGCGGGTCAGGCCGCCGAACGGACCCGCATCGGCGAACGGGACGACATTACCGTCCTGGCCTTCTCGCGGAACGGCGACCTCGTCGAGGTGATCGCCTTTCCGCGCGAGCGGGGCGATTTCGCCGTGATCGATCGCCCCCAGGCCTTCGACCGGTCCGAAGCGACATTCTATGTGGAGCCGATGCCGGGGCAGCCGGATTGGCTGAACATCTGGCCAGCCAATCCGTAGCCCCAACACGCGCTTACCCGCCATACCCGGCGGGTGTGGCGTGCACCACGTAGCGCAGCGGTCCTCCGGGAACCACGGCATCAAGCGGGTAGCAGGTCACCAGCGTCAGCCACGGCGTGTCGGCCGGGTCGGGCAGGCGCGCGGTGCGATGATCGACGATTTCCGTCGTCAGCACGGTGTAGGTCTGTGCCGTCTGGCCTGGCGCCTCCACGGTCAGGGCGTCGCCGGGTTCCAGGCCACCCAGGAACCGGAAATGGGTATCCCGGTGGGCGCTGATGACCGACAGCCCCGGCGCGTTGACCGGCCCGGTGCCGTCCAGCAGACCGGGCGCCCAGGCCAGCGTTGACCCGCTTGCCCCGGCCAGGACGACCATGCCGTCCTGGCCGCCCGGTGCGCTCAGGCGGGCGACCGGCCAGGTATCGGCCCAGGGCCACGGACGGGGGCTGGCGTCACCGGCAACCGCCCTGTCCCAGGCGGTGTCCAGCAGCCGTTGCCCGAGCCAGGCCTTGCCGAAGAGATAGAGTCCGGTGCTGGCCTGCCAGATCCCCAGGGCGAGGAGCGGCAGGGCCAGCCAGCCGAAGCGCGTCCGCCAGGATCGCGCGGCGGGACGACGGGGGCCGGTCATCGGCGCGGCCGTCCGGTGCGAAGACGGACCGCCCAGTGCCGATCGGCGGCAAACAGGACGGCCATCAGCAGCAAGGTCGCACCGATCAGCAGGTGCAACGGCGCCGGCGTTGCCGTTGCCGGCAGTTGGACGCCGACCGCGGCCGCGCCGGACTGCGCCATTGCCCTGATCGCATCGATCGGCTGCAGCGTGTTGGCGCCGGGGGCGAGCTGGGCGTGCCCGCTTGGGACCGGCGGCGGTGCGTAGCTGTCGGCCGTCGCCATCTCCATGTCGACACCTTCCGGCATGTTGGTCGGCACGGCCTGGGTGTCGAGCGCCGCTCCTGGAGGCCGGACGACGGCGTCGTCGATGGCGACCAGGCTTGTGTAGCGGCTGACGATCTGGTGGCGGAGCGCTACCTCGAGGATCTGCTCCCGGGTCTCGACCGGGTCGGCGCCCTGGTACCGCCTGCGCTCCAGCTCGGTGATCCTGTCCCGCGCCCACAGGCCGGCAATCCCCGGCGCGTCGCTTGCGCCGGCCAGAGACGCTTCGGCGGACCAGGGCTGATCGCCGGCCATACCGGTGACCGACAGCGGGCCTGTGGTTCCGGCCGGCAGACGGACCGTCGTCACCACGGGTTCACCGGCGTAGAGGTCGGGAATGGTCGCCGGATACGCCTCCGCCGATGCATCCGGCCAGTCCATCCGGATGCCGGTCAGCGCCGGCGTTTCCAGCTTGGTGAACAGGCCGGACATCCGCTCGGCCACCGTGTCGGTCGACCCGATATGGGTGAAGCTGCCGCGGCCGATCTCCGCCGCTTCGCGCATGAAGAAGCTGTTCGGCGCGCTGCCGATGCCCACCGTGAACAGGCGGCTGTCGCCCAGCCGGTCGTGGATCAGGCTGAACAGCGCCGCTTCATTGCCGACGCTCCCGTCGGTGATGAAGACCACCTGGCGGATCCGTGCGGGATCGGCGACACCGTCCAGGGCCTGGTCCAGAGCCAGACTCATCTCCGTTCCGCGGGCGGCATTCAGTGCGCGGACGAAGCGCTGGCCTTCCGCCACCGCATCCGCCGTGGCGGGCCGCGCCGCGGGGAACAGGCGCCAGGCGGCGCTGTTGAAGGCGATGACGTTGAACCGCTCCTCCGGAGACAGCCTCTCCAACGCCCAGGTCAGGGCTTCCTGGGCCTGGACGATGGATTGCCCGGCCATCGAACCAGACGTGTCGATGATGAAAACCACTTCGCGGGGCAGGGCGCTCGCCTGGGCGGCTGCCAGTTCCGGCGGCATCAGCAGGACCAGGTGGTAGTCGCCATCGTCACGGCGCTCGCTGAACACGCCGGCGGACGGTGCTGCCCGCGGGGCCGGCTCCCAAACCAGTTCGAAATCCCGGTCGGTCCAGGCTTGGCTGTCCGCCAGGGCCAGCGTCAGACGACCGTCCGGATGCTCGGTGATGGTCAGGTCATGCGTCGGGCTGTAGGCAGAAGCCAGGGGGAAGCCGGCATTCAGGTTCACCGTAAGCTGCAGCGGATTGATCGGCTGGCTGGCCGGGGCGGCGACCGGCGGCGTGATCCGCTCGGCGTCGGGCACTTGTGTCGTGTTGAACGACCATCCATGGCCGGGTTCGCCGGCAATGGGCTGGTTCCCGGGGATGTAACGCGGCAGAACGACGGATGGGAACCGCAAGGAGAAGGCCCCCTGGTCGAACGCCAGCGTCTGTTGGTAGGCGATCTCGACGGTGATCTCGCCCTGGGGCGGAATGTTGGCCACTGCATTGGTGAAGATGTTGGGCCGCTCCTGGCTGACCAGGCTGGCCTGCTGTCCGGCAGCGGCGGCGGTCTCGTAAGCGTGCTGCGCCGCTTCGCGTTCCTGAACCTCGCCTTCGACGGTGCGGTCGCCGATCACCATGCGAAGCCGGTCGACGGCCGCCGTTTCGGGCAAGGGAAAGACGTAGACGCCTTCTACCCAGGCATCGGTCGGGTTGACGAACCGTTGGGTGACGGTGGCCCGCGCCACCAGCCCGCTGACGTCGATGACGACGCCGGTGTCGACCGTGGTCGCCGGAACGACATAGCCGGGCGTTTCGCTCGGCAGGAACAACCCGCCATCGTCCATGCCGGCATAGGGGATCTCGGCCTCGCTGGCGGCAGCGGGGCGGGCCGGCACGGTGACGCATGCCAGGACCATGGCCAACCCCATCAGGATCAGCAGCGCGCCGCGGACGGCAGCCCGGTCGAAGCAAGACGTCGAGGCCGGTTCGACGCGCTGCCAGATGGCATCCTGTTTCATGGTCGCGTGCTCCTTCTGGAATTGACCGCAAAAACAGGCTGGCGCCCGCACATGTCGCGAGGCGGGACGTCAGGGGGCGATCGCCGGGTTCCTTTGCGGCGGTTTTCGGCGGAATGCGGCGAAGATTTGGCCGTTTGCGCGTTGCGCCGGTACGGTCCCGTCGCTACCGTCGCCTCGCCCCGGAACCGGGGTGCCTCTCCCGCCAACCCGAAGGAGCCCGCGCCATGGCGTTCCTTGCCCAGGCCCTGGATCGTATCAAGCCGTCGCCGACCATCGCGGTGACCCAGAAGGCCCGCGAGCTGAAGGCGGCCGGACGGGACGTCATCGGGCTGGGTGCCGGTGAGCCGGACTTCGATACGCCCGACAGCATCAAGGAGGCGGCGATCGCGGCGATCCGCGCCGGCCAGACCAAGTACACCGCCGTGGACGGCACGCCTGAGCTGAAGGCGGCGATTTCGGAGAAGTTCAAGCGCGAGAACGGGCTGGATTACGCCCCGTCGCAGATCACCGTCGGCACCGGCGGCAAGCAGGTGATCTATAACGCGCTGGCCGCCACCCTGGATCCCGGCGACGAGGTGGTCGTGCCCGCGCCCTACTGGGTGTCCTATCCGGACATGGTCCTGTTGTGCGGCGGGACGCCTGTGACCGCGGAATGCCCGTCGCAGACCGGGTTCAAGCTGCAGCCGGACACGCTGGAGTCGGCGATCACGCCCCGCACCAAATGGCTGATCCTGAACAGCCCGAACAACCCGACCGGGGCCGGCTATACCCCGGCCGAGCTCAAGGCGCTGAGCGAGGTGCTGCTGCGCCATCCGCACGTACATGTGCTGACCGACGACATGTACGAGCACCTGGTTTACGGCGATTTCGAGTTCGCGACCCTGGCGGGGGTCGAACCGGCTCTCTACGACCGTACGCTGACCATGAACGGGGTCAGCAAGGCCTATGCGATGACCGGCTGGCGGATCGGCTATGCCGGCGGCCCGCAGCCGCTGATCAAGGCGATCGCCAAGGTGCAGAGCCAGAGCACCTCCAACCCCTGCTCCATCAGCCAGGCGGCCGCGACTGCGGCGCTGTCGGGGCCGCAGGACTTCATTCCCGAACGGGCGGCTGTCTTCCACGAGCGGCGCGACATGGTCGTGGACATGCTCAACGCCGCGGACGGCATCAGCTGCCACCGGCCGGAAGGGGCGTTCTACGTCTACCCGTCCTGTGCCGGATGCATCGGCAAGACCGCACCCGACGGCACCCGGATCGACAGCGACGAGGCCTTTGCCGGCTATCTGCTGGACTCGGTCGGCGTGGCGGTGGTCATGGGCTCGGCCTTCGGCCTGTCCCCGTTCTTCCGGGGTTCCTACGCGACCTCCACGGAAGCGCTGCGGGAAGCCTGCACCCGGATCCAGAAGGCTTGCGCCGAACTGACCTGACCCGACTGCCTAATTGCGCCCTGCGCCGACGCCGGGCGCCGGTTCACCGCTTCCGGCACGCCGCCTTGCGCTTGCACGCCGGTGGACCGGGGCAGTAAACCTACTGTCACATTCTCCGTTGCGGGGCGGGTGCTTGCCGTCGGCGATCCTTCACCTGACCCGCACACGGCAATCGCACGCGACGAAGTGGGGGAACCCGACAGGCGCGGACACCGTCAGACCGCGATCCGTCCGTATCCGACGCCTCCTGGCTCGGATCTCCGGTTCCCGCTGAACGGTTCCCGCCTTCCGGGGCATATCCCCCCGAAACTCCCCGGAGGGCCGTATGCCTGGCACTGAATCCACCATCACCCATCCCGCTGCGCCGCGCTGTGTGGCGATCGTCGGCCCGCAGGCCAGCGGCAAGACCTCGCTGCTGGAGAGCATTCTTTCGGTCAGCGGCGGCCTCGGCCGCAAAGGGCTGATCAAGGACGGCAACACATTGGGCGATGCGTCCGACGAGGCGCGCAGCCGGCAGATGTCCACCGAGGTCAACCTCGCCAACGTGACCTTCCTGGACGATCCCTGGACGTTGATGGACTGTCCGGGGTCGGTGGAACTGGAGTCCGAATGCCGCGGCATTCTGATGGCGGCCGATGCGGCCGTGGTCGTGTGCGAGCCGGATATGGATCGGGTGATGGGGCTTGGACCGCTGCTGCGGTTCCTGGACGACAACAGCATTCCCCACATGCTGTTCGTGAACAAGCTGGACGCCTACAACGTCTCCACGGCAGAGCTGCTGCAGCGGCTGCAGAGCGTGTCGCAGCGGCCGCTGGTCCTGCGCGAGGTGCCGATCCGCGAAGGCGAGAGCATCACCGGCTATGTCGACCTGGTGTCCGAGCGGGCCTATCGCTACGACCCCGGCAAGCCGTCGCAGTTGATCAAGATCCCCGACAGCGTCGCCGACCGGGAGCAGCAGGCCCGCCAGGAGATGCTGGAGCATCTGGCGGATTTCGACGACGACCTGATGGAGCGGCTGCTGGAGGATGTGATCCCGCCGGCCGAGGAGATCTATCAGCAGCTGGCCCGCGACCTGGCCCAGGATCTGATCGTGCCGGTGATGTTCGGCGCGGCCGAGCGGGATGGCGGCGTTCGCCGGCTCTTGAAGCTGATGCGCCACGAAGTACCGGTGCCGGCCGATACCGCCGCGCGGCTTGAGGTGGCCGATGGCACGCCGGCCCTTCAGGTGTTCCGGACCATCCATGCCCCGCATACCGGCAAGATGTCGCTGGCCCGGGTCTGGCGCGGCAAGGTGAGCGACGGCATGACCGTCGGCGAAGGACGGGTCTCGGGCCTGTTCAAGCTGCACGGCGGCAATGTGACGAAGGTCGCGGCCGCCGAAGCGGGCGAAGTGGTGGCGCTTGGCAAGTTGGACGCGCTGCAGACCGGCGACATGGTCATCGGCAGCGAGGTCCAGCCCAACGCCCTGTGGCCGGAGCCGCCCAGCCCGGTGTTTGCGCTGGCGATCAATCCGGCCAACCGTGGCGACGAAGTGAAGCTTACCGGCGCCATCCAGCGGCTGCTCGAGGAGGACACCGCGCTCCGGTTCGAACATGGCGGCGAGACGAGCGAGATGGTGCTGCACGGCCAGGGCGGCATCCACCTGCAACTGGCCGTCGACCGGCTGAAGCGGAAGTACAATGTCGAAGTCAACACCCGGCAGCCGCAGATCCCCTACAAGGAGACCATCCGCGGGGCCACCAGCCAGCATTCCCGGTTCAAGCGCCAGACCGGCGGTCATGGCCAGTTCGCCGACGTGAAGGTCGAGATTAGGGCGCTGGGCCGCGGCGAAGGCTTCGTGTTCGAGGACAAGATCGTCGGCGGCGCCATCCCGCGGAACTACATCCCGGCCGTCGAACTGGGCATCCGTGACTTCAGCGAGCGCGGGCCATTGGGCTTCCCGGTCGTGGATTTCGCCGTCACCCTGGTCGACGGCCAGTTCCACGCCGTCGACAGTTCGGACATGGCGTTCAAAACCGCCGGCCGGATGGCGGTGCAGGAGGGACTGCCGAAATGCGGGCCGGTGCTGCTGGAGCCGATCGACGAGGTGACGATCGCGGTGCCCAGCGAATACACGCCGAAGGCGCAGCGGATCCTGTCGTCCCGGCGCGGGCAGATCCTGGGCTTCGACGCCCGTCCCGGCTGGGAAGGCTGGGATGAGGTCAAGGCCTATCTGCCGCGGTCGGAATGCCATGACCTGATCGTCGATCTGCGATCGCTGACATTGGGGCTCGGCACCTTCTCGACGAAGTTCGACCACCTTCAGGAGTTGACCGGCCGCGAAGCCGACAAGGTGGTCGAGTTCCGCAAATCCGAGCTGGAATCGGCATAACCAGCCCGGCAGGTGACGCGGGCAGCCCACGCCATCGCCGATGGCGGATGTGGGCGGCCCGCGATCGCGCTGACCGGCCGGCCGGCCCCTTCACCGGGTGTTGAATTGGTGCGCGGCGGTTTCCGCCCTAAGTCTTGCCCGGGTGCATTCGGAGCGGGGCAGGGCATGCTGATCAAGCGTAAGCGTGGATGGGAGCTGCCGGAGTCGGCGGCGACGCCGGAATCGGTCTACTGGAACCGTCGGCAGGTCCTGCGGACCATGGGCTTTGCGGCCGCCGGTGCCGCGCTGGCCGGGCCGGCCATGCCGACCCTTGGGCTGGCCCAGGACGACACGGTCGACCCGACCGCCGACCTCTACCCGGTGGAGGCCAACCCGCTCTACACCGCGGAACGGCCCCTGACCCCGTATGAGATCGCCACCACCTACAACAATTTCTACGAGTTCGGCTCCCACAAGGAGATCTGGCGGATGGCGCAGCGGCTGCCCATCCGGCCTTGGACGGTGACCTTCGACGGCCTGGTCGAAGAAGAGAAGACCGTCGATTTCGACACCCTGATCCGGGCAATGCCGCTGGAGGAGCGGGTGTACCGCCACCGCTGCGTCGAAGCCTGGTCGATGGTGGTTCCGTGGTCCGGCTTCCCGGTGTCCGAACTGGTCGCCTATGCCAAGCCGCTGTCCTCGGCCCGTTACCTGGCCTTCCAGACCTTCGGCCCCGACCATTTCCGGGCCAACGGTTTTCGCCAGTCCTGGTATCCCTGGCCCTATGTCGACGGCCTGACCATGGCCGGAGCGACCAACGACCTGTCGTTCATGGTGACCGGCCTGTACGGCCAGCCGGTGCCGCGGCAGAACGGCGCACCGATGCGGCTGCACGTGCCGTGGAAGTACGGCTTCAAGTCCGTGAAGTCGATTGTCCGCGTCAGCTTCCTGGAGGAGCGCCCGGTCGGCTACTGGGAGGAAATCCAGGGCAGCGAGTACGGCTTCTGGGCCAATGTAAACCCCGACGTCCCGCATCCGCGCTGGAGCCAGGCGACGGAGCGCGATATTGGCACCGGCGAGCGGATACCGACCGTGATCTACAACGGCTACGGCGAATTCGTGGCCCATCTGTACGACGGTCTGGAAAGCGAGCCGCTGTTCAAGTAGCGGCGGCGCCTCTCGTCAGTCGCCTTCGGTCAATCCCCGCGGTCGGTCGGAGAGAACGCCTCGATCGGGCGGCGGAAGATGCGGCGCAGCCGGCTGTCGCCTTCGCCGGAGGGGCGCTCGCGTGGCGGCTGGGCCCGGCGCATCAGCCGTTCCAGAAAGGTGAAGGCTTCGGTCGTCAGCTGGGTGTATCGGCAACCGGCCAGATCGCCGTTCTCCGCAAACCGACGCACTTCGGCGTGAAAGGCCGCGTCTTCCTGAATGCCCTCTTCCGGCCGGCCCAGCTTTCCGGTGATCACCTCGCCGATCTCAAGGGGGCGCCCCAGATAGGTGGCGCCGGTCAGGGCGAAACCGCCCAATGACCAGTCGCGGGTCGGAAATCTCAGGTCGCCAAGCTGGATCACCAGCACCGGAAGGGCCCGGCGAATGTCCTTGCGGCGATTGATGGGGGCGATCGACATGGCCCGACACTACCGTGTGATGTCTTGCCGCCGTCCTAACGCCGGGAACGCCCGGCCGCCACACCTGATTTGCGCCGAGGGCCGGCTTATCCGGCGCTTGGCGATACCATCGCCTAGCTGGCCGGCGCCACGCTGTCCGTGCCCAGGTAGCGCTGCACCAGCGCCTGGGCCTCGGGGCTGAACCAATCGGCATCCCCGGCAAGCCGCCCGACTTCCCGACCCTGCCGATCGAACAGAACGGTGGTCGGCAGGCCGACGACCTGCAGATCGCCCAGCAAGGTCGCATTCGGATCGGCGTAAGGGGCCAGTGCCCCGATACCGTGTTGCTGGTAGAACGGGCCGATCGCCGGAATGCCCCCCAGATCGATGGACACCGCGGCGACGGTCAGCCCGGCATCGCCCAGACCGGCCTGCAACGCATCCAGGGTCGGCAACTCGTGGACGCAAGGCGGACACCACGTGGCCCAAAGATTGATCAGCACCACCTCACCGGCGAAGTCGTCCAGAGACACGGTGTTGCCTGCCGCGTCCTGAAAGCTAATCTCCGGCATCGGTCGGGGCTGCTCATGCAGCTCGAAAGCTGCCATGGCGCCATCCAACGGCACCTGCTGGGTGGGGGCGTCGCGCGTGATCCACCAGGCCGATACGCCGCCGGCGACTGCCGCGGCCAGGACGCTGACCACGAGGCCCCGACGACCGATGCCAGTCTTTTTCCCCGTATTCTTCCCGGTGTTCTTCATTGAAAGGGTTCCAGCGTGACGGATGGCAGCAGGGCCGATGGTGACGGCCTGACGAGACTGTGGGGTGGCCGGTTCGGGCAGGGCCCCTCCCAGGTAATGGACCGCATCAACGTTTCCGTCGCCTTCGACCGCCGCCTTGCCGACCAGGACATCGCCCAGTCCCGCGCCCATGTCCGGATGCTGGCCGACCAGTGCATCGTAGACCGGTCGGATGCCGACGCCATCCTCGATGGGCTGGACCGAATATCGCAGGAGATCGCAACGGGCCAGTTCGCGTTCAAGGCCGAACACGAAGACGTTCACATGAATGTGGAGGCGCGCCTGCACGAGTTGATCGGCGCCCCGGCCGGCCGGTTGCATACCGCGCGCAGCCGCAACGACCAGGTGGCCACCGATTTCCGGTTGTGGGTGCGCGACGCGTTGGACCGGCTGGATGAGGGTCTGCAGGCCCTGCAGTCGGCGCTGTTGGCCCAGGCCGACCGGCACGCGGCCACCATCATGCCCGGCTTCACCCATCTGCAAAGTGCCCAGCCGGTGACCTTCGGTCATCACCTGATGGCCTATGTGGAGATGCTGGCCCGCGACAGAAGCCGGGTCGCCGACGCGCGCCGACGGCTGAACGAATGTCCCCTGGGGGCGGCGGCGCTGGCCGGCACCGCATTTCCCATCGACCGCCGTGCCACGGCGTCCTCGCTGGGCTTCGACCGGCCGATGGCCAATTCCCTGGATGCGGTATCGGACCGGGACTTCGCCCTGGAGTACCTGTCGGTGGCGGCGATCTGCGCAGTTCATCTTTCCCGGCTGGGCGAGGAGATCGTGCTGTGGACCTCCGACCAGTTCCGTTTCGTGCGACTGTCCGATGCCTTCACCACCGGGTCGTCGATCATGCCGCAGAAGCGCAACCCCGATGCGGCCGAGCTGGTGCGCGCCAAGTCGGGGCGGGTCATCGGCCACCTGACGGGGCTGCTGACCGTGATCAAGGGCCTGCCGATGACCTACTCCAAGGACATGCAGGAGGACAAAGAACCGGTATTCGATGCCGACGACACGCTGTCCGTGTCGGTGGCCGCGATGACCGGTATGGTGGCCGACATGAACGCCGATCCAGATACCATGAAGGCCGCCGCCACCGCCGGTTTCCCAACGGCCACCGATCTGGCTGACTGGCTTGTCCGGGTGCTGGGGATGCCCTTCCGCGATGCCCACCGGGTAACCGGCCTGCTGGTGCGCGACGCCGAGCGCCGGGGTTGTGGCCTGGCCGATCTGGACCTGTCGGCGATGCAGGCGGTGGAACCCAGGATCACCGCCGACGTCCATTCCGTGCTCGGCGTGGACTCCTCGGTGCACAGCCGCAAGAGCGAAGGCGGGACGGCGCCCGACCGTGTGCGTCAGGCCATCGCCGCCGCCAGGGAGGCCTATCTGTGAGTCGCCTTGCGTCGCCCCGCCGCCTGTGGCTGGTCGCGGCATTGGGGGTCGTGCTGGGCCTGGCTGCCTGTGGCATTAAACCGGGCATGGTCGATCCGCCGCCCTCCGACGAACCGGACAACTTTCCACGGACCTATCCGACATCATGACCGCAGCCGAAGCCTTTGACGCGACCGACGACCTGTCGGACGCGGTATCCCCGTTCCGGTATGCCGACGGCCGCCTGCATGCGGACGAGGTGCCGCTGGCCCGGATCGCCGATGCCGTCGGTACCCCCGTCTACGTCTATTCCGCCAGCGGGATGCGCGCCAACTACCGGGCCCTGGCCACGGCGCTGGACGGGCTCGACGTGACGATCTGCTATGCCGTGAAGGCCAACTCCAACCTGGCGGTGATCCGGGCGCTGGCGGCGGCGGGTGCCGGTGCCGACGTAGTGTCCGGCGGGGAGATCAGGCGGGCGCTGCAGGCTGGCGTGCCGCCGGACCGCACCGTGTTCTCCAGCGTCGGCAAGACCGAAGAGGAGTTGCGGCTGGCGGTGCAGGCGGGCCTGTGCCAGATCAATGTGGAGTCGGCGGCGGAGCTGGAAATGCTCAGCACCGTTGCCGTGTCGATGGGTGTACAGGCGCGCGTCGCTATCCGGGTGAACCCGGATGTGGACGCCGGCACCCATGACAAGATCACCACCGGCATCCGCGGCAACAAGTTCGGCATCGAGATCGAAGCGGCGCCGGCGGTCTATCGGCGGGCAGCCGCGTTGCCCGGCATCGCCCCGGTCGGGGTCGCCGTGCATATCGGCTCACAGCTGATGGACCTGCTGCCGTTCCGGGTCGCCTACACCATGGTGGCCGATCTGGTGCGCCATCTGCGGTCCGAAGGCTTGCAGATCGATCGCATCGACCTCGGCGGCGGTATCGGCATCCCCTACCATCGCGACGAGAGCCCGGCCGACCTGGCGCGGTATGCGGCGATCGTGCGGGAAACGGTCGGCGATTTGGGATGCCGGCTGTTCGTGGAGCCGGGACGCCTGCTGACCGGCCCCGCCGGGGTGCTTCTGTCCCGCGTCCTGTTCGTCAAGCATGGCGACGGTCGGGACTTCGTCATCCTGGATGCCGCGATGAACGACCTGCTGCGGCCGGCCATGTACGACGCCTGGCATACGATTCTGCCGGTGACCGAGCCGTCGGCCGGGGCCGCGCTGCGACCCTTTGACGTGGTCGGGCCGGTCTGCGAAACGGCCGACACCTTCGCCAAGGAACGGCTGATGACCGCACCCGGCGATGGCGACCTGTTGGCATTCGGCAATGCCGGGGCCTACGGCGCGGTGATGTCGTCGACCTACAACACCCGCCCGCTGGTGCCGGAAGTCCTCGTGGACGGTTCGGAATTTGCCGTAGTCAGAAAACGGCCCACATTCGAAGAGATGGTCGCCTTGGAGGCCATCCCGCCGTGGCTAGCGGCGGCGGACTGACTGCGGGGACGATTGCTGGGGCATGGTGGAAGACGAAACGCAAGGGTCCTCGGGGAAACTCGGCTTCGGTAGCCGAACCGTCATCTGGCTGGCGTGGGTTGCGATCCTTTGGGAACGGCTGTGGCCGAAGCTGGCCCTGCCCTTGGCGGTCGCATTGGTGTTCCTGGTCGTTGCCCTGTTCGATCTTCTGCCGGGCCTTCCCGGCTGGCTGCACACCGTTGCCCTGATCCTGTTTGCCGCCCTGGTCCTGGGCACGGCGGTTGCCGGGCTCGCGCGGCTGCGCCTGCCGCGCCGGCGCGAGGCACTGCGCCGTGTCGAACGGACCAGCGGACTGGATCATCGGCCGCTGAGCGAAGCCCATGACCGCCTGGTCATCGGCGCGACCGATCGCGCCAGTGCCGGCGTGTGGAAGGCCCACCAGCATGCCCGGGAGTCCCGCCTGCACGGCCTGCGCTTTGGGTGGCCGGTGCCGGGCCTCAGCGAAAGCGACCGGTTCGGCCTGCGCGGCCTGATCGGCCTTGCCGTGGTGGTGGCGCTGGTTGTCGCCGGCCCGGAAGCGGGCCAACGGCTATTGGGCGCGTTCACGCCGAGTTTCGCGGTGGCGTCGGCACCGGGAATGACGGTGACGGTGCTCGTGGACCCGCCTGCCTACACCCGGATCCCCCCGAGCTTCCTGGAAGGGCCGGCAGAGCCAGGGGCAGAGGCGACAACCCCGGCCCCCTTGGTCGTACCGCAGAACAGCCGCGTTGTGGCGCGGGTGGCGGGGCTGGACGATGTTCCCGATCTGCTGGCCGGCGATGCCGTCGTTCCGTTCGTGCCACTGGCGCCGGCCCAGCACGAAGCCGCCGCCGAGCTTTTGTCCGGTGATCGCCTGGCCATCGTTGCCAGTCGCGGGGAGCTCGCCGGCTGGCCCATCACTGTCTTGCCCGATCGGGCGCCGTCCATTTCCCATGCCGACGAGCCGCAAGGCACGCCGCGCTGGACGTTGCGGCTGGAGTACTCAGCCCGTGACGATTACGGCATCGAGGGTGCCACCGCGGAGATCCGGCTGGCCGATGGGGCGCCGCTGGCGCTGCCGACGGACCCGATCGTTCTGGACCTGCTGCTGCCGAGCCCGGGAACGCCGGACGCGACCGCCGTCAGCTTCCATGACCTGACGCCGCATCCATGGGCCGGCCAGTCCGTGACCATCCAGTTGCAGGCTGTCGACGGCGCCGGTCAGCAAGGGGTGTCGGCAGCCGTGACGGCGACCCTGCCAGAGCGCGAGTTCAGCCATCCGGTGGCGCAGGAGATCATCGCCCTGCGGCGCGAGCTGATCCTGGGAACCGACACACCAAGGTCGATCGCCCGGGGGTTGGACGACGTGTCCAGCCGGCCCGACCGCTTCTTTGGCGATGCGGTGGTGTTCCTGGCCCTGCGCAGTGCGGCCGACCGGCTTCGGCTGGCCAGCGATCCCGATGCTGCCGTTCCGTCGACCCAGCGCCTGCTGTGGGACACCGCCCTGCGGCTGGAGGACGGCGATCTGTCGCTGGCCGAACGCGAATTGCGCGCGGCGCAGGAGGAGCTGGCGCGCGCCTTGTCGGAAGGCGCCTCGGACGAGGAAATCGCCGAGCTGATGCAGGAGCTTCGCGAAGCGCTGGATCGCTACCTGGCGGCGCTGCAGGAGAACCTGCGCGAGCAGCTCGCCCGCGGCGAAATCGAACCGATACTGCCGCCGGAGGGGGCGCAACTGCTGGACCAGCAGTCGTTGTCGGATCTTCTGGATCAGATGCAGTCGCTCGCCGAATCCGGGGCCCGGGAAGCGGCGCAGCAGATGCTCCAGGATCTTCAGTCGATGCTGGAGAGCCTGCAATCGGGCCAGATGGCGCCGATGATGGCCGAGCAGCGCAATCGCACCATGGAGATGCTGCAGGACCTGCAGAACCTGATCGGCGCGCAGCAGCAGCTCATGGACCAGACCTTCCAGGATGCCCAATCGGCGGGCGAAGGACTGCAGGGCGAGATGCCGCCGCAGCCGGGGACCGGGTCGCAGCCCGGCCAGGGGCAGGGCGATCCCGGCAACGAGCCGGGGCAGGGATCGGCCAGTGCGGCCGTGCAGGAGGCGCTGCGCCGCGCGCTGGGCGAACTGATGCTGGAATC
>JANQIU010000240.1 GCA_028281985.1 Alphaproteobacteria bacterium | reverse complement strand
GGCGAGGGCACCGATGCGGTCGGTACGCTTCGCCCGGCGGTCGCCAACCGGCTGGGCCTGGATCCGGCAACGGTGGTGGCGGTCGGCGGCGGCGACGCGGCCGTCGGCGGTATCGGCATCGGCGCAGTGAACGACGGCGACGCGTATCTGTCGCTGGGCACCTCCGCCCAGTTCTTCGTCACGACGGACGCCTACAGGCCGGCGCCGGAGACGCTGCTGCACAGCTTCGCCCACGCCCTGCCCGGCCGCTGGTTCCAGATGGCCGCCATGCTGAACGGCGCCAGCGTGCTGGCCTGGGCCGCCAGGCTGATGAACGAACCCGACCTGGATGCCCTGCTGGCCCGGGTGGCCGCGAACACCAGCGGCCCGTCGGAAGTCTTGGTGCTGCCCTACCTGGCCGGCGAGCGTACCCCGCACAACGACCCGAACGCCCGCGGTGTCATCTTCGGCGCCGATCCGGCGACCGACACGGCGACCGTGGTCCGGGCGGTGCTGGAGGGGGTCGCCTACACCTTCGCTGACGCGCTGGATTGCCTGCGCGCCGCCGGCACGACGGTCGGCGAGGCGGCCCTGATCGGCGGCGGCGCCCGATCGGCTTTATGGATGCAAATCCTGTCGGATGTCCTGGGCCTGCCGGTCCACCGCTATCGCGGCGGCGAGTTGGGGCCGGCTTTCGGCGCCGCCCGGCTGGCCCGGCTGGCCGTAGGCGGCGAACCGGTGGCGGCCGTGGCCACCAAGCCGCCGATCCGGGACCGGGCCGAGCCGGATGCGGCGCGCCACGCGGCCTACGCCGCCGGCCATGCCCGGTTCCGCCGGCTTTACCGGGCGCTGGCACCCGAATTCGCCGCGCTGGAAGCTGAAGGGGGAACGGCATGACGGACTGGGCGGGCATGCTGGCGATCGATCTGGGCAGCTCGCATGGCCGCGCCTATTGGGGCGACCTGGCCGACGGGCACCTGGCACAGGAACCGCTGCTGGAGGTCCCCAACGGCCCGATCCGGATCGGCGACCGCTGGTACTGGGATCTGCTGCGGCTGTTCGATTTCCTGCCCAAGGCCATCCGCCAGGCGGCCGACCGTGCCCAGGGCCGCCGCTTCACCGTCGGCATCAGCACCTGGGGTGTAGACTACGCGCTGTTGGATGATCGCGACGAGCTTCTGGGCCAGATGCACCATTACCGCGATCCAAGGACCAACGGGGCGTACGATCGCCTGTTCGACCGGGCCAGCCGTGAGGAGATCTATGCGGCCACCGGCAACATGTTCCTGCCGATCAACACGCTGGCCCAGCTGGCAGCGGAACGGCGCGACCGCCCCTGGCTTCTGGACAAGGCGGCGGCGCTGCTGTTCCCGCCCGACGTCATGGCCTGGTACCTGACCGGCCGGGCGGTCAATGAAATCACCATCGCATCGACCAGCCAGTTTCTCGATGCCGAAACCCGCGATTGGGCCCGCCCGCTGCTGCAGCAGTTGGGCCTGCCGACCCGTCTGTTGTGCCCGCTGGTCCGACCGAGCACGGAAATCGGCCGGCTGCGCCCCAGCCTGCGGGAGTCCGAATCCCTGCCGGACACCGCAACGGTGGTGGCGGTCTGCGGCCACGACACGGCCTCGGCCCTGCTGGCCACCCCGTTCGCGCCGGGCGAGCGGGGCGTCTTCATCAGCGCGGGCACCTGGTCGCTGCTGGGTACCGAACTGGACCAGCCTGACCGGTCGCCCGATGCCCTGGCCGACAACTTCACCAACGAAGTTGGCGCCGATGACCGGGTAGTGTTCCACAAGATCCTGATCGGCCTTTGGCTGATCCAGGAATGCCACCGCTGCTGGGCGGCGGAAGGCCATGGGCTGTCCTTCGAAGCGATCCACGACGCCGCCCGCAACGCGCCGGCCCTGACCCATCTTTTCCAGGTCGACGATCCGCGCTTCATCGCCCCGCCGCATATGCCGTCGGCCATCGCCGACTGGTTCACCGACCGTGGCCTGTCCCCGCCGGACACCGTTCCGGCCATTGCCCGGGCCGTCTACGAATCGCTGGCCGCCAATCATGCGGACACCATCGAACGCATGGAGCGGCTGACCGGTCGCCGGCCAGGTCCCGTTCACATGGTCGGCGGCGGGGTGCAGGCGGCCCTGCTATGCCAGTTCACCGCGGACGCCCCCGGCCGGCCGGTGGTGGCCGGGCCGGTGGAGGCGACGGTGACCGGCAACATGATCAGCCAGCTGCGATACCAGGGGCGCCTGGCGGACCTGGAGGCCGGCCGGTCCCTGGTCCGAGAGACGGCAACGCTGACGCATTACAGCCCAAGCGACACCGGCGCCTGGTCCGACGCCCGAAGCCGCCTGGCGTCCCAAACCTGATGCCTGGGACCCTGACGGACGGTCCCTTGTCCGGCATGCCGGGCACCCTTGACGTCACCGCATGTGACATGTCGTTTACACCCCGCGGCGCCGTTGATATATGGGCGCCGTCAACTGCTCACCGCCTCCCCCGTTTCAGCATCGCCTGACCGGCCCGAACAGGGGCGCCAGCCCATGAGAATCATCGCCGGCAACAGCAACCGACCGCTGAGCGAGGCGATTTCGGCCTTTCTCTCGACCCCCCTGACCCGGGCCAGCATCCGCCGGTTCGCGGACATGGAAGTGTTCGTGGAGATCCTGGAGAACGTGCGCGGCGAGGACGTGTTCGTCATCCAGTCGACCAGCTATCCGGCGAACGACAACCTCATGGAGCTGCTGGTCACCATGGATGCGCTGCGCCGGGGCTCGGCGCGGCGAATCACGGCCGTGCTGCCCTATTACGGCTATGCCCGGCAGGACCGCAAAACCGGCCCGCGGACGCCGATCTCGGCCAAGCTGGTGGCCAATCTGATCACCCAGGCCGGCGCCGACCGGGTCCTGACCCTCGACCTGCATGCCGGGCAGATCCAGGGATTCTTCGATATCCCGCTGGACAACCTCTACACCGCGCCGGTGTTCGTGAAGGACATCGAGACCCGCTTCCCGGACGAACCGCCGGTGATCGTGTCGCCGGACGTCGGCGGCGTGCTGCGGGCCCGCGCCATCGCCCGCCGGGTGAACGCCGAACTGGCGATCATCGACAAGCGGCGCGAGATGGCCGGCGTGTCGGAGGTGATGAACGTCATCGGCGACGTGCGCGGCCGGCGCTGCGTGCTGGTCGACGACATCGTCGACAGCGCCGGCACCCTGTGCAACGCCGCCGTGGCGATCATGGAGCACGGGGCCGAAGCGGTCAGCGCCTACGTCACCCATGGCGTCCTGTCCGGCGGGGCCGTGGCCCGGGTGGCCGCCTCGCCGCTGGAAGAGCTGGTAACCACCGACAGCATCCTGGCTACCGAGGCTGTCCGGGTCGGCCACAACACCCGCCAGTTGACCATCGCCCCCTTGATGGCCGAGGCGATGCGCCGGATTTCCCGCGAGGAATCGGTTTCCAGCCTGTTCGAGTGACGCGGCTGCCGGTCGCCCCGCGATGTCACCGATCGAAACCGAGCGCCTGATCCTGCGCCGTTTCGCGGCCGACGACGCGGCGGCCATGCGCGCCGTACTCTGCGATCCCGAGGTGATGCGCTTCAGCCTGTTGGGGACGATGGCGGCTGACGCCGTCGACGGGTGGGTTGTGGCCCAGCGAGACAATCCGCAGTTGGCCGACGGCCTGGGCCGGCGGGCCATCGAACTCCGCGCCACCGGCGCCGTCATCGGCTTCGTCGGTCTTGGCGACGGCCCGTCGCCGCGCGAACCGGGCGACGCCGAACTGGGTTACCGGCTGGCGCGCCGGCACTGGGGCCGGGGCTATGCGACCGAGGCGACGCGGGCCGTGGTCGACTACGGCCTGTCCATCCTGAAGCTGCCCCGCATCCTCGGCCTGGTCGATCCGCAGAACCGGGCGTCGGTCCACGTCCTGCGCAAGATCGGCATGACGTATGTGCGCCCGGTGATGCTCGACGGCTACGACCACGCGGACCACCTGTTCGCCCGCACCCAACGCGATCGAGCCCGCCGCCGTGACGGGTGATCGGGGCCCGCCACCGCCGACTTGCGCCTAGGGGTGCGATTGATCGGGGGGCCGGATCGGCCGTACCGTTGCCCGGATGCCATCGGCGGCCCGCCCCCTCCCGATCAGGGCCGGGGTTGAGCCGACCCTTGAATGCCCGGAGGACGGCCATGGCCCGGGGGGCGGATCCCATCGACTTCGATGCCATCAGCACCGAGTTCGACCTGAAGGTCGCGGAAGCGAAGCTGAAGTACCTCGAGTACCGGCGGGCCAGGCGGCGCAGTGGGCTGCTCGGCAGTCCGCTGACGCTCTCGGTCATCGGCGCGGCCCTGGCGCTAGCCGGGAATGTGGTCGTCGCCTATGTCAACGGCGCCAACACCATCGCCGCCGAGCGTGAAAGCACCCGGTCGGCCCTGCTGGTGGAAACGCTGCGCACCGGCGACCCGGAGCAGTCGCTCAGGATGCTTCAGCTGCTCGACTGGCTCGAGCTGATCGAGGTCCCCGGCGACGTGATGGCACGCTACCGCGACAATCCGGCGTCGACGCCCTATCTGCCCGCTACGTCGGCAACGGCTACGGCGCCGCGTCCCTAGAACCGCCCGGGGGGCACTTAGTGCGAAAGGTGCTTTCTCAACATCTTTGAAATCAAGAACAGAATATAGAATGCCGCGGCAGCAACCATTGCATTGACCAATATCGTGCCCAACACACCTACCTGATTTACAAGACCGCTAATGTATGTACCTGGGATAGAGACTAAAACTCGCCACGAAAGATCGTCTCCAACGAGACATACAACGCACGGGGCCCGTTCGATCAACCAACCAACAACGGCGACCAACGCCAGCAACACGACGAAGAACCGAAAGCGGCTGGACCGGGACCCCAAACAGGTAAGCATCTCTTGCCACCTCTGACGTGATCGACGGCGTCGACACTGGCAGCGCCGGCTGGTGATGTCCACTTGGTTGGGGCCGCCGAGCGCCGCCGTGCCGAACAGCCGCTTGGATCGCCGCCAGCGCACCCCACCTTATCGCGCATGCATAGCACCGCCCTCCCCCGCCGCGCCGTTCTGGGCGCGTTGGCCGCCGCCCCGGTGGCCGCCGCACTGCCCCCGGCCAGGGCGCAAACGCCCGCCCTGACCGATGCGGCGCCGACCGCCCTCGACCCCGACGGCCTGGCCCGGGCGGCCGACCGGGCGGCGGCGCTGGATCAGTTGCACAGCCTGATCGTCGCGCGCGGCGGCAACATCGCCCTGGCCGAGGCGTTCCGCGGGCCGGCGCTGGACCGGCCGGCGAATGTCAAATCGGTGTCCAAGACCATCGTCGCGGCGCTGGCCGGTGCCGCACTGGACCGCGGCGTGCTGACCGGCGTCGACCAGCCGATGGCCGACCTGCTGGCCGACCGCATCCCCGCTGGCGCGGACCCGCGGGTCAACGACATCACCATCGCCCATCTGCTGACCATGCAGGCGGGCCTGGAGCGCACCTCCGGCCGCAATTACGGCCGCTGGGTGCAAAGCCCGAACTGGGTCGCCTATGCGTTGAGCCGCCCGTTCGTCGCCGAGCCCGGCGGCGGCATGCTGTATTCCACCGGCAGCTTTCACCTGCTGGGCGTCGCCCTGGCCGAGGCCACGGGGCGCAGCCTTCTGGATCTGGCACAGGACTGGCTAGGGACGCCGCTGGACATCGAGATCCCGGCCTGGACCCGCGATCCGCAAGGATTCTACATGGGCGGCAACGAGATGGCGCTGGCGCCGCTGGCGCTCTACCGCTTCGGCGAGATGGCGCGCCAGGCCGGCCGGTGGGACGGGACCCAGGTGCTGAGCGCCGACTGGATGGCCCAGTCCTGGACCCCGCATACCCGGTCGCCGTTCTCCGGTGACCTGTACGGCTATGGCTGGTTCCTGACCCTGATCGCCGACCGCCCGACGGCGTATGCCCGGGGTTATGGCGGCCAGATGCTGTTCGTCGTGCCCTCGCTGGACTTGACCGTCGTCGTCACCTCGGACCCGACGCGCCCGGCCCGGTCGGGCGGCTATGTCGGCGACCTGCGGGCGCTGCTGGGCGAGGAGATTATCCCGGCCGCCTTGATGAGCTGACCCGCCTAGCCGTCGATCGGTACGGCAAGCGACCGGTCACGTCCCGGCGCCGATGGATGCGGCGGTGGGCTCGAGCCTGGGCATGCGGGCCGGGCCGGGGCGTTCGCGGAACATGCCGGTCTGGGCGATGATCTCGCCGAACAGGCGGTGCCACAGGACCAGCACGAAGGCGAAGCCGCCGTCGCCCCGGTCCACATGGCTGATGGTCAGCGCGCCGGGCGCCAGCCAGCCCGGCAGGCGCCAGCGTAGCCGGCCGAAGGACAGGAAGTAGTGGTGGCTGTGGAAATGCAGCGCCCGATCGTCGGCCGATACGGTCAGGGCGATGCCGAAGCCGCAGCCCAGATACTCCTCCAGGCCGGTGGGGCCGGCGAAGCGCTTGGCACTGTGGATCACCTGGGGGAAGCCGCGCACCCGCCCGTACATCCGGGTCCAGAACTGGCCGCCGCCGCGGGCATCCTCGGTCACCGTCACCACCGCCGGCACCGCGATGTCGTCGCCCAGCGGCAGCGGCGCGCCGATCGGCCGGCAAATCTGGGCCAGCAGCCGGCCGATCCGGGATTTGCGGCTCTCGACGATTTCCCCGGCATAGGTGACCGCCGCGCCGGGCCCCAATCGCTTGCTGAACCGCGCCCGCACCGCCGCCGGCAGGCGCGACCAGGCCGCCGTGCCCAGTAGGGTGCGGAACCGCAGATCGACCAGCCCGGCGCCGGTATCCGCCACCGCCGCACCGTTACCGGGCGCCGGAACCGGCAGGGCTGCGGGGGCGTCCGTATCCGGCAGACCCGCGGCCCGGGCACACGCTCTTTGGCATCCCAGCATATCGCCCTTCCTTTCCGTGCAATTCGTTATTTCTGTCATGACAGAATTCTCTGCCGAAAAATTTTTGACCCCTCAGGCCGCCCTGTCCGCCTTCGCCGGCTTGTCGGCCTTGGCCCCCTTGCCGCGGCCCATGCCCAGCAGGCTGACCACTTTCGAGCCCAGCCGGATCAGCTTCATCAGGGTGGCCGGCGGCACGGTCAGCATCTGGCCGAACCAGGTGTCCAGCGTGCCCAAAAAGCTGTTCATCTCGTGTAGGCGGGTGCGGGCAAGCTTGCTGATCCGCGGGTCGGTGTCGGCGGTTTCCAGGATCCGGTGGATCGCCGCGATGGCCGGGTCGATCTCCCGCTCCTTCCGGCCCTGGGCGATGCAGGTCAGGATCTGCCACAGATCGGCTTCGGCCTCATAGTGATCGCGCCGGTCGCCGAACACCGGCACCCGGCGGATCAGCTTCCAGCCGATCAGCTCGCGCAGGCTGTTCGACACGTTCGACCGCGCCAGCTTCAGCGTCTCGGCAATCTCCTCCGCCGTCATCGGCGCTTCCGACAGGTACAACAGCGCATGGATCTGCGCGACGGAGCGATTGACCCCCCACTGCCCGCCCAGATCCCCCCATTGCAGCACGAACTGCTCGACGGCTTCGGGAAGCGGGCTGGTGGTGACGGTTGTTTCTGTCATGACAGAAATCTGTGGCAGCGATCACTGTTTGTCAAGTCACTCGCCCACGCGCCCCAGTGTGATCCGCGCCACCTCAGTATCCGCAAAGGCGACAAAGGGGCGGCGTGGAGCGGCGGCAGTTTTGTTCGGCATCGCCGGCTTGATCACACCAACGCTCCGCGACAGCCACACGGGGCCCCACCCTCCGAGAAACCCTCGCTTACCGTGCGGTACATACAGATAAATGCCCAAGCTGATTACTCACCATTAAAGCAAGCCTCGAAATCCAAGACGTCTACGAATCTCTAGAATCTCATTGGAGTCGAGATAAAGAACTTGGAACTCGAGCACGGAGAGTCATGCGTTACTGGCTTCATACGCTGGCGGATAACGGTCATGTTGCGGGGCATCATCGCCAATCTCGAACCAAGCCGGTTTCTCGGCAACGAACTCATGAAAGCCGTTGCGAACGCCGGGGTCACTATCCAGGCAATTCGCGGCCACCGGGAACACGTCCTCACTCGACCCGATTTCGCCCAGCGCCGTTCCGCATACCCGGCAGAAGGTCCGGCTGTATTTGTAAGGCGGGGAGGCCTCGAATGTCGCCACCTCCTCATTCTCCCGAGAGAAGTCGAAACGACTCCTTGGCTACCAGGACGAACGTGCTGGCCCCGACTTTGCGGCACCGGGTGCAGTGGCAGGTCACCATCATCTCCGGCCTCTTCAGAAGCGTGAACCGGACGGCGCCACAGCAGCAGCTTCCCTCTATCATTCTCGCCTCCCGTGATGGCTGGCCGGCCTTTGGTCGCTTGACCGACCGGCGCGCGTGGATACGGTGCCCGACCCATGCTGACAGCATCATGTCAGCATGGGTCGGGAGGGTGAGCATGCGCCGCGCCGAACGGCTGTTTGAGATTGTCCAGATCCTGCGGCGATCGCGCCGACCCATTTCCGCACAGGCGATCGCGGACGAACTCGAGACATCGAAACGCTCGATCTACCGGGACATCTCGGCCTTGATCGCGCAGCGCGTGCCGATCCGCGGAGAAGCCGGTATCGGATATGTGCTGGAACACGGGTTCGACATGCCGCCGCTCATGCTGACGAGCGACGAAATCGATGCGGCCGTGTTGGGCGCATTGTGGGTGGCGACCCGGGGCGAACCCGACCTGGCGAAGGCGGCGACCAACCTGATCGCCAAGATCGAGGCGATCACGCCGGACCGTCTGCGCCCGCATATCCTAGCGCCTTCCACTAGCGTGGCGCCCGCCGGTGGCGAGGCCTTCGATCGGATCGACGCCGCCATGCTGCGCCACGCTATCCGGACGGGCCGCAAGGTCGCGCTGGTCTACCGCGACAAGGACGGGGCCGAGACCGAGCGTGTGGTTTGGCCCGTCGTCCTCGGCTATCGCGACAGCGGGCGAATACTCGCGGCCTGGTGCGAATTGAGACAGGGGTTTAGGTACTTCAGAACGGATCGAATGGTCTCCGCGCTCGAGCAGGCCGAGTCTTATCCCGAACGACCCGACCGCCTCAGAAGGCGATGGCGTGAAGCCATGGATGAAGAGCGTCGGAGATACACGGAGTCTTGAACGGCCCGTCCTGGCGTCATCCGCGGGCCACATTGACGGGGTCAGGTGTCTTTCCATCAGACCCGGCTCACTAACGAGGCCGTACTACGCCGCCACCCCAGGCCGCCGCTCCTCCGTCAGGAAATCCGCCAACAGATCAAACACCAGCCGGATCGGGCGGCTGGTGTGGAGTTCGCGGTGGGTGGTCAGCCAGACGCATGGATAAGGTGGCGCGCGGAAGGATGCCGGATATGCAACACGCCGTTAAGTTCTGGGACGGCACGGCGGAGAAATACGCCAAGTCGCCCATCAGCAACATGGACGCCTATGCCGCGTCACTGGACCGGACACGCAGCTACCTGACGCCGGACGCGCGCGTGCTGGAGGTCGGGTGCGGTACCGGGTCGACGGCGCTGCTTCTGGCGGAAAACGCCGGTCACATCACCGCCAGCGACCTGTCGCCGAACATGATCCGGATTGCCGAGGGCAAGGCGCGGGACCAGGGGGTGTCGAATGTCCGCTTCGTCGCGGCAGAGGTGTTCGACCCGGCCCTGGACCCCGGCAGCGGGAGCGAGCCCTACGACGTAGTGATGGCGTTGAACCTGCTGCATCTGCTGCGCGACGTCGATGCCGCGATCGGCCGGATCCACGGCCTGCTG
>JANQIU010000012.1 GCA_028281985.1 Alphaproteobacteria bacterium | reverse complement strand
GCCGGCGATCAGTGCCCACTCCACCAGATCTCGCAAGACCCCGTCCAGCGCCTCGTCGAACGCCAGGATCACCGTCTCGAAGCTGGATGTTGTCGCCGCTTGGGTTCGTTCGAAGTTCTCGCTGGCGATGATCTCGCGTTCGGGGATCCGCACCAGCTTGGCATTGATCCGCACCCGCGGCGTTTCGACAGGCACGTCGAAGCTTTCGACCTGGAATTCGCGCAACTCCGTCTTCAGGACGAAGTCGGCCCGCAAGCCGATGGCTTCCCGCCCCACCGAGACGATGCGGCCGGTGTTCTCGAAGCTCTCCACCAGAAGCGTCTGCACCATCAGCGGCGCCCGGTCGGTCCAGGCGACTTCGGCGTAGTAGTCGAGCGTGGTTGCCGACTGCCGCAGGGCGATGCGCGCCGAATCCAATCCCGCCGCCGCCGCCGGGGTTTCAATCAGAAGCTGCCACTGCACGGTCGGCAGATTGGGACTGAAAGTGCTCTTCGGCGACAGGGTGTAGAGCTGCGGCGGCGAGGCACTGAGCGGATTGATCGCAGCGCAGCCGCCAAGCGCACCGGCCCCCGAAACCGCGGCTGCCGCCTGAAGCATCTGGCGCCGCGTGGGTCCCTGCCGCCGCTTTGGCCCATATGGCCGTTTTGGCCCCGTGATCACCGACTGATCCTCCCCCGTCACGCTCCGGCCTACTGGATCGGTACGCCGGTATCGGTATCCCCGAACAGCACGCTGGCACCACCGGTTTCGAACCGATCGAGCAGGCGTGCCAGGTTCTGCGCCAGCACCCGCAATTCGCCGATGGTCAGCGTGATTTCGTACAGCCCCGTGGAGGCGAAGTCGCGCAGGTCGGGCCGCAGGTCCGACAGCAGCAGGGTCGCCTCGTCGGCCGTTCCGGAGAACGAGCTGGCCATGGCCTGAACTTCGGTCGACACCAGCGTCGCTTCGCGGTTCACCGCCTCCAACGTCTCGCCCAACTGCTGGATGACCAGCCGGACATCGCCTTCCGTGCTGACCAGGAAGCTGTCGAGATTGCTGATGAGCGAATCGACGTTGTCGACGACCTGGGTCAGGCTGTCGGTCCGCTCGGCCAAGCCCTCGGTCAGGGTCTGGATGTTGACCAGGATTTCGGTCAGCGACCGCTGGTTCTCCTCGGACAGGAAGCCCCTTGCGCGCTCCATCAGCAGGGTCGCCTGGCGCAGCGCCTCCGGGATCGAGGTAATGACCTGGTCCAACTGTCCGGGCCGGGTCGGTATCACCGGATAGGGCCGGTCGACGGGCGGCTCCAGCTCGGCGCTGCCGGCCTCGCCGCCGCTGATCTGCACGAATACGCCGCCGGTGATGCCGGACCGCTCGAAGGACGCCGCCGCCCCTTCGAGGACCGGCGTGCCAACGGCGATCTCAACCAGAACCCGGATCTGCTGGTTGTTCTGCGGGTCGAGCCCGACCTCGGCCACGGTGCCGACTCCCAGGCCCCGATAGCGGACCGGGCTGCCGATCTGCAGGCCGGCCGGCGATTCGCTGACGAACAGCAGATACCGGTCCACCTCCTGGGCCAGCCGCGACCCGCCCAGCCACACCGCAAAGGCGACAAGGGCCACGACGAATCCGATGACGAAGGTGCCGACCGCGACATAACTCGCCCGGGTTTCCATGGATCCTCCGCTATCGTCCGCCGTCGCCGAGATGCGCGGCCTGTGCCGCGCGTCCCCGCGGCCCGTGGAAGTAGTCGCGAATCCAGGGGTGATCCACGCGGCGCAGGGCGTCGATCCGGTCGACCAGCACGCGCTTTTCCACCAGAACCGCGACACGGTCGCAAATCGCTTCCAGACTGTCGAGGTCGTGGGTGACCATGAACACGGTGAGCTGCAGGCTTGCCTTCAGGTCCAGGATCAACTGGTCGAACGCCGCCGCACCGATCGGATCCAAGCCCGCCGTCGGCTCGTCCAGGAAGATCAACGCCGGGTCCAGCGCCAGCGCCCGCGCCAGGCCGGCCCGCTTGCGCATCCCGCCGGACAGCTGCGACGGCTTCTTGTCCGCCGCTTCCGGCGGCAGGCCGACCATGCCCACCTTGATCCGGGCGATCTCGGCGATGATCGGGTCGGGCAGATTGGTGTACTCGCGCAAGGGCACGATCACGTTTTCCGCGACGGTCATCGAGCTGAACAGCGCCCCGTCCTGGAACAGCACGCCCCACTGCCCCTGCAAGGCGCGGCGTTCGACATCGGACATGCGCGCCGTCTCGCGGCCGAAGACCTGAATGCTGCCGGCCGCCGGCCGGATCAGACCGACGATCTCCTTCAGCAGGACCGATTTGCCGGTTCCCGACCCGCCGACCACGCCCAGCACCTCGCCCCGCCGCACGTCGAGATCAAGCCCGTCGTGGATCACCTGCCGGCCGAACTGGGTGCGCAATCCGCGGATGCGAACAGCCGGGGCGGTGTCTGCGTCGTGATCGGCGCCGTTGCCCTGCATGGTCAGATGCCCAGCACCTGGAACGAGATGGCGAAGAACGCGTCGAGGATGATCACCAGGAAGATGGACGCCACCACCGACTGGGTCGTCAGCTTGCCGACGCTTTCGGCGCTGCCGCTGACCTTCAGGCCTTCGTAGCAGCCGACCATGGCGATGGTGAAAGCGAAGACCGGTGCCTTGACCAGGCCGACCCAGAGATTGTTCAGCCCAACCTCCGCGCGCAACTGGCCCAGGAAGGCCGACAGGCTGATATCCAGGACCACCATCGACATCATCGCACCGCCGAGCAGACCCATTATGCTGGCGTAGAAGGTCAGCAGCGGCAGGGTGATCATCAGGGCGATGATCCGCGGCAGGACCAGGAGATCGATCGGGTCGAGCCCGATCGTCTGCATGGCGTCGACCTCCTGATTGACCTTCATCGTGCCGATCTGCGCGGTGAAGGCCGAGCTGGAGCGGCCGGCGACGATGATGGCGGTCATCACCACGCCCATCTCGCGCAGGATGCCCAGCCCCAGCAGGTTGACGACCAGCAGTTCGGCCCCGAACCGCTGCAGCTGGGCGGCGCCCATATAGGCGATGACGATGCCGATCAGGAACGACAGCAGCCCGACGATCGGAATGGCGTCGAGGCCGGTGGCCTCCATATGGTGCAGGATCGCCGACACCCGGATCCGCGCAGGCCGGACGATGGCGCCGCCCAGCCGAACCAGGATCATGCCGAAGAACCCGGTCATCAGCTTGGCTTCGCGGCAGAAGTCGAAGGCGCCTTCGCCCAGCCGTTCGACGACGGCGATCAGGTTCTTGGCCGGCGGCTCCGGCGGCGGTGGGCGCATCTGGGCCCGGCAGACCTGATCCAGCAGGGTCGTCGCCGCGTCGCTGGCACAGGAGGTCTTGGCCGTCAGCCCCTTGGCCTCCAGCTCGCCCAGGATGTACCGGACGGCGAAGGCGCCGGCCGTGTCCAGATAGGACACATGGCGCAGGTCGATCTGCGCGTGGCGCGCCTTTTCGGGGACGGTCAGCGCTTCGACCGTGGCGCGCAGCTCGTCGGCCGACTGCAACTCCCACCGGCCGCTGGCGCTCAAGCGCAGCATATCGCCCTGGGTCGAGGCCGACAGCCGCGGCGGGTCGCTGCGCCCCGACGACGGGCTTGCCGCCGGCCGTCTTTGCCTGCCGATCATGCGGTTGCCACCCTGCCGGCGGGTCCCGCCCGCTCCCCGGCCATTGCGTCGGACAGGCGGCAGGCCGCATCGAGAAGCGCCCGGTCGCTTCCGCGCGGCCCGATCATCGAAATCCCAACCGGGCAGCCGCCGGCTTCTGCCAGGGGCATGGAGATCTGCGGCAGGCCGCAGAGGCCGGCTATGCACAGCATCGACAGGGACCGGCCCCGGACCGCCGTCACCGCCGCTTCGTCCAGCCCCTTCAACGGGGCCGGTCCCGGCATCGTCGGCATCACCATCACACCGTCGCCCAAGGCCTCGTCCAGACGGTCGCGCACCACCTGCCGGAAGGCGTCGGCATCGGCCACCTGGGCGTCGGTGATCTCCCCGACCCGGGAGAACCGGCCGGCGATGACCGCGCCGAACCGCGGTTGGGTCGCGTCGATCCAGGCCTGGTGGGTATCCCGGATTTCCCGCCACTGCAGCGCCTGGAAATGCCCGCGCCAGGTGTCCAGGCCTTCCGGCGCCAGCGGCTGTACCCGATTGGATCCTACAGCCTCGGCCGCCTGGAGAGTGCGTCGCCACAGGCCATCGGCGTGCTCGAGCTCCAGCAGCGACGCGGCCTCCTGCAACACCAGCGCCGTCCGCAGCGCCCAAGGCCGGGCATCCCGCGGCAGCAGCGCCTCGCCCACCCGAGCCAGGGTGGCTGCATCCCGGGCGAACCAGCCGACGGTGTCGAAACCCGGGGCCAGCGGCATCACGCCATCCAACGGCACCGCCCCATGGGTGGGGCGCATGCCCCAGATCCCGCAATAGCTGGCAGGCGCCCTGATCGACCCGCCGGTGTCGGTGCCCAGGGCCGTGTCGGCCGCCTGTCCCGCCACCGCGGATGCCGACCCGCTGGACGATCCACCGGGGATCCGGTCCGGGCAGGCCGGGTTCATCGGTGTGCCGTAGTGATCGTTTTCGCCGGCCAGGCTGAAGGCCAGTTCGTCGGTGATGGTCTTGCCGACCAGGCTGGCGCCGGCCGCCAAAAGGCTCGCCACGGCCCAGGCGTCGGCCACGGCCGCCGGATGCGTGCGCAGCCAGTCCGGGTTGCCGGCACCGGTGTTTTCGCCGGCGACGTCGAAGATGTCCTTTGCCGCAAAGGACAACCCCCGCAAGGGGATGTCGGCCGGTAACCCATCGGCATTCCCCGCCCGCTGGACGCGCGGGTGAAGAAAGGCACCCAGGGGGTCGGCTTCGGCCATGGGGGTGGATCTCATCCGTTGTTCCGCGACGGCCACAAGGAAGCGTGAATTTGTTTGATACGCAACGGGCTAGGCGGGGACGGATGGGTCAGGTCCGCGCATCGGCCGCCGTCAGAGCCGCGCATCGGCGGCCACCAGGGCCGATCCCGGTGCCGCGCCGATAGGCAGCCCGCCCATTCCTTGGGCCGTCTGATGGATCAGCAAACCGCCCGGTTACTGCGCCACAGGCGCGCGGCGCGATGGCACGATCCCTGCTTAAGCATGGGCAAAGAGCAACAAAGGGATAGGGCGGCAGATGTCTCCACCGGCCGACAGCGGGCGTTGAGCGCGATGAAAGCGCTCGGACCGGCCCCATCCAATCAGTGGCAGGTCTCCGCCGGCGCCGCCGACCTGGTGCGTGCGTCCGCGCCGCCACGGCCGGTCGCACTGCCGGCGTCGCCCAAGCCGGTCACGATCGATCTCAATCGGACCGCGATGATCGTCGTGGATATGCAGAACGATTTCTGCCACGCCGATGGCTGGCTGTCCGGCATCGGCGTCGACGTGGCGCCGGCCCGGCGGCCGATCGAGCCGCTTCGCCGCCTGCTGCCGGGCCTGCGCCGGGCCGGGATGCCCATCATCTGGGTCAGCTGGGGCAACCGCCCCGACCGGCTGAACCTGAGCCCGTCGCTGCTGCATGTCTACGATCCGACCGGAGAGGGCATCGGCCTGGGCGACCCCCTGGCCTCCAACGGCGCGCCGGTTCTGCAGGCCGGAAGCTGGGCGGCCGCGATCGTCGACGAGCTGGCGGCCGATGCCGCCGGCGACATCCATGTCGCCAAGTATCGCATGAGCGGGTTCTGGGACACGCCGCTGGACAGCATCTTGCGCAACCAGTCGGTTACCACACTTCTGTTCGCCGGGGTAAATGCAGACCAATGCGTCTTGCACACCTTGGCTGACGGCAATTTCCTCGGCTACGACACGCTGCTGGTCGAGGACTGTACCGCAACCACGTCGCCGGATTTCTGCTGGCAGGCCACTTTGTACAACGTACGCCAGATCTTCGGGTTCACCATCGAATCGGACCCGTTGGTCACAGCCTTGACCGAACCCTGACGCCTGAGGAGACCCCAGTATGGTGGCGCCGGTCATCAAGCGGGCCGAGGACTACCGCGCTTTTCGCATCAGCCCCGACGACACGAACTACATGGCCTGCATCTTCGATTCGGTTGCCGAGGCCGGGGTGGGCGTCGGCTTCACCTGCATCGTCGAAATCTACGATGTCGGCGGCAAGACACCCCCCAACGCCCACCAGCGGGCGCATGAAATGTTCTTCATCCTGGAGGGCGAAGGCATCGCCCATTGCGACGGCCATTCGGCGCCCATCGGATGCGGCGACTCCGTGTTGCTGCCGCCGGGCTCGACCCATGTCATCGAAAACACCGGCACGGGAAAGCTCTACGCCCTTTGCATGATGGTACCGAACGAAGACTTTGCAGAAATGATCCATAATGGCACACCGGTACCGTTGGACGCGCAGGATGTCGCGGTTCTCCGCCGCGCCGCCCTGCGCGTCTGACGGTTTTCCGTCAGCCACGAGGATCTATCCATGCCGGTTACCGTGACTACCACGTCGATGGCGACGAGCGACGGCGTGCGTCTCGATGCCGACATCTATCGGCCGGAAGGCGATGGCCCGTTCCCGGCGCTGCTGATGCGCCAGCCCTACGGCCGCAAGATCGCCTCGACCGTCGTTTATGCCCACCCGTCCTGGTACGCCGAGCAGGGATACCTGGTGGTGATCCAGGACGTGCGCGGCGCCGGTACGTCGGAAGGTGACTTCGACCTGCTGGCCAACGAAGCCAAGGACGGCGCCGAGACCGTCGCCTGGGTCGCCGGGCTGCCGGACTGCAGCGGCAAGGTCGGCATGTACGGTTTCTCCTACCAGGGGACCACCCAGCTCCTGGCCCTTGCCGGCGGTGCCCCCGCCCTGGCGGCCATCGCCCCGGCCATGGTCGGGTGGTCGGTGCGCGACGACTGGGCCTACGAAGGCGGGGCTTTCCGCCTGGGCCAGAACCTGGCCTGGGCCCTCCAGATGGCCGTGCTGCAGGCGCGGCGCGCCGGCGATGCCGAGGGCGAAGCCGTGCTGATGACCGCCGCACAGTCGCTGCCGCTGACCTCGGCCGTGCCGGCACTGCCCGATGGCGTCATCGATTTGCTGGACCGCTACGGCCACTACCGCGATTGGCTGTCGAACCCGCCCGGCGGCGCCGAGGACTATTGGCAGGGGATCGCGCCCAAGGATCTGCTGGGCGATGCCGAGATCACCGTTCCGGCCCTGCATATCGGCGGCTGGTTCGACGGCATGCTGGAGGGCACGCTGGGCGCCTATGCCGCCTTCTGCAGCCAGGCCACGTCGACGGCCCGCCAGCAATTGCTGATCGGACCCTGGGGGCACCTGCCCTGGGACCGCCGGGTCGGCGCCGTCGATTTCGGTCCGGACGCCGGCAGCCCCATCGACCAGGTGCAGATCGCCTGGTTCGATCACTGGCTGAAGGGCGAAGACCAGGGGCTGGACGACGAGGCGCCGGTGCAACTGTTCGATCTGGGCGCCAAGACCTGGCAGGCGTTCGGCGGATTGCCCGATCCGGAACCGGAGTTGCTGTATCTCGCCTCTTCGGGCTTGGCCCAGGTCGATCCGGGCGCGGGCAGCCTGGTGATGGAAGCGCCGGGACCGTCCGTCGACCGGATCGTCCATGACCCCTGGCGGCCGGTGCCCAGCCATGGCGGCCATCTGGCCGTCCCCGGCGGACCGCAGGACCGTGCCGCCATCGACGGCCGGTTCGACGTGCTGACCTATTCGACGCAGCCGCTGGCCGACGACCTGTTCCTGGCCGGCCCGGTCGCCCTGGAACTGTGGGCGGAGTCGGACACGGCGTCCTTCGACGTCAGCGCGACGCTGTCGGAAGTCAATCGCGACGGGCGCGTCCTGACCTTGACCCAGGGTCATTTGCGGGTGACGCCGGACACCCCGCTGCCCCTGACCATCCCGATGCGCGGGCTGTGCGCCACCATCAAGGGCGGGCGCCGGCTGCGCCTCAGCCTGTCCGCGGCCGCCTTCCCCGGCGTCACGGTCAATCCCGGCGACGGCAGCGCCGACCTGACCGCCCGCCGGATCGACCAGTCCGTCATCACGCTGACCGTTCATGCCGGCGGCGAGCGACATTCGGCCCTGATGCTGCCAGTGGTCGATTGGGACGCGGAGGGGGGTTGATCGGAGGGCACGACGCACCTCGCAGGCCCAAAGCACCGGACACGCCGCTGCATGTCCTGGTGCTTTGGGCGCATCCGCTGGAAGACAGCTTCAATGCACGGCTGTGCCGCACGGTCGTCGAGTGCTTGGAGCAGCGCGGTCACACCGTCGACTGCCACGATCTCTATCGGGAGCGCTTTCAAGCGGTCATGACCGCCGAGGAGCGGCTGGCCTATCACGACCCCGACCGGAACCAGGCCGCGGTCGCGTCGGAAGTGGCGCGATTGCGCCGGGCCGAAGGTCTGGTGATGGTCTACCCGACGTGGAACTTCGGGGTGCCGGCCATCCTGAAGGGCTACCTGGAACGGGTGCTGATCCCCGGCGTCGCCTTTCACCTGACCGACGGCAGCACGCGCGCGGGTTTGACGCATGTGCGCCGCCTGGCCTTCATCACGACCTATGGCGCCACCCGGTCGGTGGTGAAGGGCCTGGTCGGCGATCCCGTCCGCAAGGTCATGCTGCGCGGCCTGCGGCGCTTGTGTGCGCGCGACGCCGATGCACGCTGGCTGGCGCTCTACGACATGAACCGACCCACGGCGCAGCGCTGCGAGCGGTTCGTCCGACGGGTCGAATCGGTCTTGGCCACCTGGTAACCCGCCGTTCCGTGTGAGGGTCCGACATGCGCGTGCTGGTCGTCTATGCCCATCCCGTCAATGACAGCTTCAACGCCGCCGTGCACCGCACGGTCGTCGACACGCTGACCGAAGCCGGACACGCGGTCACCGACCTGGACCTCTACGAAGCCGGCTTCGACCCCGCCATGTCGGACGAGGAACGCCGCGTCTACCACAGCATCGGCGCCAACACGGCGGCGGTCGAACCCTACGTCGCCCAACTCCAGGAGGCGGAGGGCCTGGCCCTGTGCTTCCCCACCTGGTGGTACGGCCTGCCGGCGATCCTGAAAGGCTGGCTGGATCGCGTCTGGCTGCCCGGCATCACCTTCCACCTGCCACCCGACGGCGGGCGCATCCGCCCGGGGCTGACCAACATCCGCCGGTTCGGCGTCGCCACCACCACCGGGTCGCCTTGGTGGTTCATGCGCCTCTACATGGCCGAACCGGCCAAGCGCGTCCTGCTGCGGGGCATCCGCCCGCTCTGCGCCCCGGATGCCAAGCATTTCTGGCTTTGCCACTACTCCATGGACAAATCGACGCCAGAGACCCGGGCCCGCCATCTGGAACAGGTGAAGCGGGCGTTCCAGCGGTTCTGACCGACCGCCGCGACCGCGGCACGAGACGCCGGTCGACGGGAACCGCCGCTACCGGTCCGGCATGCAGCGGTTGGTCCGCCCGCTGAACCGTTCGCCTTCCGGACAGGTGTTGATACAGGACTGCGCCGCCTGGCAGGCGCCGCGGCCGATGCCTTCGACCGTGTTCCAGACCACATCGCGGGGATCGCTGCCACAGCCGGCGAGCATGGTGGTCAGGGCCAGCATCACGAGAACGCGGCTCATGCCTCGTCCTCGCCCTGGAAGGCCAGAAGGTCGCCGGGCTGGCAGCCGAGTTCGGCACATATCCGCGCCAGGGTCTGGAACCGGATGCCCTTCACCTTGCCGGATTTCAGCAGCGACAGATTGGCTTCGCTGATGCCGATCGCCGCCGCCAGATCCTTGGAGCGCACCTTGCGGCGGGCCAGCATCACGTCGAGGGTCACCACGATGGGCATGGCGCCGATGCCGTCAGACGAAGGCCGCGTTCTCGTCGGCCAGCTTGGCCGCCTCGCGCATCACCCAGCCGATTACCAGGACCACGCTGCCGACGAACAGGATGTTCACCTCCGGCGATCCGAACCCGATCGCCAGCGCCCGCTGCCCTGGCGGGTTGTCGAGGGTGACGGCCACGGAAGTCAGCATCCCGCCGACCGGCCGCAGCAGTCCCATGGCGATCACCGACCAGGCAAACCCGCAGATCCGCGCGGCGTTGCGCGCGGTGAAGAACTCGCCCGCCGCGTAGGCGTTGAACAGTCGCCGCAGATAGAGCAGCCCGACCATCACCGCCGCCGCCGGCAGCATGGTGCCCAGAAACCCGATCAGCCGCGCCGGCCCGCTGATCTCCGCCGCCGGGTTCAGGCCGGCGACCGCCGGGATGGCCGACATCAGCCCGTCGAGAAGGACCAGCGCCCACAGGAGGCCGGCCAACACCGGAATGGCGACGATCCCGACCGTCGACACCACGGCCAGCACCCGGCTGACCCGCCGTACCCGCACCGACTCCGCCATTGATGGCTCCATCGTCTCCGATAATTATTGTTTCACATAAATTTCTTTGCTCAGAACGTCAAGCGTCCGCGTTCGACGAATGCGAGCGACGGCCGCCCAGGTGGCGGACTTCCGCTCATCAAACGTCGTTGGATTACTGGCCTTGCGCGGGCCGGACGGGCCCGCCGGCTGACCGGTGACCGGCTAGGCGGGTTCGGGGGCGGCGGTCGCGCGGCCGATTGCCGACAACCGCTCCTCCAGGGCCAGCCGGTCGAGACCTTCCACCCGCAGGCTGGAGAAGATCTTGATGCGGGCTTCAAGGTCGAGATAGGCGCGGCGATACCCGCGGGCGACGTGCGGGGCGTCGCCGGTCGTTATCTCCGGATCATAGGTCCCCCAATGGGCCAGCATCGGATGGCCGGACCAGTCCGGACGCGGCAGTTCGCGGGCCCTTTCGGACACGGTGAAGATGAAGTCGACGGCTTCGCCCTCGGGGCCGCAGAACCGGTCCCAGCCCTTCGGCGTCAGCTTTTCCAGGCTGTGATTGTAGGCCTTGAGCTGTGCGGCCGTCTGCGGGTGGATCGCGTCGGCCGGAACGGCACCGGCGCTCAGCGCCAGGAACCGGCCGCCCGCCCAACGCTGCAGAATGGCTTCGGCCATCAGGCTCCGGGTCGTGTTCGCGTAGCCGATAAACAACACCTTGTAGACTTTGTGGTCCGACATGGGTGTGGCCCCGTTTTTTTTGGCGGCTGAGGGTATGTCCCGGTTCTGCGACGCCGAAACGTATCAAACATCGATTACCGTCATGTGACAGCGGGATGACAGCGTTGATCTGGCCTGCCGTCCGCGCCACAGATCGGGCACCGCAGGCGCCGCGCATCCGAATCGGCGGCCGCGGACCGTCACGAGGACTTCGACCATGCCGGATACCGCACAGCCGCGCCCGTGGTGGCAGGGCGCCGTCATCTATCAGGTCTATCCCCGCAGCTTCCGGGATGCGAACGGCGACGGTGTCGGCGATCTGGCCGGCATCGTCGACGGGCTGGACCATATCGCCGATCTGGGGGCGGACGCCGTCTGGGTCTCGCCGTTCTTCAAGTCGCCTATGCGGGATTACGGCTACGACGTCGAGGACTACCGCCGCGTCGATCCGATCTTCGGCAGCGATGCCGATGCCGACCGGCTGATCGCGGCCTGCCACGCCCGCGGGCTGAAGGTCATCTTCGACATGGTCTTGTGCCACACATCCGATCAGCACGCCTGGTTTCGCGAAAGCCGGCAGTCGCGAAGCGGCCCGAAGGCCGACTGGTATGTCTGGGCCGACCCGAAGCCCGACGGAACGCCGCCCAACAACTGGCTGGCGGTGTTCGGCGGGCCTTCCTGGACCTGGGAAAACCAGCGCCGGCAGTACTACTTGCACCACTTCCTGGCCGAACAGCCGAACCTGAACTGGCACAATCCGGCGGTGGTGGACGCAGTGCTGGGCGAGGTGCAGCACTGGCTGGACAAGGGGGTCGACGGCCTGCGCCTCGACGCGATCACCACGCTGGTTCACGATCCCGACCTGCGCGACAACCCGCCGGTCTCGCGCCACCGGCCGGCGACCGGCGATTACGGCGGCGACGACAGCAATCCGTTCGTCTGGCAGGAGCACCAGTTCGACCGTGACCAGCCGGAGATCCTGGATCGCTTCGCCGATCTGCGGCGGCTGGTCGATCGCTATTCCGACCGGCTGGTGCTGGGCGAAGTCACCGATGTCGACACGGCGGACGCATCGGCGCGGTACATGGCGGCGCCGAAGGGACTGCACAGCTGCTACACCTTCCAGTTCCTGAAGCCGGACATGACCGTGCCGCTGCTGCGCCGCGAGGTGACGCGCACGGTGGGCAAGATCGGCGACGGCTGGCCGACCTTCGCCTTCTCCAACCATGACGCGCCGCGGGTCGTCAGCCGATGGGCGGCGGCAACCGGGGCGACGAATGCCGACCGGCCGGCGCTGGCCAAGCTCCTGCTGGCGGTGTTGCTCACGCTGCGCGGCGCGGTCTGCCTGTATCAGGGGGAGGAGCTGGGCCTGCCCGAGGCGGCGGTGGCATTCGAGCATCTGCAGGATCCCTGGGGGATCGCCGGCTGGCCGGCGTTCAAGGGGCGGGACGGCTGCCGCACCCCCCTGCCCTGGGCCGCCAACGCGCCCCAGGCAGGCTTCAGCACCGCGGCCGCAAGCTGGCTGCCGGTGGCCGACACCCATCGGGACCTGGCGATCGACCGCCAGTCGGCCGATCCGGACTCGGTTCTGGCCGCGTGCCGGCGGCTGCTGGCGTGGCGGCGGGAGCGACCGGAGCTTCGCGACGGTGACATCACGGTGCTGGAAAACCTGCCCGAAACGGTGTTCGGCATCGAGCGGGCGACCGGCACCAGCCGTCTCTTGTGCCTGTTCAACCTGTCCCGCACCGCGTGCACGCTGCCCGCCGACACCGGATGGCAACCGGTGGAAGGCCACGGGTTCATGGCAACCTGGGGCGCCGGCCAGGTTGACCTGCCCGGCTTCGGGGCTGGTTTTGCCGCAAGGAGGGTTTGACCCCGATGGCAAAAGACACTGAGTTCAACGCGATGATCCGCGAGATGCTTCTGCCCCTGGGACCGGTGACCACGCGGGCCATGTTCGGCGGCTTCAACGTCGCCTTGGACGGCCTGACCTTCGGCTTGATCGCCTACGAGCGGCTGTTTCTGAAGGTCGACGACCGGACCCGCGGCCGCTACGAGGCGGCGGGCCTTACGCCGTTCCAGCCGTATCCCGACAAGCCGACAACCATGAGCTATTACCCGGTGCCGGACGCCCTGATGGACGACCCCGACGCCCTATGCGACTGGGCCCGGGAAGCGTTCGATGTGGCCCTGAAGGCGAGAACGAAGAAGCCCATGAAGAAGTAGTCGGGGACAGTTTACTCAATCCATGCGCTACAGATCGTGGCGCATGGATTGAGTAAACTGTCCCCGAACTCTCAGGAAGCCTTGCGCTGGTCGGCGGCCTGGTCTTCCGCCGGGCGGTGCATCTCCTGCATCGCCCCGGCCACCAAGCCGTCGAACATGTAGGCGGCCTTGCGCTGGTTGGCCAACGGGATCTCCGGCGCCATGTCGCCATCGGTCCGGATGCCGCGCAGCTTGGTCATCATCAGCTTGAACGGGTTGGCCGTGGCGTCGGTCACGGCGGTCGGCTCGTATCCGCAATGGGCCATGCAGTCGGCGCACTTTTCGTAGTTGCCGGTGCCGTAGCTGTCCCAGTCCGTCTCATCCATCAACTGCTGGAAGGTCTCGGTGTACCCCTCGTTCAGCAGATAGCAGGGACGCTGCCAGCCGAAGATGTTGCGCGTCGGCATGCCCCACGGCGTGCACCGATAGGTCTGATTGCCGGCCAGAAAATCCAGATAGAGCGAGGAATGGGAGATCGGCCATTTCTTGCCCTTGCCCGCCTTGAAGACGTTGCGAAACAGCTCCTTGGTCTTGCGGCGGTTCAGGAAATGCTCCTGGTCCGGCGCGCGCTCATAGGCGTAGCCGGGCGCGATGCTGACGCCGTCGACCCCAAGCTCGGTGACGAAGTCGAGAAAACCGGCGATCTGATCGGCCGGATGGCCGTCGAAGATCGTGCAGTTGACGTTGACCGTGAAGCCCTGGGCCTTGGCCGCCTTGATGGCCGACACCGCCTTGTCGAACACGCCGGACCGGCACACGGCCTTGTCGTGGTGCTCGCGCAGCCCATCCAGATGCACCGAGAAGAACAGATAGGGCGACGGTTTGAACAGATGCAGCTTCTTTTCCAAGAGCAGCGCATTGGTGCACAGCGAGACGTATTTCTTGCGGGCCACCAAGCCCTCGACGATTTCGCCGATCTCCTTGTGGATCAGCGGCTCGCCGCCGGGGATCGCCACCATGGGCGCGCCGCATTCATCGGCCGCGTCGAGGCATTCCTGCACCGACAGCCGCTTGTTCAAAATGGCGTCCGGATAGTCGATCTTGCCGCAGCCGGCGCAGGCCAGGTTGCAGCGGAACAGCGGCTCCAGCATCAGCACCAGCGGATAGCGCCGGCGGCCGCGCAACCGCTGCTTCATGACGTAGAGGCCGACATCGAACTGCTGGCGAAGGGGAACCCCCATGGGCCTATCTCCAGAAACGAACCGGTGGGGCCATCGGCCCGGGAATGGGTTTGCTTGTGCGCCCGTTCAGGCGGCGCCGGCCTGCTGCTGCTCGGTCAGCACATCGGGCAGTCGGAACCGTACATTCTCTGAGACGCCGTCCAGCACATCGACGGTTACCTGGCGCCACTCCGCCAGCTTCTGGACAACGTCCTGCACCAGCTTTTCCGGGGCCGACGCCCCGGCAGTAATGCCCACCGAAGCGATACCGTCCAGCCACTCGGGGCGCACCTGTGTCGCATCCGCGATCAGATAGCTGGTCCGCCCCATATCGGCGCCGATCTCGCGAAGCCGGTTGGAGTTGGAGCTGTTCTGCGCGCCGACCACAAGCAGCAAATCGACCTGCTGCACAAGGGCGCGCACCGCGGTCTGCCGGTTCTGGGTGGCATAGCAGATATCCCGCACATCGGGACCGACGATCTTGGGGAACCGCGCCGTCAACGCGGCGATGATCTCGCGCGTGTCGTCGACGCTGAGCGTGGTCTGGGTGACATAGCCAAGCTGTTCGGGGTTCCGCGGCGTGATCCGGGCCACATCTGCGACGCTTTCGACCAGGTGCACCGGACCGGGGATGCGCCCCATGGTGCCTTCCACTTCCGGGTGGCCGTCATGGCCGATCAGGACGACGTCGTAGTCCTTCTCGGCATAGCGCTGGCCTTCCTTGTGCACCTTGCTGACCAGCGGGCAGGTGGCGTCGATCACCTGCAGGCCACGCTGGTCGGCGTCATGTTCGATCTGCTCCGCGACACCATGGGCGCTGAAGATCGTCACCGCGCCTTCGGGGATCTCATCCACCTCTTCGACGAAGCGGGCGCCGCGCGCCTTCAAGCTTTCGACGACCCATTTGTTGTGGACGATCTCGTGGCGCACATAGACCGGCGGTCCGTACAAGGCCAAAGCCCGTTCCACGATATCGATGGCGCGCTCGACACCAGCACAGAAGCCACGCGGCTGGGCCAACAACACGCGCAACGGTCCCTGCGACATTGCTCCGGTTCCTTTGCTTTCCGGGCTTGTTGACGTCTTTGCCCGTTTGACTTCCCAGCGCCGGATTTTCCAGCGGTTAACACGTTTCTCGCTGATCATGTGGGGGGACGCAAGACACAACCAAGTCCGCGGGTCAGGTATTCGTGCGGGATTTGTCAGAATTGATTTTGACTTCGCCGGAACGTGATACAACCAAATTGCGGTACACTACAGTGGTTCCGCAAGCCGGAATGCCGGCCCCGCCTATCCCCGCGGACGCTTGAAGACCCGCCGGCCGAGGATGGCCTGCCAGGCGATCAGTGCGGGTACGCCCAGGGCCAGATCCCGGATCCGTTTGATCAGGGCGACGGACAGACCGATTTCCGACGGCAGGCCGACCAGCGTGCCGGCGGCCAGGTAGCCGGCCTCCTGCACCCCGAGTTGGCCCGGCACCGCAAAGCCCAGGTTCCGCACGGCCTGACCCGCCGAATCGACGATCAAGGCTTCCAGCGGGGTGATCGGATAGCCGAGCGCGTGCGCCGTGACCCAGATCTGCACCGATCCCGCGCACCATGCGGCTAGATGCCACAGCACGCAGCGCAAGAACGTGACAGGCCGGCGGTAGGCGTCGACCAGCGCCCGGTCCAGGGCGGTGGCACCGCCTGTCATCGCCCGCCACGCCCGGCCGTCGTGCATGCGTTCCAGCCCGCGGGCCAGGTAGAGAAAGGCCCCGGCACGGTGGGCCGCAATCAGCACGAAGAAGATCACGACAAACAGCGCCATGCCGATGGTCGCGGTCCGGGCGGCCGTCGGATCGGCCCCCTTCGCCATCAACAGGCCGCCGCCGATCAGGATGAACAGGATCAGCGAAACCAGCCCGCCCAGCAGATCGACGACGATGCTGGCGCCGCTGGTCACGCCCGGCACGCCGCTGCGCGCCAGCATGTGCCCGCGCAGGACTTCGCCGCCGAGCTGTGCCGCCGGTAGTAACTGGTTCACCGAATCGGCGACCCAGCGCATCCAGAACAGGGCCAGGATCGGCCGGTTGGCGCCCATGGGTAGCAGCAGGCTGCGCCAGGCCAGGGCGTTCAGCAGAATCGGCACCAGGTGAAGGGCGATCACCGCCGCCACACCCCAGCTTGCGCCGACGATCAGGGTGGCGATGTCGGCCGCCCCCTGCTGAATGACCAGGGCCACGGCCACGGCGATGCCGAGGCAAAGAAGCAGGAAGGCCGCGATGCGCACGCCGGGCTCAGATACCGGCCTGCTGGAACCATCGCGCCGCGTCCAACAGCGCCTCCGCGGCCGGCCGCGGCCGGTAGCCCAGTTCCCGCTCAGCCTTGGCGGAACTGAAGAACATGTGTTTGCGCGCCAACCGGACGCCGTCGACCGTGGCCCGCGGTTCGCCCCCGGTCAGCCGTGCCCAGGCTTCCGAGACATAGGCGATCGGCAGGGCCGCACAATGGGGCAGGCGCACCCGCGGCGGCGACCGGCCCACGGCGCGGGCGACGGTTGCCAGTATCTCCCGCAGGGTCATGTCCTGGCTTCCCAGCACGTATCGCTCGCCGACCGTGCCCCGGTCATGGGCCAGGATATGCCCTTCCGCCACGTCGTCGACATGGACGATGTTCAGACCGGTGTCGACGAATGCCGGTATCCGACCCGCCGCCGCATCGGCGATCAGCCGGCCGGTTGGTGTCGGCTTGATGTCGTGGGGGCCGACCGGCGCGGACGGGTTTACGATCACAGCCGACAATCCCTGGTCGCGCACCAGGCGGCGGACCGCATCCTCGGCCAGGAACTTGGATCGCTTGTACGGTCCGACCATGTCGTCCAAGGAAACGGGCGTATCCTCGTCGCCCGGCCCGCCGTCCCTGGGGATGCCCAAGGTCGCCACGCTGCTGGTGTAGACGACACGCTCCACCCCGGCATCGGCCGCCGCCCGCATCAGCGACACCGTCCCCTCGACATTGGTGCGGAACATCGCGTCGGGATCGCGGACCCAAAGCCGATAGTCGGCAGCCGCATGGTAGACGGCCCGGCAGCCGGCAACGGCTGCCCGCAAGGTGTCGGGGTCGTTCAGGTCGGCGTCGACGACCTCCAGCGGCAGCCCTTCCAGGTTGCGCCGATCGGAATGGGGACGGGCGATGGCCCGCACCGACATCCCGTCGCGCAGCAGACGCCGGGCGATGGCCGAGCCGACGAACCCGGTGGCGCCGGTGACCAGGACCGTCACGACACGCCCACCGACACGGTTTGGGAACGGTCAGCCATAGGACCGCGCCACCGATTCGATTGCGCTGTCCTGGCCCGCCAGCCGGCGCCAATCGGGCAGCAGGTCCTCGGCCAGAACGGCATCCCAGCTCGGCACGGCCCCCGCCGCGTTGTCATAGGCCGCGTCGCCCAGCGCGCGCAGCCGGGCCGGGTCGGCCAGGTAGGGCGCGATGGCGTCGGCCCAGGCGGCGGCGGTGGTCTTCTCGACCACGACACCGTCCAGGCCATCCTGCTGGATGAACTGCCCCATGGTGCCGTGGGCCGAGACGAAGACGCCGAGGCCACAGGTCTTGGCCTCCTGCACCACATTGGACGACATCTCGCTCTTGGACGGGAAGACGAACAGATCGCAGCTTCCGTAGATCCAGCCGAGATCCTCCTGCGCCAAAGGCCCCGGCGTCCGCACGCCCTCGCCCAGCCGGGCCGCGATATCCGGCCGGTCGGCCCCGTCGCCGACGATCAGGCCGACAACGTCATGCCCCTGGTTCCGCAACTGCTCCAGGGCGCCCGCCATCACCCACGCGCCCTTGGTCGCGTCGACACGCCCGACAAACAGCATGACCGCCGCGGTCGGCGGCAGTCCGAAACGCTCGTTCAGACGCGCCCGGTCGCGCCGCACCCGGTCGAAGATCTGGCGGTCCATGCCACGCCGCAGCATGGTAACCCGATCCGCACCGATCAGCTTGGCGGCCAGGCGCCGGTCGGGATCGTTCGATGCCCAGATCCGGTCGGCCGAGCGGATCATGCGCACCACCTGCCGCCCCGTCGCCAGGGCGGCGACGTCATGCAGCCGCAGGACGTCGCACAGCACGCGCTCGCCCAAGCGACCGGTCAGCCGGCGGCCGATCTCCCGGGTGTAGACCCGGGTGAAGCTGGGCAGATTGGTGTGCAGCGAATAGGCCAACGGCTTGCCGGTCTCCCGGCACACCCGCAGCGCGGTGCGGGCCATGGCGAAGGTGTCCGTGATGTGCACGACATCCGCCTGGCGCAGGTAGGGTTCGGCCGCCGGATTGTCCCGGGCCAGGTCGGTATGGCCAGCCTTCTGTTCGGTCAAGCGCGATCCCTTGGTCGATCGTACCGGCGGCAGGGTGACGATCCGGACCGTCGGCGACAGCACCTCCTCGCGAGCGCTGTCGCCCAGGAACAGGACGGTCAGGTCCAGGTCGCCGGGACGCCTTGCCGCGGCTTCGGCGAACCGGACCCAGGATTTCACGTGACCGCCGATCGCCGTTTCCGGTTCGAGGTTGATCACGGCGGTAACCCGCGGCGGCGGGGCGACGCCGGTCATGGTCGGCCTCCTGAATGACGATGTCCGGCCGGACGATGATGTCCCACCGTTTGGCGGTGCCCGGACCGCTTCTCCAGCCAGTGCATGAGGGCGGGCAGGACCAGGAGCGTTGTGGCCAGCGTGATGGTCAGGGCGATCGTCAGCAGGATGCCCATGCTCGACATCCCCCGGTGGGCCGACACGGCAAGGCTGCCGAACGACGCCACGGTGGTCAGGGCGCTGAACAGGACCGCCCGCGGTGTGCTTGACCGCAAAGCCGCAGCCGCCCCGCCTTCGGCCCGTCGCCGCATTACCAGGTGGATGGAGGAACTGACACCAAGAGCGAACAGCAAAGGCAGCACGATCACATTGGCGAAATTGAAGGGCAGTCCCAGCACGACCGCCGCGGCGATGGTGTAGAGCGCGGTCAGCCCCAGCGGCAAGAGGGCCAGCAGCACATCGCCCAGGCGCCTGAACAGCACCGCCAGGATCGCGGTGATGACCAGGACCGTGATGATGGTGGCCTCCAGGAACGCCCGCGCCACCGCGCGGCTGGCTTCGGTGACGACCACGGGACTGCCGGTCGCGTCGGCATAGACCGCCTGGACGCTGTCGGCAAAGGCGCGCATCGCGTCGGTTCCCGAAACGTCGTCGGCCGGCACGACGTCGATCCGCGCCTGCCCATCCGGCCCCAGCCAGTCGGTGACGAACCGCTCGGGGATGGTGTCCAGGGTGACCGGTCCCGCCTCCATGGCCAGCGCCAGGTCGTTGAGCATCGCCGGCAGCAGGCGCAGCAGACGATCCTCCAGATCGGCCAAAGCGGCGCCGGGATCGGCGGCCTGGTCGGTCAGCCGGAACAGAGCGCCGCTCAGCCGGGCCGCCTGTTCCGCCGCCTCGCTGCCGCTGCCGGATGCGACATAGTCGGCGATGCTGCCGCGCAGCCGGTCCGTCGCCGCCGTTCGGGTCGCCTCATCGGGCGGCGCCAGGGGCTGTGGCGGCGACAGGACCGGCAGCAGGAACAGGGCCAGATCGTCGATCACCAGCAGCTTCTCGTCCTGGTCGGCGGGGACGAACCGGGCCAGCGTGAGCGTGTAGTCGACCGTATCCAGCATGGCGATGTCGTCGGACAGGGCCTCGGCGGCTGCCAGATCGTCGGCAAGGATCTGGATCCGGTACGGTGTCGTGCGGCTGCTGCTGGCAAGATCGAGATAGGTCGCCACGGCCGGGGCTTCCGGGTCCTGCAAGTTCAGCGGATTGACGTCGAACCGGAGCGCCGGCGCGGCGACCGCCGCGGCGACCGCCAGGACCGCCGCCGCCAGCAGAATGACGCGGTGCCCGCCGGCCATCAGCCGCGCCAGCCCGTCGGATGGGGCGACCTGCCGCGCCGCCGTCGGCCCGCCGCTGCGCAGGAGCGTCATCAGCGCCGGCAGCAGGGTCAGGTTGGCCAGCAGGGCGACGACCATGCTGGCGCCGGCGATGATGCCCAGCTCGGCCAGTCCCTGGTAATCCGTGGGCACAAACGACAGGAAGCCGATGGCCGCACATAGCGCGCTGAGCGACAGCGCCCGCCCGACACTGGCGCCGGCGGTCGCCAGCGCCGAGGCCCGGTCGCAACCCGACGCGACAGCTTCGCGCTGCCGTAGCGCGTAGTGGATGCCGAAGTCCACGGCCAGACCGATGAACAGGACCGCAAAGGCGACCGAGATCAGGTTCAGCGAGCCGATGGCCAGCGTCGCGAAGCCCAGGGACAGGATCAGCCCGCTGATCAGGGTGACCAGGACGGCGACGATGACTCGCCAGGATCGCAGCCCCAGCACCAGCAGCAGGGAGACGAGCACCAGCGAAATCACGCCGGCCTGCGCCGCCCC
>JANQIU010000140.1 GCA_028281985.1 Alphaproteobacteria bacterium | reverse complement strand
ACTGATTGCCCAGGTCATGGGGGCCGCCGGGCCGTCGGTCGACCTCTGGATCGCGGCAGCGCATGTGGCGGCCGCCCGGGCCGACTGGTGGCGGGCGGTCGACGCGTTGAACCAGGCCTTGCTGATCGATCCCGCGTCCCGCGACGCCTACCTGCTGCGCGCCGCGGCGCACCGCCGTCTCGGCAACTACGAACTGGGCCTCGACGATGCCGACAGGGGGTTGCAGATCGTGCCCGGCGATCCGCGGCTTTTGTTGGAGCGCGGCAATCTGCGGTTGCTCAGCGGCGATTCGGCCGGTGCCCAGTCGGATTGGCAAGCGGCGGTGGCCGCCGCCCCCGGCAGTGCGACCGCGGCGTCGGCCCAGGCCAATCTGGACCGGTTGGCGGCATCGGAGTGACCGGCCGTCCGCGCCGGTTAAAAATCCAGGTCCGTGTAGTGCGGCGGCGGGGGCGCGGTGGCGATGCGGTCCTCCAGAAGGGGGCGGACGCTGGGCCGGCACTTGATCCGGCTGTACCAGTCCTTGGCCTTGGGATGGTCCGCCCAGGGGACATCGCCCAGATAGTCGACGACCGAAAGATGGGCGGCGGCGGTGATATCGGCCAAGGTCAGCCCGTCGCCGGCCAGCCAGTTCCGGGTCTCCGCCAGATAGGCGATGTACTCAAGATGGTAGTGGATGTTGGCCTTGCCGGCGCGGATCGCCTGGCTGTCGGGTTCGCCGAGGGCCAGGAACCGCTTCATCAGCTTCTCGCCGACCAGGTTGTCCGTGACCTCGCGGGCGAATTTCTGCCCGAACCAGCAAGCCAGCCGGCGGGTTTCGGCCCGGCTCAGCGGATCGGCGCCGATCAGCGGGGGATCGGCATAGACCTCGTCCAGGTATTCGGCGATCACCGACCCGTCGGTCAGCGTCGTGCCGTCCGGTTCGACAAGGACGGGCACCTCGCCGCTAGGGCTCATCCCCAGGAACTCGGGCCGGCGTTCCCAAACCTTCTCGACCTTGAGCTGGGCCTCGAGGCCCTTCTCGGCCAGGGCGATCCGGATCGCGCGCGACGGGGCCGAAAGGGCGAAATGGTAGAGGGTGCGCATGGGTGCGACCTTAGCCCATCGATCTTGCCGGCTTAAAGGCATCGCCCGCCATCCCGCGGCACGGCATACCGGCGGGCGGCCCGGAGGGGGCACGGTGCGGCGGGTTTGGGTCGAATCGGCCTAGGCTGGCGGTTCCCGATACGGCGGAGGCAAACCGCGCGATGGTCGCCAACCCCTGGACAACGCTCGCCACGAAACCGGTCTACGACAATCCGTGGATCTCCGTCCGCGAGGACCAGGTGATGACGCCCCGGGGAAATCCCGGGATCTACGGCGTGGTGCATATGAAGGCGCGGGCGACCGGCATCCTGCCGATCACTGCGGACGGGCGAACCGTCCTCGTCGGCCAGTATCGGTACACGTTGGACAGCTACTCCTGGGAGATCCCGGAGGGCGGCGTGCCGGCCGGCGAGGAAACCCTGGCCGGGGCCCAGCGCGAGTTGATGGAGGAAACCGGGCTGGTCGCCGCGTCCTGGCGGGAACTCGCCAAGCATTCTCTGTCCAACAGCGTCACCGACGACCGTTGCACCTGCTACCTCGCCTGGGATCTGGAGCAGCGGACGGCGGCACCCGACGAGACGGAGGACCTGGCGCTGCGGTGGCTACCCCTTGGGGAGGCTATCGATATGGCCCTGGACGGCCGCATCCATGACGTCGTCAGCGTGGTCACGCTGTTGACCGCCGAAGCGCTTGCCCGAAGGGGCAGATTGCCTCCTGCGGTCGCCGCGCATTTCCGAACCTGAAATCGATTCATAGGAATTTAAACTTGATATCGCGGAACATTCGCCTATCTTGAACACGGTTGGCGGCTCTTGTGCGCCTCGGGCACCGAGGGGCGTTGACTGAGGTCCCTTGTCCTCCCTGTGCCGACTGGCCCGGCCGGAACCGCTTCACCGCATCGATCGGCGACGCGGATCCGGCCGGGCATTTTCGTTGGCGTTCGTGCAGGCGAGGCGCGGGGCGGACGCCGCTTCATCCGAGACAGCCCCCGCGAGGACGCATGCCCATCGAACTGGAAAACTTGAGTGTGCTGGCTTACGCCAACGGCTTCACGCTCTGGCACTACCGGATGTCCAAGGATGTGGAGCGTCTTTGTGCCGGCGGCCGTCTGCTGGGGGCGGACGATATGCTGCGGACCGGCGACCTGATCGTCGTGACCGGCGGATGCGATGGCCCCGCCGCCGCCGCGTTGCTTGTCGTCGCCAAAACGTCGGCGAACGGCACCATGGCGGCACCGCTGGTCGCCGCCGCTCCCCTGGAATCGCCCTCCTAACGGCGGACCGGTCTGTCTACGCGGCCGTCACCATCGCCTGATAAACGCGCCAGGCGACTTCGACCGAGACATTCCCCGCCCGGGCTCCGGCGGCCAGCATGGACGCTGTCGGTTTGCCCGGCATGGATGATCCGCAGGCCATCTCCGGCGTTGAGATCGCCGCCGCTTTCATATGCGGCGTTTCGTCGCCCAACCCGTGGGGCGTAGATTGCCGATTGCTGTGGGCATCGGGCACGGTTGGTCCTCCCTCATACCAAAATGTATTATAATCAATGCCTTTGTATGTGTGCAATGTCCGTGCCCGACGTATGGGTAATCGTGAGCACGAATGGCGAAATCGTATAGCTGTGAAATGTCAAGGGCTTATGTGCGAAGTTGGCGGCGAGCTACGCGCAAAGAACGGTCGCGGGCAACGCAAGTCTGTGCATTTCGCAACGCTCGATGTGTCGAGTCTCGCAGAATGCAAACGATCTGCGCGACTAACGATATGACCGTCGACCCGTATTGGCCTTGCCGCGCTTGTAACCGGCCGCCCTAGCGCCCAAGCATGCGGGTCATGCCTGACCTGTTCGCCCTGGCCAAACCGGTGCTGCATGCCTTGCCGCCGGAACCCGCCCACAGCCTCACCATCGCATCCCTCCGGGCCGGCCTGGGCCCCCGGAATTCCCGACCGGACGACCCGATCCTGTCGGTGGACGTGTTCGGTCGGCGATTTGCCAATCCGCTGGGAATGGCCGCCGGTTTCGACAAGAACGCGACCGTGATCGCATCGGTCATGGCGATCGGCTTCGGGTTCGTCGAGGTCGGCACCGTCACGCCGCGCCCCCAGGCCGGAAACCCCCGGCCGCGCATGGTTCGCGTGCCCGGGCAGTCGGCGTTGATCAACCGCCTCGGCTTCAACAATGACGGCGCCGACGTCGTCCGCCGGCGACTGGAACAGTGCCGCCGGCCCGGACCGGTGGGGGTCAACCTGGGCCGGAACCGGGATTCGGCGGACCCGGTCGACGACTACGTGCACGGTGTGCGGCAACTCGGGCCTTTGGCCGACTATCTGGCGATCAACGTCTCGTCCCCGAACACGCCCGGCCTGCGCGACCTGCAGCGCCAGGCGTCGCTCGAGCCGTTGCTGACGGCCGTGCTGGCGGCCCGGACCGAGTCGGCTGGCGGCGTGCCCGTGCTGTTGAAGATCGCGCCGGATCTGGAGGCGGCCGATCGGGACGCAATCGCCGGGGCGGCCGTCGCGTGCGGTGTTGACGGGCTGATCGTCGCCAACACGACGGTGACGCGGCCACAGGACATACCCGCCGACCTCGCCCGGGAAGCCGGAGGGTTGAGTGGCCCGCCCCTGATGGCCCTGTCGACGGCCCTGCTGGCCGACATGCGCCGCCGCCTGGGCGCGGCGATGCCGTTGATCGGCGTCGGCGGGGTGGCGTCGGCGGATGATGCCTATGCCAAGATCCGCGCCGGTGCCTGCCTGGTTCAGCTCTACACGGGGCTCGCCTATCGCGGACCCAGGCTGGTGGGCCAGATCAAGCGCGGATTGGCCGATCACCTGCGCCGGGATGGTTTTTCCAGCCTCATGCAGGCCGTGGGCAGCGCAGCCTGAGGCTGCTATGTAGCCGGGGCCTCACGGTCCGAAGTCACCCCGCATGTCGTTGCTCCGGCACCTGATATTCGCGTTCAGCTACGCCGCCCTGGCCGTGGCCGTCGCCCTGACCTTGCCGTACAGCATGCCGGAGATCGGCAAATGGCTGGCCGTTTGCATCGGCGCGATCGTGCTGCTGCTGGGCGCGCTTTTGCATGACGTTGTTTCCCGGTTGGGGCGCGAGCGGCAGTTGCAGCGGGAGATCCGGCTGGTGACGGCCGATCGCGACGCGGCCAGGGTGGACCTTGCCGAGACGGCGCACGAGCTGGCGGCCGTGCGGCAGCGGTTGGTGGATCAGCCCGACGGCGGCGACATCCTGGATCGGGTCGCCGCCGAGAAGGCGCTGCTGGAAGAGTTGGTGCGCCGGTTGTCGGCGCGTTATGGCGCGGAGCGGTCGGCGGAAGCCCAGGTCGCGTTCAGCGACTCGGAGTTGCGGGACCTCGTCCAGGAAGCCGTCCGCGACGACCGCATCGACATCGTGCTGCAACCGATCGTCAGCCTGCCCCAGCGCAAGACCCGGCATTTCGAGGTGATCGGACAGCTTCGCACGGCCGCCGGCCGGATGCTGGAGCCGGAGGAGTTCCAATCGGCCGCGGAAGCCGAAGGGTTGAATGCCGCCATCGACAACATCCTGCTGTTCCGCGGCATCCAGCTTGTCCGCGAAACGCTGCGCCGCAACCGGTCGGGGATGTTCTTCACGCGGTTGTCGGTCCATACGCTGGGGGACGCCGCCTTCATGGGGCAACTGGCGGAGTTCATGGCCGACAACGCGGAACTGGCGCCCCGCCTGGTGTTCCAGTTCGGCCAGGACTCGTGGTGGGAATCGCTGCCCGCGGTCCGCCAGTCACTCGATCGGCTGGCGGCGATCGGCTTCCGGTTCGCCCTGTCCGAAGTGCACGATCTGGGCCGCATCGACGCCGACGTGCTGCACGAAAACCACATACGGTTCTTGAAGATCGACGCCGACACATTGCTGGCGGAACGGGATTCACCGGACCTGCCGCTGGCGTTCCCGATCGTGAAGGATGAATTGGACCGGGTGGCCGTGGATCTGATCGTCAATCGGGTTCGTACCGAACAACAGCTTATCGAAATCCTCGATCTGCCGATCGATTTCGGGCAGGGACCCCTGCTCGGCGATACCCGCAACCGGGGTTGAGCGGAGCGCCCTATGCCACGAGGAACAACGCCGGCGCTGCCCCGCGAGATCGCAGGGCTGTCCGATATTGCCGATCGGTACGACGCCCTGATCGTGGACCTGTGGGGCGTGATGCATGATGGAGTGCGCGTTTTCCCCCAGGCGGCGGAGGCTCTGGCAGCCTGGCGGGCGACCGGCCGGCCCGCCTGCCTGCTGTCCAACGTGCCGCGGCGGGTTGCGTATGTGATCCGGCGCCTGGAGGGGCTGGGCCTGCCGCGGACCGCCTATGACGCCGTGGTGTCTTCGGGAGAGGCCACGTTCCTGGCGTTGCGCGATCGCCCGGATGCGCCGCATCGCGGGTTGGGCACGCGGTACCTGCATCTCGGCGGACCCGCCGACCTGGATGTGGTGGAGGGATTGCCGCTGGAACGGGTCACGGATGTCGGACTGGCCGAGTTCGTTCTGAATTCCGGCGTCGATGGGGCGGACACCCCAGCGGAGATCTACGATGCGGATCTGCGTCAGGCAGCGGCGCGGGACCTGCCGATGGTCTGCGTCAACCCCGACCTGATCGTGTTCATGGGCACCCGACCGGTCGTGTGCGCCGGGGAACTGGCCCGCCGGTACGAAGCGCTCGGCGGCCGGGTGATCTACCATGGAAAACCACATGCGCCGGAGTTCGAGCGATGCCTGGACCTGCTTGGCCGTCCGGACCGTCCGCTGATGATCGGTGACAGCCTGCGGACCGATATGGCTGGTGCTGCGGCGATCGGCTGCGACAGTCTTTGGGTGGCGACTGGGATTCACGCCGCCGACATGATCGATGCCGCGACCGGCGCGTTGGACACGGATGGAATAGCCGCCCTGCTGGGTGGATGCGAGGCGCTGCCCACCTGGGTTGCCCGGCATTTGTGCTGGGCGCAGCCGTGATCCTGAAGGTCCGCGCATCGTCGGAAACGCGCCCGTGTCTGGCCTTGGACGGCGGGCCGTGTAACAATATTATTGCTGAAAGACGGGCGTCCTGCCCATTCAGGGCGACTGGACCGGGAGGGTTGAGGAGACCCGATCGGCCCGGATCTGCGATAGGGTGATGCCCTTGTCGGCTCCTAAGAAGAGGACAAGCGCGGAATGACCCCGAAGGTGTTGTTGGCGCCGGTGGCCGGTGCCGACCCCGACCGGACCACCCTTTCCTGGGGGTTCGCGCTGGCCAAGGCCTTCGATGCCCATCTGGACGTCCTGTTCGCCCGCCCCAGTGCCGGCGATGCGGTGCCGATCGTCGGCGAAGGCATGTCCAGTTCGGTCGTCGAACAGATGATGGCGACGGCGGACCGGGAATGGGCCGGTCGCGAAACGGAGGCCCAGGAGGCATACCGCGAGGCCTTGCGGATCGCCGGTGTCGCGGAACTGGAGCGCCCGGCCGAGGCTGCCGGTGCCAGCGCCACCTGGCGTGACGAAACCGGCCGCGAGGAGGAAGTCATCCAAAGGGCCAGTATTCTGGCCGATCTGGTGGTGATGGCGCGTCCCCCGTCGGTTGCCGACGATCCCCAGTTTTTGGTGACCCTGGAGGCGGCGGTTCTGGGCGCCGGCCGTCCGGTGCTGCAGGTACCGCCCGACAGTCCGCCTCGGTCCCATGTGGGGCGCACCGTGGTCATCGCCTGGCGCAGTACGTCCGATTGCGCCCATGCCGTGTCGGCGGCGGAACCGTTCCTGGCGGAAGCGGCGCGGATCATCATCATGACCGCGGCGACCAATCGGACGCATCCGGCCCGCGCGCCGGAACTGGCCGGCTACCTGGCCTGGCACGGCCTCGACGCCGAAATCCACACCGTGGAGCCCGGCACCGAGAAGGTCGGCGCGGCGCTGCTGGAAGCGGCAGGGAGCATGGGCGCCGACCTGCTGGTGATGGGCGCGTACGGGCACAGCCGTCTGCGGGAACTGCTGCTGGGTGGCGTAACCCGCCACATCGTCAGCCACGCCACCCTGCCGGTTCTGATGGCGCATTAGGGCGCGGGCGGCTTACCGGATCCGGTTGTCTTCGGCGGGAAAAGTCGCGGGGTCGACGGCGGCGTAGGACGAGCCGCGGCGGAAGTTGTCGAAGAACACCGTCGTGGGGTAGTCGACCGGATCGCGGTAAGGGCCGAACTTGAAGAACTGCCACTCGGCGTCGCGGTAGCCGATGGAGCCGGTCGCCCGTGCGATCAGCGTCCCGTTGGCCCAGACTTCGACAATCCCGTCGCCGTCGCTGCCGGCATCGACCCGATAGACCATGTCCACCCAGTCGTCGGCCGGCGAGGGCAGGCAGCCGAACTCCTCCACCGTCACGTCGGTCTGGCATCGGACGGGGCGCCGCGGCCGCTCGCAGTGCTCACGGGCGATCCGGACCAGGCAGCCCGATGTCGGCACGGTCATGTCGAAGTCCGGGGCCGTCGCGTCGAAAACGGTGATGTAGAAATCGCCGTTGCGAAAGCGCTGAGCCAGGAAGGGCCGGCCACCATCCACGTTCTGCCACTGGCCGATGACGATGCGGTTGCCGTCGTCGGGCACCGAATCGGGAACGTGCCAACTGAAGCCGTACCACACTTCTTCGCCGAAACGGCGGTAGTGGCGGGGGTCTTCGCCGAGTTCCGCCCGTTCCCGGCCATCGTCCAGCGGGACATCGTCCGGACGGACGGTCAGCGCCAGGGCGCGGTCGCCGCTGCGGACCTCCTGCCCCTGGAAGGACGCGGATCCGTCGATGAGCACGCTGCGCGACCACAGGTCGTCGTTCAGGCCCGGCGCCTCGAAACCGTCCGCCATGTCCAGCGTCGCCGATCCCCAACATCCCCGGGGCGTGGCAGCCCCGGCCAACAGCCCGGCAAGGGCAACGGCGGCAAGCTGGCGGCATTTCATGTTGACCTCGGCGTCGACGGCGGTCGGGCCATTCCCGCAACGACATTACCCGCCCGGCCGGTTTATGCACGCGGCGGGCGCGATCGGTCGCAGACCATCGGATGGTGGCCGATCCGTCGGGTGCCGGTGCGCCGTTCCGAGATCAGCCGTCGGCCCACGTCAACGTCACGGTCACCGGACGGTGGTCGGAGCCGATATCCGGACCCACCGTGCGATCGAGCACCTGCAGGCCGTCGCTCGCCATGACGTGATCGATGGGAATGCGGGCCGGGTTCGGGGTCGCCCCTGCTTGGCCTCGGATCAAGGCGCAAGTTGGGTCGTCCTGCACCAGGATCACGGCAGCGACGCCAGCGGTGGCTGCCAGTCGCCGACCAGCGGTCTCAGGTAGTCCGCGAAAGCGGCTGTCACGTCGGTGCCGGTGTCGGCGATGAACGCATCCGGCACCAGACGCGTCTTGCCGGCCACGGCCTCCAGCGGGACGACCGGGTAATCCACGGCGTAGCCGGATACGTCGGTGTTCCGGCGGATGGTGACCGAACCGTCGCCTTCGGCCGCCCGCATGGCCGCGCGCTCGCCGACGCTTCGGGCCTCCGCCCGGTCGACCGGCGACACCGTGCCGACATAGACCCTTTGCAGGAAGCCGAAGGTGTCGACGCGCACCCGGGACACGCCTGTCCGCCGCCGCAGCAGGGACAGGAGCGACTCGCCAAGCGCCCCGGAGGTCAACTGCACGTTGCCATGGTCGTCACGCTCGATCGTGCCGGCCTCCGCCAGCAGGGCCTCCGCGATGGCGCGGCCCTGCGCATCGTGGATGCCTTCGGCGACTGCCACCAGGCACCGCCCCAGCCGGCCGTAGACGGTGCGCACGTCGTCGACGAAGGCGTCGATATCGAAGGGGCGTTCGGGCAGGTACACCAGATGCGGCCCGTCGTCGGCGCCCCGGCGCCAGAGCGTGGATGCGGCAGTCAGGAAGCCGGAGGTGCGGCCCATGACGATCCCGACATGGATGCCGGGCATGGCCTTCAGGTCCAGATCCAGGCCGGCGAAGGCGTTGGCGACGAACAGCGCCGCGGAGGGGTAACCGGGCGTGTGGTCGCTGTGCAGCAGGTCGTTGTCGATGGTCTTAGGCACATGCACACAAGCCAGCGGATAACCTTCGGCTTGCGCCGCCCGGCCGATCACGTCGAGCGTGGCGGAGGTGTCGTTACCGCCGATCATCAGCAGCCCATCGATCCGCCGTGCCTGCAGCGCCGCCAGAATCCGGCGGCAGCCCGCGGTATCCGGCTTGTCGCGGGCACTGCCCAGGGCGGCGCTGGCTGTCGCGGCTATCTGGTCCAGGCGGTCCCGGGGCAGGTTGGTCAGGTCGACCAACCGGTCCTCGACGATGCCCCGCGCGCCGTTGCGGGCGCCGAAGACGGCCTCTGCGCCCAAGTCTTCCCGGGCGGCGACAACGGCACCGGCCAGCGAGGCGTTGATCACGACGGTCGGACCGCCGCCCTGGGCGATCATCAGACGGCGTACGGCCATGGGGGTGGCCTTTCCGGTTGGTGGCGGGCCTGGGACAGGCCCGCCCGATATGGGTCAGGCCGCGGCCTGGGCGCCGCCGAGGACCGGGTCCAACGCGCCGCTGCGGTAGCGCGTGGCCATGGCCGGCAGGGGGATCGGCTTGATCTTGGACGCGTTGCCGGCGGCACCGAACTCCTCGAACCGGTCGCGGCAGACCTTCGCGGCCTCCGCCGTGGCCGGCGTCAGGAACTTGCGCGGGTCGAATTCGGCCGGCTCTTCCCGGAAAACGCGGCGGATCTGGCCGGTGATCGCCATGCGCAGGTCGGTGTCGATGTTGATCTTGCGAACGCCGTGGCGGATGCCTTCCTGGATCTCGGCGACCGGTACGCCCCAGGTTTGGGGCATCTGCCCGCCATGGGCGTTGATGATGTCCTGAAGCTCCTGCGGGACCGAACTGGAGCCGTGCATGACAAGATGCGTGCCCGGCAGGCGTTCATGGATCTCGCGCAGCACCGACATCGCCAGGATGGCGCCGTCCGGCTGGCGGGAGAACTTGTAGGCGCCATGGCTGGTGCCCATGGCCACCGCCAGCGCGTCGACCTTGGTGCGGCTGACGAAGTCCACCGCCTGCTCCGGATCGGTCAGGAGCTGGTCGGTGGCCAGGGTTCCTTCGAATCCGTGACCGTCTTCCTTCTCGCCGCTGCCGGTCTCCAAGGACCCCAGACAGCCCAGCTCGCCCTCCACCGAAACGCCGACCATGTGGGCCATCTCGGTGACGCGGGCCGTCACGTTCAGATTGTAGTCGTAGCTTGCGGGCGTTTTGGCGTCGGCTTCCAGCGAGCCGTCCATCATCACGGAGGTGAAGCCGTTGGCGATGGCCGACAGGCAGGTCTGCGGCGCGTTGCCGTGGTCCTGGTGCACGACGACCGGCAGATGCGGATACATCTCCACGGCGCCGTTGATCAGGTGACGCAGCATGATGTCGCCGGCATAGGCGCGGGCGCCGCGGCTGGCCTGCAGGATGACCGGTGAGTCGGTGGCATCGGCGGCGGCCATCACCGCCTGGACGATCTCCATGTTGTTGACGTTGAAGGCTGGCACGCCATAGCCGTGCTCGGCGGCGTGGTCCAACAACTGGCGAAGCGAGATCAAGGGCATGGTTGGGCTCCTGGGGTAAGAGCGCCGCCCGTGGTCAACGCGTCGTCCGCTACCGCCCGGCGTTTCGGGCGATGACGGCTTGGGCGCGTTCGGCTACTGCGGTCGCGGTGATGCGGAAATGCTCAAACAGGTCGGCTCCCGGGGCGGACGCGCCGAACCCGGTCATCCCGACAACGTCACTCTCCCGGTCGACATACCGGGTCCAGCCAAAGGCGCCGCCGGCTTCCACCGCCACGCGCGGGGCATCGCCCAAGACCGCCGACCGGTAGGCGTCGTCCTGGTCTTCGAACAACTCCCAGCACGGCATGGAAACGACCGCCGCCCGGATGCCCTGCTCGGCCAGTTTCGCCTTGGCGTCGACGGCGGTGGCGACTTCGGACCCGCTGGCCAGCAACGTGACATGGCGTGGCCCGTCCGCTTCCGACAGCACATACGCACCCTGTGCGCAGGGATTGTCGTCGCGGAATGTCGTGCGCAGGGCCGGCAAGCCCTGGCGGGACAGCACCAGCACCGACGGCTGCTCCCTGGTCTCCAGGGCCAGGTGCCAGCATTCCGCGGTCTCCACCGCGTCTGCCGGGCGCATGAGCAGCAGCCCGGGCATGGCCCGCAGCGAAGCCAGGTGCTCGATCGGCTGGTGGGTGGGGCCGTCTTCGCCCTGGCCGATGGAATCGTGGGTCATCACGTAGATGGCCTGCACGCCCATCAGCGCCGAAAGGCGGATCGACGGCCGGGCATAGTCGGTGAAGCAGAAGAAGGTGCCGCCATAGGGGATAAACCCGCCATGCAGGGCGATGCCGTTCAGCGCGGCCGCCATGCCGTGTTCGCGGACACCGAAATGCAGGTAACGACCGGAGAAGTCATCGGCGGTCACCACCGCGGTGTCTGCCGGCTTGGTCAGGTTGGACCCGGTCAGGTCGGCCGATCCGCCGATCAGGAACGGAACGGCCGGCGCGAAGGCGTTCAGCGCTTCCTGGCTGGACTTCCGGGAGGCCCATTTCGGCTGCTCGTCGGCCAGCTTGCGCTTGTGATCGGCCAGGGCCTGCGTGGCGGCGGCCGACAGAGTGCGGGTCTGGCCCGCATCCCACGCGGCGCGCGTCGCCGCGTCCAGCCCGTCCAGCCGCTTCGCCCAGTCGGCGTGGGCCGCTTTGCCGCGGGCGCCGAGGCTGCGCCAGGCCTTCAGAAGCCCATCCGGGACGTCGAACGGTGCATGCGACCAGCCAAGGGCCGCCCGGGTGGCGGCGATTTCCTCGGCGCCCAGCGGCGCGCCATGGGCCGCCGCGGTCCCGCCCTTCTTCGGGGCGCCATAGCCGATGGTGGTTCGGCAGGCGATCAGGCAGGGACGGTCGCTGGCCTTGGCCTCGGTGATGGCGGCATCGATCTGCTCCGGGTCGTGGCCGTCGATCTGCCACGCCTTCCAGCCGCTGGCGGTGAACCGGGCGACCGCGTCGTCGGACGTCGCCAGTGACGTCGGGCCATCGATGGAGATGCTGTTGTCGTCGAACAGGCAGATCAGACGGTTCAGCCGCAGGTGGCCGGCCAGGCTGATCGCTTCCTGGCTGACGCCTTCCATCAGGCAGCCGTCACCCAGGAATACGTACGTGTCGTGGTCGACCAGATCATCGCCGAAACGGGCATTCAGCATGCGTTCGGCCAGCGCCATGCCGACGGCATTGGCGATGCCCTGGCCCAACGGCCCGGTCGTCGTTTCGATCCCCGGCGCATGGCCGTATTCCGGGTGGCCGGCGGTGATGCTGCCAAGCTGGCGGAACTGCTTGATCTGATCCAGCGTCATCTTCGGATAGCCGGTCAGGTAGAGCAGGGCATAGAGCAGCATCGAGCCGTGGCCGTTGGACAGCACCAGCCGGTCGCGGTCGGGCCAGTCTGGTGCGCCCGGGTCGAACTTGAAGTGCCGGCGGTAGAGAACGGTGGCGATGTCAGCCATGCCCATGGGCATGCCGGGATGCCCCGACTTGGCCTGTTCGACCGCATCCATCGACAGGGCCCGGATGGCGTTGGCCATATCGCCATGCAGCGTGTCGTTCGCGGTCGTCATGGTCTCGTCAAGCAATGCCGACATGGTCGATGTCCCGTCCCTTTTTTTGGCGCACGTCTTTCCCGTCCGGCTGCCCCGCGCAGCCGGCGATCATCCTGCCTATAGCACTGGTCCCGAGCGGTTTGTGTGGGCCAACCGCCTTAGGACCGGTTCGGGCGACGATTCAGGCGTCCGTCAGCCGTTCCTTGACCGCCGCGCCCATGGTCGACAGCAGCAGATAGCAGGACACCGCACCGGCATCGAGCACGCCGCGGGACCGCTCGCCCAGCCGGCTGGACCGGCCGATCTTCGCGACCAGATCGCGGGTGGAGTCCTTGCCCTTCTCCGCCGCCTCCGACATGGCGTCGATGGCGTCATCGAAGCTCTTGCCCTCGGCCACCGCCGCCGCGAACGCCGCTTCAGCCGGGACCAGGGTGTCCATCAGCGTCTTGTCGCCGACCTTGGCCTCGCCCAGTTCCTGGATCGCGCCGATCGCCGCCTTCAGCATGGCGCCGAAGGCGGCGGCGTCGATGCGCTCCACATTCTTCACCGTCGCCGCCATGTCGATGAACAGGTTGCCGTAGAGCGGGCCCATCGACCCGCCGATCTCGCTCATCAGGATGAAGCCCAGGGTGTCCATGGCTTCGGCCATGCTGACCGTCCCGCCGGCCAGCCGCGCCTCGGCCATGGCGAAGCCCTTGGCCATGTTGACCCCGTGATCGCCATCGCCGATCAGGCCGTCGATGTCGCTCAGATGGTCCCGGTTGGCCTTGATGACGTCGATCAGGGCCTGGACGACCGGTTGGCCGTCGGCGTTGGTGATCGCCCGCATGGGATCAGTCCTGCTTGAACTGGCGGAAGCCGAAAGCGTCGGCATCCAGATCGATGAGCGGTTTCAACTCGTCGTCCAGCTTCATCACCGACAGGGTGACGCCCATCATCTCCAGCGAGGTGAAGTAGTTCCCGACATACGGCCGGTAGATGACGAGGCCCTTCTCGGCCAACAGCTCGTCGACGCGGTTGTACAGCACGTAAAGCTCGTTGATCGGCGTGGCGCCCAGGCCGGACACCAGGACGACGACCTCGTCGCCACTGTTGAACGGCAGGTCCGGCAACACGGTGTCGACCATCATCTGCGCCATCTCGTCGGCGGTCTTCAGGTCGGTGACCTGGATCCCCGGTTCGCCGTGATGGCCGATGCCCAGCTCCATCTTGCCCGGCTCGATCGAGAAATTGGCGTGGCCGACGGCGGGGATGGTGCATGGCGTCAACCCGATCCCGATCGAACGGGTATTGTCGATCGCCTTCTGGGCCGCGGCGATCACCGCGTCCAGATCACCGCCCAGCGCCGCCTTGGCCCCGCCGACCTTCCACATCAGAATCTCGCCGGCGACGCCGCGACGCTTGTCCAACTGGTCGGCAGGCGCCGAGGGCACATCGTCGTTGGCGACGACCGTCTTCACCTCGATGCCGTCGCGGGCCACCATCTTGACGGCCATCTTCACGTTCATGTTGTCGCCGGCGTAGTTGCCGTACAGCACCGCCACGCCCTTGCCGCCGTCGGCCGCCTTGATGGCGTCGGCGAAAGCCTGGGCGGTGGGCGACGAGAAGATCTCGCCGATCGCCACGGCATCGACGACATTGCGCCCGACATACCCCAGGAAGGCAGGTTCGTGGCCCGAGCCGCCGCCGGTGACGATGCCGACCTTGCCGGCCACCGGCGCGTCCTTGTAGGCCAGAACCCGGGCATTGTCGGTGGTGCGCACCGTGTCGCGGTGCACTTTGGCCCAGCCCTTGACCGTCTCCTCGACGAGTTGGTCCGGGTCGTTGATGATTCTCTGCATGGCTTCGCTCCCGCCGGTCTTGTCTCTTGTCGGTTATTGAATGGTGTAGCCGCCGTCGATGATCAGGTGCTCGCCGGTGATCATGTCGGCGCCATTGCTGCAGAGGAACAGCGCGGCCGCGGCGATCTCCGGCGGATAGGCGAAGCGGCCCGTCGGGATCTTCTTCTTCATCGCTTCGCCGACCTCGCCGGACCAGGCCTTCTTGCCCAGTTCGGTCAGAACCACGGTCGGGCCGATGGCGTTGACGTTGATCCCGTGCTTGGCCCATTCGATCGCCAGCACCTTGGTCATGCCGACCACGCCGAACTTGCTGGTGCAATAGGCCACGTGCTTGTCGAGTGCGATCTCACCCGCCTGGCTGGCCAGATTGACGATCTTGCCGCCGCCCTGGCGGATCATCTGCCGGCCAACCGCCTGGGCGACCAGGAACACACCCTTCAGATTGACCGCCATGGTCTTGTCCCAGCCTTCCTCGGACAGGTCTTCGGCGGCGTCGAGGTGCACCACGCCGGCATTGTTGACCAGCAGGTCGATGCGGCCGTGCTTGGCAACCGCATCGGCGACCACCTGGTCGATGTTGGCCTTGGACGACACGTCGCAGGTGAACGCGGTGACTTTGTCCTCGCCGATCTCGGCCGCGAAGGCGTGCACTGCGTCGGCGATGTCGACGGCGATGATGGTCGCGCCCTTGTCCAGGAACATCCTGGCGATCGCGTTGCCGATACCGGCAGCCGCACCGGTAATGAAGGCCACCTTGCCGGCCAGCGAGAAGGTCGTGTCGATGGTGGGGCCTTCGTCGGTCATCACTCTCAGCCTCTGTTATCGGTTGAATTCAGAACACCCGCGGGACGGCGGGTGCGGCCGATCCGCACCCGCCGCCACGGTGACACGGCTTACTGGCGGGCGGCCAGCAGCTCGTCGACGATATCCGCGGTCACCGGGGTCCACGGCACGTTGTAGACGGCATCCTGGCCACCGTTCCACGGCATCCGTTCGCCGTAGTGGTACCAGGAGGTCTCCGGCGCCACCCAGATTTCCGACATCGGCTCGTAGTCGTCGATGACCTGGGCCAGCGCCAGGTCCAGCGCCCCCTGGGCCTGGGCCTGGGCATCCTGAAGGATGGAGACCATGTCGCCATTCTTCACCGCCTGCAGGGCATCGGTGATGCCATCGATGCCGGCGATCGGATAGTCGGCCACGTCGTAGCCGGCCTGGCGAAGGGCTTCGATGGCACCCAGGGCCATCTCGTCATTCTGACCGATGATGCCGTCGATATCGCCCTGGTAGGAGGTCAGCCAGTTTTCCATCAGGGTCAGGGCTTCCGCCCGCGACCAGTTGGCGGTCTGCATCTCCAGCAGTTCGACATTCGGGCACTCGGCCAGAACTTCCAGATTGCCCTGGCGTCGTTCGATCTGGGCCGACTGGCCGATCGGGCCTTCGATGATGACCACGCGACCGCCGTCATCGCAGAAATCCGCAACCACCGATTCGGCTTCCATCCGCCCGGCCAGGACGTCGTTGGAGCCGATATACTGGTAGCCGGCCGATTCGATCACGTCGGGAATGGAATCGGTGTTGATGCGGGTGTTCGACCCGATCACCGGGATCCCGGCGTCGAACGCCATCTGCACCGCGGTCGCACCGGCTTCGATGTCGATCGGCACGAACACGATAGCGTCGTAGTCCTCGGTGATCATGGTTTCGAACTGGTTCTGCTGAACCAGTGCGTCGTAGTTGCCGTCGAAGACCGTCACTTCGACCAGGCCGGCCGCGACGGCCGGATGGTTGACGATGCCGTCGGTCCACAACTGCATGAACTCCGCCCGCAGGCCGTAGACCGCCGCGCCGACGCGCACCGGTTCCTGGGCCACCGCGGCACCCGCCGTCAGGGCGATCGCCGAAGCCATCGTGGCCATCATTGCCGATTTGAACTGCATACCAAATCCTCCGTTGGTGACGTTCCCTCGTATTCCGGCCGCTCGGATCCGCATCCCTGCGACCGACCGCAGTCGGGTGCCAGCCGATCCCCCGGCTACTCCCGTTGCCTCCGCGACGGATCAAGCATCACCGCAATGACGATGATGATCCCCTTGATGACTTGCTGGTAATAGGCATCGACGCCAAGCAACTGCAGGCCGTTGGTCATCACGCCGATGATCAGCGCCCCGAAGAAGGTGCCCACGACCGTTCCGACGCCGCCGGCCAGGCTGGTGCCGCCGATTACCACCGCAGCGATCGCGTCCAGCTCATAGGCAACGCCGGCCTGGGTCAGGGCCGAACCGGTCCGTGCCGCCAGCACCATGCCGCCGACGGCCGCCAATGCACCGCTGATCACGTAGACCGACAGGATGATCAGCTTGGTGTTGATGCCGGACGTCTTGGCCGACTTCTCGTTGCCGCCCACGGCATAGACGTAGCGGCCGTAGCGGGTTCGGGTCAGCACCACCCAGGCGGCCAGGAAGATCAGGACGAACAGGATCGCCGGCACCGGCAGGCCGACCTGCCCAAGGCGCAGGTCCAGGCTGGATTCCAGGCCTTCCACGGCGGTCAACGGCACCAGCAGGCCGTCGAAGTCCAGCATGACCGTCTCGGGGTCGACGACCTCGATCCGCTCCAGGACGGCGGTGACGATCGCCTCCGGCGCGGGCGGCTGCCCTTCGGCGGCCCAGTCGACCGATACCCGGCGGCGGGGGCCACCTTCCTGTTCGGCGAAGAAATCCAGTTCGTCGTCGGTCACGTCCACGGCGAACGCGCCGGCTTCTTCGCCCGTCGCGGATTCGGTGAAGACCAGATGCGTCTGGCCGATGCCGATGGCGGGCAGCGCCTGCGCCAAGCCGAAGGCAAGGGCCGCGGACACCACGGCCGACACGGCCAATGCGGTCAGCTTGCGGGTGCCGCTGGCGCTGGCGCCGAGCGCGCCGTTGGATCGGCGTTCGGCCGCGTTCAGCCACCGGATGCCGACATAGCCCAGAACCACGAACAGCACCGCCATCAGCATCCAGACATTGCCCACCTGGATGACCCCGTCGCCGATCCATCGGTAGGACGGGTCCAGGTTGGGGACCGGCAGGCCCCCGGTCCACAGAAGGGTCCCGCCGCGTGCGGCGCTGAGCATGCCCAGAGTCACCACGAAGGCCGGCACGGCGAAGCGCGAGACCAGGAAGCCGTTGATGGCGCCGGTCAGCATGCCGGCCATGATGCCCAGCATGATGGCCACCAAGGGCATGGTCTCCGGCACCAGCTGCATGCGGGTGTCCATGGTGGCGAAGGTGGCGGAGACGACGCCCGCAAGGGCCACGACCGAGCCCACGGACAGGTCGATGCCGCGGGTCAGGATGACGAAGGTCATGCCGATCGCCAGGATGCCGTTGATCGACGTCTGCCTGAGGACGTTCAGCAGATTGTTGGCGGTCAGGAAGTTCTCTTCGACGACGGCGAGTACGGCGCACAGCACGAAGAAGGCGACGATGATGCCGTATTTGCTCAGGGTGCGGAGCGTCGCCTGCAGCGCCGTTGTTGCCGACGAGGAGGAACGGTTGCCTCCTTCTTGCGGCAGGGTGGTCATTCGTTTGCGCTCCCGTAACTGGCTGGCCGGCCCGAAGGTTCAGGCGGCCAGGTGAACCAGGGTTTCTTGGGTGGCTTCCGCCCGGTCAATCAGGCCGACCATGCGTCCGTTGCGGAACACCAGGATGCGATCGGACATGCCCAGCACCTCGGGCACTTCCGATGAAATCATGATCACGCCATGCCCCTGCTTGGCGAAATCCGACATGAAGCCATACATCTCGCGCTTGGAGCCGACGTCGATGCCGCGGGTCGGCTCGTCCAGCAGCAGGATCTCCGGTTCGGTCAGGAGCCATCGGCCCAGCACCACCTTCTGCTGGTTGCCGCCCGACAGGTTGCGGACGATCTGCTCGGTCGACGGCGTGCGGACGCGGAAGAAGTCGACCATGCGGCCGACATTCGACTGTTCCTTGCGCTGGTTGACGAAGGCGAAGTTGCAGACGGACGGCAGCGAGGCCATGGAGATGTTGTCGCGGACCGAGCCGGTCAGCACCAGGCCGGTTTCCTTGCGGTCCTCGGTCACCAGGGCCAGGCCATGGTCCATGGCGTCCGACGGCTTGCGGATCTTCACCGGCTTGCCGCTGATTTCCACGGTGCCGCTGTCCGGCTGGTCGATGCCGAACAGGCACGAGAAGAACTCGCTGCGGCCGGATCCCATCAGGCCATAGATGCCCAGGATCTCGCCGCTGCGCAGGTCCAGCGATATGTCCTGGAACTGACCGCGCCGGGAGAAGTCGCGGATCTTCAGGACCACCGCGTCGTCCGGGGTATTGGTCTTGATGAACTCGTCCTTCATGTCGACGCCCAGGATCATCTGGATCAGACCCTTGCGGTCGATCTCGGAGATCAGCCCGTCGCCGACGAACTGGCCGTCGCGGAACACCGTATAGCTGTCGGCGATCTGGAAAATCTCCGACAGCCGATGGCTGACATAGACGACGCCTTTGCCCTGGCTGGTCAGCAGCCGGATGGTGTCGAACAGGCGCTCGACTTCCGCTTCGCCGATGGCGGATGTCGGCTCGTCCATGACGATGATGTCGGCGTCCTGGGACAGCGCCTTGGCGATCTCGACCAGCTGACGTTCGGCGAGGCTGAGCTCGCGCATCTTCAACGACGGGTCGATCTCGAAGTTCAGCCGTTCCAGGAGAGCGCCGGCCCGCCGGTTCATCTCGGGGAAGCTGACGAAGACACCGAGCTGGCGCGGCTCGCGGCCCAGGTAGATGTTCTCGGCGACCGTCAGATCGAGGACCGAACTGAGCTCCTGCTGGATGATGGAAATGCCGGCGTCCATGGCCTGGCGCGGTGTGGCGAAGCGGACTTCCTGGCCCTTGACGACGATCGTGCCGTCGTCGCGCGGGTAGATGCCCATCAGAATGTTGAGGAACGTGGACTTGCCGGCGCCGTTGCCGCCGCACAGCGCGTGAACCGAGCCCGGGCGCAATCGGAAATGTACGTCTTTGAGCGCTTGCACGCCGGGGAAGCGTTTGGAAACGCCCGCCACGTCGAGCAATAGGTCTTCCGCCAAGGTGTTCCTCCGGCCGCCCGCCGTTGTCTTTAGAGCGCTTGTTTCCAGGGTGTGCCGCCGCCCCCACGACGCATTGGCATGTGATCACCCCATGAGCGGATGATCGATGGTACATTAGGTCAATCCCATGTCAAGTTTTATTGGGGGTCGCCGGCTGACACCAAATGGTTGAGTTGGCGGCGATTCTGTTGCCGCCTAGCGTCGCGTTGCTGGCCGTGGCGGGTCTGCAAAATCGGTCCAGCGCGCGCTGTCCGCGTTTGATCGCATCAATTGACCGGCCGGTGCGCGCTATCTATAGTGAACGCATGAGCACGCATTGAGCGGTCGAGCGCCGACAGATCGCCAGGCAGGTGATCTGAATAACAACGCCCAAGCACATCCGGCCCCGGCCGCGCCTCGACCTCAGGACCGGGCGACCGTCGCGCGAGGAGGAATCGATACGATGTCCATTGCCATTGGATGCGACGAGGCAGCCTTCGAGCTGAAGGAAATCATCAAGTCGTACCTGAAGGAGCAGGGAGCCGAAGTCGAAGACTACGGCGTCTACAACACCGACCCGGTCCTTTACCCGGACATCGCGGTCAAGGTGGCCACAGCCGTCGCCGACGCCAAACACGACCGCGGGGTGCTGATCTGCGGGACCGGGATCGGCATGGCGATCTCCGCCAACAAGGTGCCCGGCATCCGGGCCGCCCAGGCGCACGACACCTATTCGGCCGAGCGGGCGCGCAAGAGCAACGACGCCCAGATCCTGACGATGGGGGCCCGGGTCGTGGGACCGGAACTGGCTAAATCCATCGTTCAGTCCTGGCTGGAATCGGATTTCCAGGGCGGCGGATCGCAGCCGAAGGTGGACCGGATCATGCAATACGAGCGAGAGTTCTCCGGCAAGTCGTAGAGACGGGGCCGCGCGCGACCCGCTGCGGCCGACGTCCCAGAAGACCGACGCCGCAAACGACCAACGTCCCAGTCTGCCGGAGGCGATGGCATGCTCGGTGGATCGCCTGCAGGGGAAGGCGACGAAGACCTCCTGACCGAGGTTTCCGCCCTCTACTACCAGGAAGGTGAAACCCAGGAGGAGATTTCACGCCGGTTCGGTTTGTCGCGAGCCAAGGTCGGGCGCCTGCTGAAGAAGGCCCGCGACCTTGGCATCGTGGAAGTCACGCTGCGCTACCACCCGATCCTGTCGGAGAAGCTGGAGGCCAGGCTCATCGAGCGTTTCGGCATTCGCCGGGCGCTGATCGCGCTGGACCATCAGGACCCGGAAGTGCAACGGGCGGCGGTGGCTGGCCTGGTGTCCCGGCACCTGGCGGCGACGCTGCAGGACGGCATGGTCGCGACCGTCGGGATGGGGCGGAACATCGCCGCCATTGCCGACCATGTCGCAACCCCGGCGCACCGCTCGGTGCTGTTCGTCTGCGCCATCGGGGGGTCGTTGCGCGCCGGCGAGCCGATGAACTCCGACCATATCTGCCGGCGTCTGGCCGCCCGGTTCGGTGGCGAAGCCGAAACCCTGTACGCCCCGGCCAATGCCGAGCATCCCGACCAGCGCGAACGCTTCATGGCCAACGAGACGGTGCGTCAGACGCTGGACAAGGCCCGGCGCGCGGATGTCGCGCTGATCGGGATCGGCGACCTGTCGGAAGACAGCAACATGGTCCGCATGGGCTGGTTCGCGCCGAAGGAGATTGCCGACGCCCGCGCCCGGGGCACGGTCGGCGACCTGATGGGCTATGATTTCGTCGACATCAACGGCCGGCCGGCGGACACCGAGATGCAGTGGCGGGTCATCGGGCTGACCACCGAAGACCTGCGCCGCATTCCGAACGTCATCGCCATCGCCAGCGAGAGCAGCAAGGCGCTGGCTATTCTGGGGGCGCTCAGGACCGGGGTCATCGACACGCTGGCCACCAGCGTCAGCAACGTGCATGCCATCCTGGGGCTGGACGACGCGACGCGAACGGGCGATCCGGGGACGGTCCCGGATGCCGCAGCCCACCCGACAGGATCGATCTCATGACCTCTGGACCCGTCGCCATCGCCTCCGATCACGCCGGTTTCCCGCTGAAGGAACATCTGAAATCCGCGTTGATCGCCCGCGGGCTCGAGGTGCTGGACCTGGGGACCGATGGGCCGGAGTCGGTCGACTATCCCGATTTCGGCCGCGCCCTGGCCGAAGCGGTGACCGACGGCCGGGCCAGCCGCGGCGTCGTCGTCTGCGGATCGGGCATCGGCATCAGCATCGCGGTCAACCGGCATCCTGGGGCCCGGGCTGCCCTGTGCCACGACGTGACCTCGGCCCGGCTATCCCGCCTGCACAACGATGCCAACGTCCTGGCGCTGGGGGCGCGGACCACCGGCCCGTCGACCGCCGAGGATTGCCTGGCGGCGTTCCTGGAAACGGAGTTCGAAGGCGGGCGCCATAGCAGGCGGGTCGAAAAACTGGGCTGACCCGCCCCGGAAAGCGGCGAACCCAGCGCCATCGCCTTGCAAGCGTTTGGCGCGCGTGCGACATCGGGGCCGGGGATAACTGTCACATCCTTGATGCTGATGATCGTTGGCCGCCTTCTCGGCTGGATTCTGATTGTGCTGGCCCTGGCTGTTCTGGCCTGGGACGCATGGCTGTTGGTGGGCGACAGGATGTTCGCCAGCGAAACGGCCGGCGCCTTCTGGTTTCGCATGTCGCCGGAAGGGCCCAATACCTGGCAGGCGATCATCCAGCGCTATGTCAGCCCGTCGCTCTGGGACAACGTGGTCGTGCCGGTGCTGCTGTGGCCGGCCCCGCTGGGCCTACTGCTCCTGTCGGGCGTCCTGGGTTTCTTCGGCGCCATCCTGGCCGTGCTCTTCCGCCGTCGCCGTCGCCGCCGGCTGATGAGCTGAAGCGTCCGCGCGCAAGCCCAGAACCATCTCCGCCAGAATCGCCAGGTCTTGGGGCCGCTGCAGCCGGTGCTCGGCATCCTTGACCAGCGTCAGGCGGGCGTCGGCATCGGTCAGCCGGTCCATCAGGCGCAGGCTCTGTCGCCAGGGGATGTCGACGTCCCGCATGCCGTGCAGCACCCGGACCGGCAGGTCCAACGCGATCGGCTTGGCCAGCAGCAGGTGCTTGCGGCCCTCTTCGATCAGCGCCCGGGTGATCACGTCCGGCCGGTCGCTGTAAGCGGAGGGAAAGGTCAGCCGGCCCTCCCGGCCCAGTTCGGCCCGGTGCTTGCCGTCCAGGCGGGCCCAGATGACGTCCTCAGTGAAGTCGATCGCCGGCGCCAGCAGCACCAGGCCGCCGATGCGGGCACGGCGCTGCAGGGCGGTATGGGCGGCGATCCAGGCGCCCATGGACGACCCCACCACAATCACCGGGCCGTCGGTCAGCCGGTCCAGCACCGCCAGGGTATCCGACAGCCAAAGGCCGATGGTGCCGTCCTCGAACCGGCCGCCGGACTGGCCGTGCCCCGAATAGTCGAAGCGCAGGTAGCCCAGCCCGTGTTCGGCGCACAGATCCTGAAGGAAGGTGGCCTTGGTGCCCGACATGTCCGACAGGAAACCGCCGCAGAACATGACGGTGGGGCTGCCTGGCGAACCCGCCATCCGCACATAGGCAAGCGGCGGGCCGTCCGGCCGGTCTAGTCGCCCGGGCTGCGGGGCGTTAGGATTCTGTGCCATGGAAGATGCGTCCGCGTAAGGGATGGCGTTGACCGCCATGATCGTTTCGCCCGTCCGGAATGCGCGCTGTGCGCCGTCCGGCCGACCAGTGGTTCGATTCCGAATGGTAGCGTGAGCCTGTCCGACAAACCAACCCGTCCGGTCATTCTGCAGGTACTGCCGACCCTGGTGACGGGCGGTGCCGAACGCGGGTGCC
>JANQIU010000136.1 GCA_028281985.1 Alphaproteobacteria bacterium | reverse complement strand
GGGGGCTGATCTGCTACCCCAACGGCGGGACCATCGACGGTGTGCAGGGTGACCACGTCCTGCTGGCACCGCCCTTCATCGTCACCGAAGACCAGATCGGCGAGCTGGTCGACAAGCTTGATGCGGCGCTGGGGGCGGCGATCGATCAGGCGGCCGCCTGATCCCTTGTCGCGCTCTATTGCCGATGGGCCGGCTTGCCGTCATCCGCGCGGCCCAGGCGCCGGTTCGCCGGCACGGCGACATCCATCATCTTCGGTGGCGGCAGACCCAGCGCGTTCATCAGCTCGACATACTCGCCGACGCCTTCGACCTGCAGGCGGGGATTGTGCGCCTTCTCGTCGCCGATCGAACTGACCTGCCGACCCTTGTAGTCGTGGCCGGGGAACACCTTCGTCGCCTCGTCCAGACGCAACAGGCGGTCGAACAGCGAATGGTATTGCGCCGCCGGGCTGCCGCCCTGGAAATCGGTGCGACCGGTGCCCCGGATCAGCAGCGTGTCGCCGGTGAACACCCTGTCGTCCAGCAGGAAGCTGTAGGAATCCGGGGTGTGTCCCGGCGTGTGCATCGCCGTCAGGCTCAGCCCGTCGACGTCGATGCGGTCGCCGTCACGGACATGCAGGGCGACCAGGTCGGCGTCGGTTTCCGCCCCCATCACGGTCAGGCAGTCGGTTTGATCCTGCAGCGCGCCCAGCGCGGTCACGTGATCGGCGTGCAGATGGGTGTCGACCGCCTTGACCAGCTTCAGGTCGTAGGTTTCCAGCAGCGCCAGGTAATCGGCAATGCGCTCCTTGACCGGGTCGATGATCAGCGCCTCGCCGCCCCGCCGCCGCCCGATCAGGTAGGTGTAGGTGCAGGAGACATCGTCGAAGAGCTGGTGAAACATCATGGCACGGCAATCTCCTGGCCGAAGCCGGCGGGTGCCGACCCGCCCGCCCGGTTGGATGCACCGGGCGGGCGGAAACGGCGGAACGCCACTCTACATCATCCGGCGTCGGCAGTGGCGACCGGCAGGTCACCGGCCGACCCCCACTCGACCCAGGACCGGTGATAGGTCCGAACCTGCGGGTAGCCGAGCAGACGCAGCGCGAAGTAGCTGTGCGCCGACGCAAGGCCGTTTTGGCAGTGCACGACGATGTTGTCGTCCGGGGTCACCCCAAGCGCCTCGAAATGCGCCCGCAGTTCCTCGGCGGTCCGCATCGTCAGGTCGTCTTCCAGGTTCTGGCTCCAGGGGATGTTCTGGGCCCACGGGATGTGGCCTTCGGCGTACATATGCGTCGGCCGCACGTCGATCACGACGGTTTCCGCATCGTCCTGGCGTTCCAGGATCCAGTCGGCGCTGGCGAACCGGCGCGGGGTGACGGCCGGGGCGAACTGGCCGGGCGTGATGCCGGTCGGCGCGGCGCCGGTCTCGACCGTATTGCCGTCGGCCACCCAGGCCTGGATGCCGCCGTCGATCATCCTGACATTGCGGTGCCCCAGATACTCCAGCACCCAGAACACCCGGGCCGCATGGAAGCCGCCGCGATCATCGTAGAGGATGACCTCGGTCTCCGGCGAGATCCCCAGACCCGCGAACAGGTCCGCCAGATCGGCGACCGGCCGCAGGTCTCCCGGCACCGGCGAGTTCGGGTCGGCGACGGCATCCGGGTCCATCTGCAGGGCGCCCGGGATGTGGCCGTCTCCATAGGCGGCTGCCGGGCGAACATCGATGACGACGGCGCTTTCGCCATAGGTGACCTCACCGGTCCGCTGTGAGACGGCCGCCGCGCTGGCCAGGGCGTCCACCGTCATCAGCAGGTCCGGGTTGGCATAGTCTTCGGCGCTGGCCGGCAGGGTTGCCGCCGTGACGATCGCGCAAAGCGCGACGCCGCGAAGATAGCGGGTGAGCATGTCTGATCTCCTTCGTGTCTTGTATGTCGGATGGGTGGGCGTCAGGCCGGCTGCGGGACGATCCGCAGATACGGCTTGGGCGCCTTCCAGCCTTCGGGGAACTTCGACCGGGCAACCTCGTCGGAGACCGCCGGGACGATGATCACGTCTTCGCCGGCCTGCCAGTTGACCGGCGTGGCCACCTGATGCGATGCCGTGAGCTGCAGGGAATCGATCACCCGCAGCACCTCGTCGAAGTTCCGCCCGGTGCTCATCGGGTAGGTGATGATCAGCTTGATCTTCTTGTCCGGGCCGATGACGTAGACGTTGCGCACCGTCTGATTGTCGGCTGCCGTCCGGGCTTCCGCGCCGCCATTGGCCGACGCCGGCAGCATCCCGTACAGCTTGGCGATCGACAGGTCGCTGTCGCCGATCAGCGGGTAGTTCAGCGCGGCGCCCTGGGTCTCCTCGATGTCCTTGGCCCAACGGTCATGGGCTTCGACCGGGTCGACGCTGATGCCGATGACCTTGACGTTGCGCTGATCGAATGCCGGCTTGATCTTGGCCACGTAGCCAAGCTCGGTGGTGCAGACCGGCGTGAAATCCTTCGGGTGCGAGAACAGGACGCACCAGGAACCGCCGATCCAGTCATGGAACTGGATGGTGCCCTGTGTGGTCCGGGCGGAGAAATCGGGGGCAATGTCGCCCAGTCTGAGTTGCATCGGTCGTCTCCCGTGATGCGGCTGCGGTAATCTCGATCGCGTCATGGCGAAATGGCCGGAAGCGGCACGCCTTTCCGGCGCAGATGCCGGAGAAGGGTGCCGTCGGCGGCCCGCGACCCGTGAGGCGCCGGTGATTAGGGCAAGGCGTGGTCCGGGACCTGAAGAAAACCGACTGTTTTTGTGAAAGTCTGTTTGCGGGTTTGCCTTGGGCAAATGGCTTGCCGACCCGGCCACGCAGCGGGTCGGCCGCGGTCGCGAAGTGGTGCGCGTTGACGGCTACCCGCTGGCATGGGCATAGTCGGCCCGGGTTCAAAAGTGACCCCGGGGCCAGCGGCCGGCGCAAGCCAGGCCGTCCCGCCACCGAACTGAGGGTGGGCGCAACCGCCTGGAACGGGAGGATTGAGAGCTTTCCTGAAGGCTCCAACAAACAACGGGTTGCAAACCCGGTCGACCGGCCACCCCGCCGGATCGGCACGAACCATTCTAGAAACCTGACCTCGAGGAACGGAGGAGGCATATGAAGCAGTTGACGGTACTGACGGCTGCCGCCGTCGTCGCCCTGGGCGCTGCCGGTGCGGGCAGCAGCCCGGCCGACGCGCAGGAACAGTTCGTCGTCATCGGCACCGGTGGTGTCACCGGCGTCTACTACCCGACCGGGGGCGCCATCCAGCGCCTGGTGAATGCCGGTCGCGCCGATCACGGCGTCCGCGTGTCGGTGGAAAGCACCGGCGGATCCGTCTTCAACGTCAACGCCATCCGCAATGGCGAGCTGGACATGGGCGTGGTCCAGTCCGACGTGCAGTTCAATGCGCTGAACGGCCTGGTGCAGTTCGACGGCCAGGGTGCTTTCGACGACCTGCGGGCTGTGTTCTCGGTGCATGGCGAGCCGTTCACGGTGATCGCCCGGGCCGACGCCGGTGTCGCCAGCTTCGAAGACCTGGTCGGCAAGCGCGTCAATGTCGGCAACCCGGGTTCCGGCCAGCGGGCCACCATGGAAGTCCTCATGGAAGCCTATGGTTGGACGTTCGACGACTTCGCCCAGGTGTCCGAACTGGCGTCGAATGAGCAGAGCCAGGCGCTGTGCGACAACAACTTCGACGTGATGGTGTTCACGGTCGGCCATCCGAACGGCTCGATCCAGGAAGCCACCACGAGCTGCGAAACGGTCATCGTTCCGGTCGAAGGCGACATCGTCAGCGAACTGATCGACGCCAACCCGTTCTATGCCTACTCGACGATCCCCGGCGGCATGTATGCCGGCAACCCGGACGACGTCACGACCTTCGGCCCGAAGGCCACGTTCGTGACCTCTACCGCGCTGTCGGAAGAGGCCGTCTACACGATCGTCTCGTCGGTGTTCGAGAACTTCGACGACTTCAAGCGCCTGCACCCGGCCTACTCGACGTTGACGCCGGAAGCGATGGCAAACGATGCCTTGTCGGCGCCGTTGCATGACGGCGCGTCCCGGTACTTCGAAGAGAGCGGCCTCCTGGCCCAGTAATCTTCGAACGGCTTCGGACCCCCCGGGGCGGGCGTTGCCTGCCCGCCCGGGGGGTCTTCTGCTCCCCAACGCATCTCCGATGTCAGTGACAGGCATATCACCGGGCTCCGCTCCAGCCGCCGGTTGCACCGGCGATCCTGAGCCTCCGGTCGATTGAGGCGGAGGACCGGTACCATGGCGCAAGCGACCCAGGCTTCGGAGCGGGCGCGTCCGGCAACGGACGAGGAACTGCAGGAACTCGTCGCCTCGTCGGATACCGGGGCCCGCCAGCCCAGGAACCCGATGGCGATGCGGGTGTTGATCCTGGCGGCGCTGATGTGGTCGCTGTTCCAGCTTTGGTACGCGTCGCCATTGCCGTTCATGACCGGCATCCTGATCGTCAACGACGCCCAGGCGCGGTCGGTTCACCTGGCATTCGCCATCTTCCTGGCCTTTCTGGCCTTCCCGGCCCTGCGGCGCAGCCCGCGGGACCGGATACCAGTACAGGATTGGGTGCTGGCCATCGTCGGCGCCTTCTGCGCCAGCTACCGGTTCTGGTTCTATGACGACCTCGCCGAACGTCCCGGCCTGCCGACGGAACTGGACATCTATGTCTCGCTGATCGGCCTGATCCTGCTGCTGGAGGCGACCCGCCGGTCGCTGGGACCGCCGCTGATGACGGTGGCTATCGTCTTCATGCTGTATGTGTTCTTCGGCAATGCCGGCTGGATCCCGGATGTGATCCGGTATCAGGGCGCATCGCTGAATCGGGCGATGGACCAGTACTGGCTCAGCGACCAGGGCGTGTTCGGCATCGCCATCGGCGTGTCGACCAAATTCGTCTTCCTGTTCGTGCTGTTCGGCGCCCTGCTGGAGAAGGCGGGGGCCGGCAACTACTTCATCAAGACCGCATTCTCGCTGCTGGGGCACCTGCGCGGCGGGCCGGCCAAGGCGGCGGTCGTCGCCTCGGGCATGACCGGACTGATCTCCGGGTCGTCGATCGCCAACACCGTCACCACCGGCACCTTCACCATCCCGCTGATGCGCCGGGTCGGCTTCACGGCGGAAAAGGCCGGTGCGGTCGAGGTGGCCAGTTCCGTCAACGGCCAGATCATGCCGCCGGTCATGGGCGCCGCGGCGTTCCTGATGGTCGAGTATGTGGGGATCCCCTACATCGAGGTGATCAAGCACGCCTTCCTGCCGGCGATCATCTCCTACATCGCGCTCCTGTACATCGTGCACCTGGAAGCGCTGAAGCAGGGGATGCAGGGGCTTCCCAAGCCCCATACGCGCCCCTGGTATGCCTCGCTGATCACCGGGGGCATCATCATCGCCAGCGTCGTCATCCTGGCCGGGCTGGTCTATTTCGGCATCGGCTGGCTGCGCGATGGGGTCCTGGGTCTGCTGGGCTTCCCGGAGATCGCTGTGGCCGCCCGGCGCATGGGCGGCTTCGATCCGGTCATGCTCACGGCCGCCTACGAACCGCTGGCCGCCACCGCAGGCCAGGGCTTCTGGGCGTCGGCCGAGCATTACTTCGACCATGCGTCGCTGATGGCGACCGTGGAGCGGCTGGATTCGGTGCGACAACCGCTGCTGGCCGAGACGATGGCCAGTTGGGGCTGGCTGGCGGGCGGGTTCGGCATCCCGGTGCTGAGCGCCGGTCTGGGGCCGACATCGATCTGGATCATCGTGCTGGGCGTCGGTCTGGCGTATCTCGCCTTACTCTGGTTCGCCGCCCGCTATCCCGAGTTGTCGCTGGACGACCCGAACGCGCCGATGATCGCCCTGCCGGAGAGCGGGCCGACGGTGAAGTCCGGGCTGCACTACCTGCTGCCCATCGTGGTCCTGGTCTGGTGCCTGATGGTCGAAAGGCTGTCGCCTGGCCTGTCTGCGTTCTGGGCGACGACCTTCATGATCGTCATCATGCTGACCCAGCGGCCGCTGTTCGTGTTCTTCCGCGGCGCCGACCGCGGTCTGGCCGGCATCTTCGCCACGCTGCGCGACGGCGTTGTCAACCTGGCCCTCTGGCTGGCCAACAATATCGTCATGGTCGCCGGCGTGGCCCTGCTGATCGGGTTTTATGCGCCGCTGCATGCCTGGCTGACAGGCGGTTTCGTGAACCTGTTCTACGCCGCAGAGGCGGCCGACCTGTTTGCGGAGGGTGTTGCGGCCCAGGCCGACGGCCTCGTGGAAGTGCTGGCGTTCCAGGACTATCACCGGTTCCTCGACAGCCATGCGGCGGCACCCAGCCTGTTGATCATCGTTGCTGCCGCCGCGCTGGTGTTCTGCCGGCGCTGGCTGCAGCTCGTCCGCTTGCCCTATCGGCACAACGGGTCGGCCTATGCCACCGCTGTCGTGCGCGGGCGGGACGAACTGTTCGATGCCCTGATCACCGGCGCCCGCAACATGATCGGCATTGGCGTCGCCACGGCCACGGCCGGGATCATCGTCGGGACGGTCAGCCTGACCGGGATCGGGCTGGTCATGTCCGCCTTCGTGGAGTTCCTGTCCGGCGGCAATCTGCTGCTGATGCTGTTCCTGGTCGCCATCCTCAGCCTGATTCTGGGCATGGGGCTGCCGACGACGGCCAACTACATCGTCGTGTCGGCGCTGATGGCGCCGGTCATCGTCACGGTCGGGGCCGATGCCGGGCTGATCGTGCCGCTGATCGCGGTGCACCTGTTCGTGTTCTACTTCGGCATCATGGCCGACGTGACCCCGCCCGTTGGATTGGCGAGTTTCGCCGCCGCCGCCGTGTCGGGCGGCGACCCGATACGAACCGGCTTCACCGCCTTCTTCTATTCGCTGCGCACCGTCGCGCTGCCGTTCATGTTCATCTTCAATACCGAACTGATCCTCTACGACATCCAGGATGCCGGGCACCTGCTGATGACGGTCGCGGCGGCGACGGTGGCCATGCTGGTGTTCGCCGCCGGCACCCAGGGCTACTTCCTGGTCCGCTGCCGGTGGTACGAGATCGTCGCCCTGCTGCTGGTCGCGTTCTCGCTGTTCCGGCCCGGGTTCTGGATGGACATGATCTATCCGCCGGATGCCTCGGCAACCGGCGACCAGATCTTCGAGATTGCCGAGCTGCAGCCGCCGGGAACGCCGCTGACCGTGGTCTTCCGGGGTGAGTTCGCCGGCCAGGTCGACGACGTCACCATCGTTCTGGATGTCGGCGAAGGCGATACCGGCGAACAGCGCCTGCAAGGGTCCGGCCTGTCGCTGATGACCGAAGCCGAATCCGTGATCGTCGGCATGACGCCGTTTTCCGGACCGGGTGCGGGTACCAGCATCGCCTTCGGGTACGAGGTCGCCACGGTCACCTACCCGCTGGAGACCCCGGCCAAGGAGTGGATGTATCTGCCGGCCCTGTTGCTGTTGGGGGGTGTCGTGGGGCTGCAACGGATGCGGCGGGAGCCGGCACCGCCTGCGCGGCAGTCCGCGCCGCAGGGCACGTAACGGCGAAGGCGGGGTCGATGTATCGCAATCTGTTGTTGCCGGTCGACCTGACCGACACGTTTTCCTGGACCCGGGCGCTGCCGGTGTCGCTGTCCATGATCAAGGCGTTCGGTGGGCGCCTGAACATCATGACGGTGATACCGGATTTCGGCATGTCGATCGTCGGGGGGTTCTTCCCCCGAGACTTCGCGGATCAGGCCATGCGCAAGGCGACGGACGCCCTGCAGGCCTTTGTCCATGAAAACGTGCCCGAGGCCGTCGACATCCATCACATCGTTGCGCGCGGAACCGTCTATAAGGAGATCATGGTTGCGGCCAAGGTCGTCGAAGCCGATCTCATCGTCATGGCGGCTCACGGCCCGGGCATGGAGGACTTCCTGCTTGGCCCGAACGCGGCGCGGGTGGTGCGGCATTCACGATGCTCGGTCATGATCGTACGCGACTGATCTACGGCGACCCGAACCGCGACATGACCTGCGGGCGGACCGGCCGTCGATGACCGCCGACCTGTCCAGCCTGTCCTGGGATACGCTGAAGGGGATGCAGGCCGCGGCCGCTGCCGTCATGAACGTGCATCGCCTGCTGGCGAAATCGCAGTCGACGATCCTGCGGGAGATGATCGCCGGCGAGCCGGGCGCGGCGCCGTGGCGGCACTATCCTGATGGCGATGTCTACGACGCCGAGTACTTCTCGCAGTACTACTTTCATGATCATCCGATGACCGTCGCCTGGCCGGAGATCCAAGGCCATTTCCACACCTTCCTGCGCCTGCCTGAACTGGAGGAGCAGGGCGCGGAGTCGGCGCATGACCTGTTGACCGACGGGCTGCAGGAGCCGCCGCTTTGCCATCTCATCGGCATCGGGGTCGATGCCGTGGGCCAGCCGGTCCGGCTGTTCACCACCAACCGCTGGGTGACCGGGGAAAACCGCCTGCCGGCGGTTCGGCTGATCGGCCTGCTGCACCGGTTCGAGATCGACCAGACCCACCCTTCCTGGGCGGTGAATGTGTGGATCACCAACCTGCTGCGCATGTTCCGGCCGCAGATCGAAAGCCTGCTGATCGAGCGCGACCGGGTCGTGGCCCGGCATGCCGAAGCGTGTCCGGAAGCCGACCCGTGGGAAGACGAGGCCCTGGAGATCCCGTCCAGTCTGGCCATTCACCTGGGCCACCAGGTCGATGCGATCGCATCGGCGTTGCCCGCGGCCCGGCGGCGCCGGGCCTGATGGCGGCCGCCTGATCCGGCGGTTCCGGCGACCCTATTCCGCCGGGTCGGACACCGCTCGCAGATAGGCGATCACAGCGTCGATGTCGGCATCGTCCCGCAGGCCGACAAAGGCCATGCGGTTGCCCGGCACCAATTCCCGAGGATTGTGCAGGAAAGCCGCCAGCGTCGCGTCGTCCCACACCAGGCCCGAGGCCATCAATGCGTCGGAGTACGGAAACCCGTCCAGCGAACCGGCAGTCCGGCCGAACACGCCCACCAGGTGCGGTCCCACCTTGGTCAGCGGGCGGTCGGCGGCGTGACAGGCGACACAGCGGGCAAACACCTCCTGACCGCGGGCGGCCAGGGGATCGGACGGCGTCCCCGGGCCGCAACCTGCTATTGCAAGCAACAGGGCCAGGCCGACGACAAAGCGGTGAACGTGGCCGACCGTGCATAGGCTCATCGATCTGCCAGTACGCGGCGTTCTGCCATCTTCAAGACAAACCGCTGTGTTTTCCTCACTTCGCATCACTACCTAACGATTGACGATCGCCAAGAGCCGTGCTTAAGCCCACCTTAACCAGCGGCCCGGCACGATGCCGCTCCGCCTGCAGCTTTATGCGGGCGCAAGGCCGTTTATCCCGGAGTGGACCCGGAGCAACATGACCTCCGATCTTTCGCACGCAGACGTCGAACGACTGCTTTCCGATCCTTCCGCAGACACCCGGGCAGCCGTTGCGACAAAGATCGCCCGCAACATCGATGCCGAGTTGAGCGACGGCGAGCGCCGTCTGGCGGAAGAGATCGTGCGGGCGATGGCACAGGATGCCTCAAGAACCGTGCGCGAGGCGCTGTCCGCGAGCGTAAAGACGTCCAAGCAACTGCCGCACGATGTCGCGCTGCGCCTTGCCCAGGACATCGACGAGGTGGCGCTGCCGATCCTGGAGTTTTCCGAGGTCCTGACCGACACCGACCTTATCGACATCGTTAGGACGACGGCGGAGGGAAAGCAACGGGCCGTGGCCCGGCGCGACGGTCTGTCCGGCTCGGTCTCCGACGCCTTGGTCGACACCGACAATCCCGAGGTGGTGGAAGTCCTCGTCGGCAACCCCAGCGCGGCGATCAGCGACTCCACCCTGAACCGCGTCGTCGACCGGTTCGGTGAGATGGAGGCGATCCAGAAACCGCTGGTCGAACGGGCATCACTGCCGCTGACTGTCGCTGAAAGGCTGGTCGCCCGGGCCTCCGACAGCCTGCGCGATCACCTGATGGCCAAGCACGACCTGTCGGCCAACACCGCAACGGACCTGCTGCTGGCGGCGCGAGAGCGCGCGACCATGGGCCTGGCCGACGGCATCGACGACGACGACCGGCTGTCCAGCCTGGTCGACCAGTTGGCCAAGGGCGGCCGTCTGTCGCCGTCGCTCATCCTGCGGTCCCTGTGCATGGGCGACGTCAAGTTCTTCGAATTCGCCTTGGCACGACTGGCCGGTATCCCGCCGATGAATGCCGGGGTGCTGATCCACGATTCCGGCGGTTTGGGCTTCAAGTCGCTGTATGCCAAGGCGAGCCTGCCGGAGGGGCTGTTCGCCGCGTTCCGGACGGCGGTCGACGTGGCGGAAGAAACCGATTTCGGCGGTGCCGACTATGACCGGCATCGTTTCGCCCGGACCATGCTGGAGCGGATCCTGACCCAGAGCGAGGGCCAGGAGACCGACGACACGGAATTCCTGCTGCGCAAGCTTCAGGATCTGGCCCCGCCCAGCGGCAGCGACGCGTCCTGACCCGTGCTGGGGCGACGGCCGCTCAGACCGTGATGCCGGTCAGACGGTGATGCCGATCAAACGATGATGTCGAGGTTCAGGCCGCGGTGCTGATGGTGCTGCTGCTTGGACCGGCCAGACGCCTCGGTCTTCCCGACCGGGTCCACCGCCGTGACGGTATCCGTCTTGGCGTGCTGGGGGCCCCGCGCGATCTTGGAAACGGTTTGCGCCGGGGCGTAGGCCGCGACTGGCAGCGGCACTGTCACTGGAGGTGCGAGAGCCATACTACAAGTATATGTACTCCAGCGCGCGTTTTCAATGATTATCGATTGCGCTGGGTTTCGGACGCTTAATATTGGTTAAGTAATCGTTAAGATTTGCCGGTGTTGGTGCCCGCTCGGCAACCAGCCTCAGGCAAACAGGGCGTCGATATCGTCCTGGCCCATGGGTTCGGGGCCGACAGCCGGCGGGATCTGGGCCGGCGTTTCCGGTTCGCCCGGCGAAACCGCCGCCGTTTCCAGGATCAGGTCGATCGCCGATTGATCGACCGTTTCGACGGTGCCATGGATGATGCCGTTGGCGGCGTCCATCAGCCGCTGCAGGCTCTGCGACACCGACTGCACCGTGATCGCCAGCAGTGCCGAGTCGTTGCGGCCGATCACCGCGACGATGCGTTCCAGGCCGGTATGCACAAGGTCATGCAACTGCCGCACGGTGGCGTCGAACGGGTCGCGGTACACCGCCGGCGCGTTCTCGTAGGCGGCGATCGCCAGGTGACGGTCGGCCAGCACGCTGTTGCGAAAGTGCGCCTCGTAACTGATCGGCTGCCATTCCAGCGCGTCCTCGATACAGTCCGGCATCTCCGGGATCAGATCGAGCAGCATGGCTATTTCGTTGAAATGGTTCAGATAATCTGTGGCCAGGAGGGTCTGGGGATTGATGTTGGTGCCCTGCACCAGCCGTCGATAGGTCCGCGTGTAGCCGGGCAGGCGGACGACCACCCCGCCGGGACCGGCGGTTTCAGCGGCAGCCGTGTCTCTGGTGACGGCCGGGGTGGGCGGGGTTTCGAACGGCATGACCGGGGAGCATAGGCCAAGGTCTTTAACCAAGACCTAAGGTTGCAGCGACGGCGCCTGCAACCCTTGCGGGGGCTCAGTCGGAGGCCTGCGGCGGTGACGGCCACCCGAACCAGTCGTCGATGGGGACCTCAGGCGCCCGCTCGTGGCCGGAAACGTAGATCATGACCCAGATCGGTACGATGCAGACCACGAGAATGATCACCGCGGCGATGGCCGATGTGACGGGATTGCGGCCCCGGACATCGATGGTGCGGGGCGAGGATGGCTGTTCGGACATGTATGCGAGCCTGCCACAGCAAGGGGACCCTGTCTTCCGGCTTTGTCGACTGTCGGGCGCGGATTCGTCGGACTGGCGTTGGCGTCGGGCAAAGCGATGCTATGCTGAGGGCTGCCAGCACCCGTAGCGCCGACGGTTCGCCGACTTGCCGTTCGATGACCTGCCCCTCCTCGACACGGACCGCCTGGAAGCGCTTCTGCAGGCGGTGGGCGCGGATGCGCTCGGAGCGCTGGCGAATCGCTTCGGACCGTCGGTCGATGCCGATCTCGACCGTATCCGTCGCGGCTCGTCGACGGATGATCGTCCCCTCGTTGCCGAGGCGGCGCATAGCCTGAAGGGTCTTGCGGTGACTTTCGGTGCCAGCCGCTTGCAGGCGGTGGCCCGGGCGCTGCAGATGGGCGCCGACGGATCTGCCGATCTGACATCCCTGGTTGCCGAGATGGAAGACGCAGCCGCATCGACCAAAGGCGCCGTGGTCCCCACCGTCGCGTCGCTCGGGGCGGCAACCGGTTCCTCGCCCAAGGACTGACGCACGTCAGCCCCGACCGGCTGGTTAGCCGACAAAGCCCATGTCGATGGCGCGCAGCACCGCCTGGGTCCGATTCTTTGCCTGCAGCTTGCGGCAGATGCTGCCCACATGCAGCTTGACCGTGACTTCCTTCAGGTCGAGTTCGCGGGCGATTTCCTTGTTGGATTTACCCTGGTGGAGGTGGTGAAGCACGTCGGATTCGCGCGGCGTCAGCAGCCGTTTGGAATTCGCCTGCCCGTTGCCCTGGCGGGCCGGCGGCCGGGAGTGGTCTTCGCCTTCGGGATCGAAGGACGAAGCCGGCAGAAACCGTTCGCCGGTCAGGATCAGCTTGACCGCGCCGAGGAGGGCGGGCGGGGCCATCGTTTTCGGCAGGAAACCGGCGGCGCCCCGGGCAATCGCCTCATGCACTTCATCCCGGTTGGCCATGCCGGACAGGATCGCCACCGGCACGCCGGGGCACACCTTCATCATCCGGCCCATGCCTTCCAGGCCGTCCATCCCGGGCATGCGGTAGTCGAGGATGATCAGGTCCAGCGGGACGCCGCTGGCGGCAATCTCAAGCGCACCCTCCAGGTCGTCCGCGGTGCGCACAACCGTCCCTTCCTCGGCTCGTTCGATGTAAAGCTTGAGGGTGTCTCGAACCAGGACATGATCGTCGGCGAGCAGGATATTCATGGGCACCGTTTATCCAGATACTTTAGTATAGTGTTGGGATAGTTGGCAGAAAAATGCAAATGGATTGTTGATCGCGGATGGTCTCCGCGCGGACATTGCCGGTCAAGGCCCTACCGGCCCGCAAGGACCACCTATTACCATGAGAATCCTAGGGATAAATCGACGCCATTGCTTGCGGCAATTGTCGGTTGGATTGGTGGCGTCGATCGGTACGGCACTGGCCGTCGCTGCCTGTACGGCCACAACACCCGATTCAGCGCCCGTTTTTTCGCCCGTCGACCGTTTGCCCGGCTGGTCGGCCGATACGGTCGCCCAAGGGCTGCCCGCGCTTCGGCGGGGATGCGACACCCTGGCCGCGCTGGCGCCGCAGGCGACGGTGAGCAGCGGTGGGATCCGGACCACGGCGGCGGATTGGCGGCCGTTCTGCACCGCCATTGCCGCGCTGGCGCCGGGCGACGACATCGGCCTCCGCGGCGTGTTGACCAGTCTGACCGTCGCCGTTGCCCAATCCGGTCCCGAGGGGCCGGAAGGCTTGTTCACCGGGTACTTCACGCCCCTGCTGGATGGGGATTGGCGACCTTCGGCCCGCTATCGCGTGCCGCTCTACCGGCCGCCGGAAGCTGCCGCCGGCGCGCGGCTGCCTACCCGGGCGGAGGTCGCTGCCGGGGCGCTGGCCGGGCAGGGACTGGAGCTGCTCTGGGTCGACGATCCGATCGACGCGTTCTTCCTGGAGATCCAGGGCAGCGGCTATGTGCGCTTGCCCGACGGCTCGACGGTGGCGGTCGGCTTTGCCGGCCGCAACGGCCACGAATACGTGCCGATCGGCCGGGTCCTGATCGACCGCGGCGAGATTGCCCGGGAAGCCATGTCGATGCAGGCGATCCGCGGCTGGCTGGTCGACCATCCCGACCAGGCGCAGCCAATGATGAACGAGAACCCGAACGTCATCTTCTTCGACGTGCTGGACAGCGGCGCCCCGCTTGGTGCCGACGGCCGTCCGCTGACGGCGGGGCGCAGTCTTGCGGTAGACCGCGACCACATCTCCCTTGGCGTGCCGTTGTGGCTGGATGTGGCGGCACCCGATGTCGCTGCGCCAAGGCTGCGCCGGATCGTGGTGGCCCAAGACGTCGGCAGCGCTATCGTCGGTCCGGTGCGCGGCGATCTTTATTGGGGGGAGGGTGACGCCGCCGGCGAAAGTGCGGGCCGCATGCGGTCGACCGGCCGTTTCTGGGCCCTGGTGCCGCGGGCGGCCCTGGCTGGGAGCTAGGTCCCGCTCGCGCCGCGACGCGGTCAGGCCGGTGCCGCCTTCGGGCCCCCGTCCCCGAGCGCGGGCTCCTGGCGCTGGGCGGCCTCGTGGGCGGCCGCGGCGGCAGCCTGTTCGATCTCCTGGGGCGAGGCGTCTGGGTTGACCCGCACCTGCACGTCGCGGCTGGCGAAATGGATGCCATTGGCTTCGAAGGTATCGCGGATGCGCTGGTAGGCCTCGCGGCGGATCAGCCACTGCTCACCCGGCTTGGCCATGAACTTCACGCCGATCACCATGTTGAACTCCTCCCAGCGGCGCACGCCCTGGGACTTCAACGGTTCCAGGAAGCTGTGACCGACGGTGGGGTCGGCCAGCAGTTCCTTGCCGATCTGCTTGACCAGCTTCTTCACTAGCGACAGGTCGGTGTCGAACGGCACCCGGAACTCCAGCTTCATGATCACCCAGTCGCGGCTGTAGTTGGTCAGGTGCCGCATTTCGCCGAACGGAATGGTGTGCACGGCGCCTCGGTGGTGCCGTAGGCGCAGGCTGCGGATCGAGATCGACTCCACGGTGCCGCGCAGTTCGCCGATCTCGATGTATTCGCCGACCCGAAAGGCGTCATCCACCAGGAAGAAGATACCGGCGACGATGTCCCGGACCAGCGCCTGGGCGCCGAAGCCGATGGCGATGCCGACCACGCCGGCACCGGCCAGGAGCGGGCCGATATCGACGCCCAGCGACGACAGCACGATCATCGCCGCCATCACCAGCAGCACCGACAGGAGGAACTTGCGCACCAGCGGCAGCAACGTCCTGAGGCGGGCTTTCGGCCCGGCCACCCCGCCGCCTTCACCGCCATGGTCCGCGGCCGGCGCCGCCGGTCCCTGGGTGTCGGTCAACTGGCGGTCGATGGTGACCTTGACCGCCTGCCAGATCAGATCGGCCAGCAGCAGGGTCAGGACGATCTTGAAGATCCCCCCGATCCAGGCCGACCAGGCGCCGTCCGCGCTGGTCAGGTTGCCGAGGCTGATCTGCCACGACAGGGCCAGGGCGGCCAGGGCAACGGCGACGACGACGATGCGCAGCAGCCGTTGCAGGATCGGCTGGTAGGTGGGGCGCCCTTCCTCGTCGTCCGAGCCGCGATCCTCGGCGCGGCGGCGGGCGGCCAGGGCGATCCGCTCCGACAGGGCGCGGGCGGCCGTCAGGCCGAAGGGCAGGAGACCGATCACTGCCAGGGTCCCCATCAGGCCAAGCGCCCCGATGGCCCACAGGCCCCAGACCAGCAGGATCCACAGTGTCGCCAGCACCGGCCACAGATCGGCCACCGAAGCCCGCCAGCGGCCCTGGTCGGCGTCGCGGCCGATAGCGTTGGAAACGCCCCGGCGGGTCCGCCAGGTCAACGCGATGACCTGCAACGCCAGAACGCCACCGACAGCAGTAACCAGCAGCACATGGGACTGGGTGAAGAACCCAAGGTCGTCCAGCGCCGCGCAGGTCAGGAACCCGAATGCGCCCACCGCCGCCATCGCCCGGATCCAGCCGTGCAGCAGCCGCGCGGTCGCGCCGTCGATCGGGATCAGCCGCAGGTCGTCCACCCACGGCGCCAGGACCAGCCGCGAGATGATCTCGGCCATCCGCACCAGCACGAAGGCCGACAGGAAGGTCAGCGTGAACAGGCGGACGATGGGCGCCCAGTCGAAGATCAGGAACACGCCGATCGATCCGACGGCGAAGAACAGCAGTGACAGGATGGCGTACACGACCCGCATCAGCAGCAGTTGCAGCTTGGCCCCGAATGTCCCCCGGGGCGCGGTGAGGATGCGTTGCCGGACCCCGCGGCTCGCCCGCCAGAAAACGTGCTCTGCGGCAATGCCGGCGGACAGGAAGATCAGCACGTAGACGATCGACCACAGGGTTTCGCCGTCGCCCATCTCCAGCGACCAGATCAGCGCTGCCGTGTTGGCTTCGCCGGGCAGGGCCTCCAGCCCGGCGCCCAGCAAGGCCAGCGTGCCCTGGATGCGCTCGATGGCGGCGACGACCGGGTTACCGGTGCCGGCGGCAGGGTCGCCCGCCGCGCCTTCCGCTTCGGCCTCCAGTTCCGCCCCCCGGTCGATCAGCCAGGCCTGTACCGACGGATCGGCCAGCAGCGAGGTGAACAGCCGGATCTTCGCCGCATCGGTCTCCGGATCCCCCGCGACGTCGGCGGGGGCATCGCCGGATGTGCCAGGCGTCAGCCCGGGCACCAGCTGGGCCTGCGCGGTCGACAGCATCAACAACAGCACCAGCCCGACCAGGCCGGAGAAGCGGAGGTAACGCATAGCACCATCCCTGTATCGCCGGACGGGTCGGCCCGCCCGGCGTGGTGCGCGATGATGGCATGCCCGACGCCGTGCCGACAGCATCGACGGATGGGGCAACGCCCCAGGCCATTGGGACGAAGCGCCGAAGGGCCAGGTTACCGGCAGTGTTGGCGCTGCGCGCGCCGCCCCCTAAATACGGAGGTCGTTGCGCGCGGTTTCGGGAGACCGGGGATGCCTTTGTCCGGCGAGTTGTTCTGGCTGACCTTGACCATCGTCATGACGGCCGTGTTTTGGCTTCCCTATGGTGTCAACCGGTCGTCCGTGCGCGGGATCACCCGGGCGCTGGGCAATCCCCAGCCTGACGACAAGCCCCTGGACGCATGGGCCGACCGGGCGATGCGCGCGCACCGCAATGCGGTGGAGAACCTGGTTCTGTTCGCGCCCCTGGTGCTCATCGCCGCCCTGACGGAAACCAGCCCGGGGCTGGTCGCCGCCATGGCCCAGGTCTATTTCTGGGCGCGCGCCGCGCATTATGTCGTCTATGTGATCGGGGTCCCGGTGTTGCGCACCGTCGTCTTTGCGGTGGGCTGGGCCGCCATGATCATCATCGCCCTGGCCGTTCTCGAGCTGGTCTAGCGCCCGGTCGCGCGACTGCGGAGGTTCCGCCCATGGACTATCACACGCCAGGCCCGCTGAACGCCGATATGTCAGCCCGGGCCGTCGTCGACACCCACGCGCTGGCCTGGGTCCCGTCGCCCTCCGGCGGCGTCGAACGCCGGATGCTCGACCGCGACGACGGCGGCGAGGTGGCACGCGCCACGTCGATCGTCCGCTACGCTGCCGGCAGCCGGTTTCCGCGGCACGAGCACGCCCTCGGCGAAGAGTACTTCGTGCTGGATGGCACCTTTTCCGACGAGGATGGCGACTCCCCCGCGGGGACCTACGTGCGCAATCCGCCCGGGTCCGGCCATGCCCCGTTCACGCGGGCGAGATGTACCATCTTCGTCAAGCTTCGGCAGATGCGCCCGAGCGACGAGCCGCATCTGCGCATCGACACCAACCGCCTACCCTGGCAGGCAACCGACACCCCGGGCTACCGGCGGCGCCCGCTCTTCGAACCCGATGGCTGGCCGGAGCGGGTATCCCTGGAACACCTGTCGCCGGGGACGGTCGTTCCCGCCTACCCCTGTCCGGCCGGGGAAGAGTTTCTGGTCCTGGAGGGGAGCGTATCCGACGGTCTGGATACGCACGCGGCAGGCGTGTGGGTGCGCAACCCGGCCGGCAGCAGTCACGGCCTGACCAGCGAGACCGGCTGCACCCTCTGGGTCAAGCGGGGCCATCTTGGCCCCGCCACCAGGACAACCTGATCGGGCCGGACGGGGCCGAGACGAAAGCAGACGAGCTTAAGGCTTTGGCATCCCGCCGCGCATAAGGGCCATCAGCTCTTGGGCGCCCGCGACCATGGTCTGGGTGGATTCGCGGCTCATCCGCGTCACGATGTCGACCAGCTGGTGCGTGTATTCAACGCTGGATTGCAGGCGCGACCGGGCGAAATTGGTCTGTACCTGCATGACGTCCTGAATGGTCGCGGCGGTGGCAACGGCTTTGGCGGCGTCGTAGCCTTCGGCCATGGCCGATCGGGTGAAGGCCAGCACGGCATTGCTCAGTTCCGACACGCCGGCCGAAATCGCCTGTTGCGACGCCGTCATCGCGTCCGAGGCCTTGGACTGCATCTCCGGCATCCGGGTCAGGCTGCCGGCTGCCTGGCTCAGCGCCTCCTCGATGCGGCGCCCGCTGTCTTCGGTCTTGGCGCGCAGGTCCTCCATCACCTCGGTGGCCCGGACGGTTGCTTTCTGGGCCATCGTCTCCGCTTCCTTGGTCGCCTTCTCGGCGGAGGCGGTGACGTCGGCAACACTCGCTTCGACCTGTTTGACCAGCTTCTCCGTCGGGGTCTTGGCCTTGGCGGCAGCCGGATTGGCCGATGCGGTCGATTTGGAGGCTGCAGTCCTGGACGCCGCCGGCTTGCGTGCCGCCGCCCCGCTGGACGTGCCCTGACGGTTGGCCGCTGCCCCCTTCGGTGCCGCCGCCTTCGTTGCCCCCGCTTTCGATGCCGCCGACTTCGCCGTAGCCGCCTTGGGCTTGTTCGCCGGGGCCTTGGCCCGCGGGCTCCGTGGCTTTGCGGCGGGTTTTGCGGCCGGCGTTCCGGTCGAGGAGGTCGAATCGTCAGTCATGGCACGATTCCATACGCAGTTGGTCTGATGAAGGGCGCCTGGCGGACCGGCGATGCGAACCTGCGGAGACGCTGGCGAAATAGTCTACAGCTGTTCTATGCTGCATTGCAACAAACCCAGGTGGATCAGGCCGCCGTCTGCAGTTCCAGCGCGCTCCACACGGACTTCAGCGCGTCGACAAGATGGTGCATCTCACGGTCGTCATGCAGCGGCGTCGGCGTCAGCCGCAGCCTCTCGGTACCGCGCGGGACGGTCGGGAAATTGATCGGCTGCACATAGATGGCATGGTGTTCCATCAGCGCGTCGGAGGCCTGTTTGCACCGGCGGGCATCGCCAACCAGCACCGGCACGATGTGGCTGGTCGACGGCATGACCGGCAATCCGGCATCGGTCAGCAGCCGCTTCAAGGTGGCGGCCCGTTCCTGCTGCCGGTCCCGTTCCGCCTGGCTGGACTTCAGGTGTCGGACGCTGGCCAGGGCACCGGCGGCGACCACGGGCGGCAGGGCGGTAGTGAAGATGAAACCGGGCGCGTAGCTGCGCACCACATCTACCAGCGCGGACGATCCGGTGATGTAGCCGCCCATCACCCCGTAGGCCTTGCCCAGCGTGCCTTCGATGACCGTCAGGCGATGCATCTGGCCTTCCCGCTCGGCGACGCCGCCGCCCCGTTCACCGTACATGCCGACGGCGTGGACTTCGTCCAGATAGGTCATCGCGCCGTTCGCTTCGGCCACGTCGCAGATCTCGGCGATCGGCGAGATGTCGCCCTCCATGGAGTAGACACTCTCGAAGGCCACCAGCTTCGGCCGGTCCGCCGGGTAGCGGCGCATCAGCTGATCCAGGTGCTCAGGGTCGTTGTGGCGGAAGATCTGCTTCTCCGCCCCGGAATTGCGGATGCCGGCGATCATCGAGGCGTGGTTGAGCGCGTCGGAGAACACCACGCATCCGGGGAGCTGCCGGGCCAGGGTCGACAGCGTTGCCTCGTTGGAGATGTAGCCGGAGGTGAACAGCAGCGCCGCCTCCTTGCCGTGCAGGTCGGCCAGTTCGCGTTCCAGCAGGACATGCAGATGGCTGGTCCCGGAAATGTTGCGCGTACCGCCGGCACCGGCGCCGAACTGGGCGACCGCCTGGGTCATCGCGTCCAATACAGCCGGGTGCTGGCCCATCCCCAGATAGTCGTTGGAGCACCAGACGGTCACTTCCGGAAGCGGGTCGCCTAGGTCCAGTCCGTGATGGCGGGCGGTGGGAAAAGCGCCGGATACCCGCTCCAGCTCGGCAAAGACCCGATACCGGCCTTCGCCCTTCAGGGTCGAGATCGCGTCGCGAAACGCCTGTTCGTAATCCATTCCATCCCTCCCCCCGCCGATTGTCGGCCGCCGGTGCATGCACGGCAGCCCTTGATGGTTCGCGGGGAACCCGCACTCTACGCGGCCGGCGCCGTCTGACCAGATCAGCGGGCGCATATCACCGATACGCGCGGCACCGTGTCGCCGAACCCGAACGACGAACGCGTCACCGGCCGGCGCGTGCAGTCGGGGGCCTTGCGCCCGCAGGCCGGTGTGCGATCCGGCCCATTACGGACCAATCCCCGGGAAAGTCAAAGTGCGCAACGCGTCGCCACCTCAACTGTCCGACAGGGCGACCGGCGACGATGCCAGGAAATTGTCAACAGACCGTAACACTGACGCAAACCGCCATATGCTAATGCAGGCCGCAGAGGCGGGATGCCGTTCCCGGCCGTCGGCCTTTTGGTCGATCCCGTCCAGCCATCCGACATTCCTGACGCATCGGAGACCGGAGACGATGATCCGCACCTTCCTGCTTGGCGCCGCCGGCGCCCTGAGCCTGAGCCTGGCGTCCGCCGCCCATGCCCAGTCCGGCACGTTGCTGCTCTACACGTCGCAGCCGAACGACCTGCTGGCCGACATGATCGCGGCCTTCAACGAGGATTATCCGGACATCGAGGTGGAGACCTTCCGCTCCGGCACCACCGAGGTGATCAACAGGCTGCAGGCCGAATTCGCCGCAGGCGACCCGCAGCCCGACGTGCTGTTCATCGCCAACTCGCTGGTGATGACCCAGCTGAAGAACGACGGCCACCTGATGGCGTATGAAGGCGCCGATGTCTCGGCTTATGATCCGGCCGTCTACGATCCGGACATGACCTTCTTCGGCACCAAGCTGATCACCACGGGCATCATCTACAACACCGACCTGGTGGACGAAGCGCCGGCGAGCTGGTCCGATCTGACCGGTGCAGCCACCGAGGGCCAGGTGATCATGCCCAGCCCGCTGTATTCCGGTGCCGCGGCGCTGCATGTCGGCACGCTGACCGCGCATCCGGATTTCGGCTGGGACTACTACCAGGCGCTGTCCGACAACGGCGCCATCGCCGGCCGCGGCAACGGCTCCGTCCGCGAAGCGGTGGCGACCGGCCAGAACGCCTACGGGATCATCATCGACTTCATGACCTTCAACGCCCGCGAAGAAGGCTCGCCGGTCGACTTCGTGTTCCCGGCGGAAGGCGTGACGGCGATCACCGAGCCGGTGGCGATCCTGTCGACGGCGCGCAATGTCGAGGCGGCGCAGGCGTTCGTCGACTGGCAGCTTTCCGAGGCCGGCCAGCTGTTCGCCGCCGCCCAGGGCTACCTGCCGGCGCATCCGGACGTCCAGGGCGCGGCGTACTTCCCGTCGGCCGCCGATATCAGCATCATCGCCGTGCCGGAGGATACGCTGATCGCCAATGACGAGGAGATGAAGCAGCAGTTCGCCGACCTGTTCGGCGGCTGAGGCCCCCCGGGCGAAACCCTCCCGCTTCGAGGGGGGAGGGCCATTTCTGTTTTTCGAGAGAACGCAGTCTTTAGGCGATGACGGCGACGGTGTGGGGGGGTGCGGGCCGACGGCCGAGCGGCGAAACGCTGCTGCTGGCGCTGGTCGCCGGCTATGTGCTGGTGTTCTGCGTCGTGCCCCTGCTGCGCCTGTTCGCCGAGGCCTTCGTGCTGGGCGCCGGGGGTGCCGCCGAAACCTTCGGCCGGGTCCTCGGCGCCAGCCGCACCTGGCAGGCGACCTGGCACACGCTGGAGGCCGGGCTGGGCGCCACCGCGGTCTCGCTGGTGCTGGGCACGGTTCTGGCCCTGCTGGTCGGTTTGACCGACCTGCGCTGGAAGTCGCTGGTGGTGTTTCTGGCGATCATGCCGCTGTTGATCCCGGCACAGATCGCCGCCTTGGCCTGGCTGGAACTGCTGGGCCCCAGCAGCTTTCTGTACGACCTCGTCGGCTACGATTTCCCTGCCGGGCAGCGCAATCCGCTGTATTCCCGCGAAGGTATCATGCTGCTGATGGGGATCGAGCATGCGCCGATGGTGTTCCTGGCGGTGCGCGCCGGGCTGCGGGCGCTTCCCGCCGATCAGGTGGAAGCGGCGCGTGCCGCCGGGGCAGGGCCGCTGCGGATCATCGGTTCGGTGCTTCTGCCAATGCTGCGGCCGTCGCTGATCGCCGGCGGCGCGCTGGCCTTCGTCTCGGCGATCGGCAATTTCGGCGTTCCGGCGCTGCTGGGCATTCCGGCCGGCTACACCATGCTGACGACGCTGGTCTATCAGCGGCTGAACGGTTTCGGCATCACCATCCTGGGCCAGGTGGCGGTGCTGGCGATGATCCTGGCGGCCATCGCCGCGATCGGACTGGCGATCCAGGCCTGGGGCCTGTCGCGGCGCAGCCAGGCGATCGAACGGGCCGCCGCCCTGGGGACGGCGTTTTCGCTCGGCCGCTGGCGCTGGCCGATCGAGACGGCGGTGTGGGCGGTCCTGCTGATGATCGGTGTGCTGCCGCTGATCGCCCTAAGCAGTACCTCGCTGGTGCAGGCGCTCGGTGTTCCGTTGAGCTGGGAGACCTGGACCTTCGACCACTACCGGGAAGTGTTCGCCAACCCGATGACCAGCCGGGCGTTCCAGAACAGCCTGATGCTGTCATCGCTGGCGGCGGTGTCCTCGGTGCTGGTCAGCGTGCCGTTGAGTTATCTGACCCTGACACGGCGGCGCGGTTTGGCCCGCGTCCTCGACTTGTTGGCCGACGCGCCGTATGCCCTGCCCGGGATCGTCCTGGCGATCGCCGTGATCCTGATCCTGCTGCCGCCGCTGCCGGTGGTCGGCATCAGCCTGTACAACAGCTTCTGGATCCTGCTGTTCGCCTATCTGGGCCGGTTCCTGGCTCTGGGCTTGCGGCCGACGGCGGCGGGCGTGCAGTCCGTCGAGCCGGCCCTGGAGGAGGCGGCGCAGCTTGCCGGGGCCGGCAGCCTGCGGCGGCTGCGGTCGGTGGTGTTTCCGCTGGCCGCGCCCAGTGCGGCCGCCGGCGGCATTCTGGTCTTCATGGCCGCCTTCAACGAGCTGACCGTGTCCGCCCTCCTTTGGTCGGCCGGCAACGAGACCTTGGGCGTGGTGGTCTTCTCGCTCTATGACGGCGGCGACAGCACTGCGGCGGCGGCGGTCGCGGTGCTCAGCGTCGTAGCCACGCTGCTGCTGGCGGGGCTGGCCGGCCTGGTCGCCCGGTTCGGCAGGTTGCCCCAGGGAGTGCTGCCATGGCAGGCGTGACACTGGACCGGGTCAGCCGGGTCTTCGGCCAGACCCGGGCGGTGGACCGGGTCTCGATGACGATAGCGGCCGGAACCCTCGTCGCCCTTCTGGGGCCGTCCGGCTGCGGCAAGACCACGCTGCTGCGCCTGCTGGCCGGGTTCGAGCCGGCCGACGAGGGCACCGTGGCCTTCGACGACCGGGTCGTTTCGGGCAATGGCGGCCATGTCCCGCCCGAGCGGCGGCGGGTTGGGATGGTGTTCCAGGCCTATGCCCTGTGGCCGCATATGACGGTGGCGGAAAATGTCGGCTTCGCCCTGAAGGTGCGGCGGCTGTCGGGGGCCGAGCGCCGGGCCCGGGTCGCCCGCGCCCTGGAAACGGTCGGCATGGCGCATCTGGCCGAACGCCGCCCGGCGGCGCTGAGCGGCGGTCAGCGCCAGCGGGTCGCCCTGGCGCGCTGCCTGGCCATGGAGCCGGCGGTCGTCCTGCTGGACGAGCCGCTGGCCAATCTGGACGTCCATCTGCGCGACAGCATGCAGGAGGAGTTTCGCCGGTTCCATCGGGCCACCGGCGCCACCATGGTCTACGTCACCCACGATCAGGCCGAGGCGATGGCGCTGGCCGACCGGATCGCCGTGATGGACCGTGGCGTGGTCCAGCAGTTCAGCGACCCGGCCACCCTCTACCGTTCGCCGGAAACCGCCATGGTCGCCGAGTTCGTCGGCCGCGGCATGGTGGTGCCGGTGACGCTGAACGGGTCAGCCTCGGCCGACGGCCGACGCACGGCGGATCTCTGGGGCACGCCCGTGCATCTGCGGGCGCCGGAAGGCACTGCGGCCGGCCCGGCCAGCGCCTGCCTTCGCCAGGAAGGGCTTCGGTTGGCGGCCGAGGGTGAGGCGGGCCTGCCGGCCACCGTCGCCAGGCATACCTTTCACGGTGCCAGCACCACAGTGCACCTGCGCCCTTCGGCGGATCCACAGCGGACCCTGACGCTGCGCGTCGCGGCCGAGCCGCCGCCCGTGGGCGCGGAGATCCGGGTCGCGGTGGACGACGGCTGGCTGCTGCCGGCGTGACCGGCTGTCAGGACGCCCAGGTCCGGTAGGTGCGCCCGGCCCGGTCGAAGGCCAGGATGCGATGGTTGTTGGTGTCGGACAGCAGGACCGGCGCCCGGCGCGCCCCGGCGTCGACCCAGATCCCGGCCGGTTCGCCCAACGGCAGGCAGACCGGATCTTGGCAGGTGTAGGTGCCGCCGTCGAAATCGGTGACCGTGCCCGCGGCGACGTCGATGTGGCGGATCGCATGGTTGTAGCTGTCGGCGACCAGGAGGGTTCCATCCCGGTCCATGGCGACGCCCAACGGGTGCTGAAGGCGCGCATCATCCAACCGCCCGTTGACGTGGCCGAAGTCGAACAGCCCGGTGCCGACCAGCGTGGTGACCTGCATCCGCCGCAGGCCCAGCATCCTGACCGACGACGTCTCGCTGTCGGCGAAGGCCAGGCTTTGACCGTCGGCAGAAAGGGCCAGCCCGCTGGGCTGGGCCAGCTGGGCGGTCTCCGTAGCGCCGTCCACCAGGCCTTCCCCGCCATTGCCGGCCAGCCGGACCACGGTGCCCGACACCCGGTCTAAGGCGCCGATCTGATGCGTCCCGGCATTGGCGAAGAACACGGTATCGTCGCGGATCGCCAGGTCCCAGGGGGACGCCAGGGCGGTCCGGTCGCCCGGCGTGGCGCGGCCGGTCAGGGCACGGCCCCGCCGGCCGATCCCGGCCAGGGTCGCGACGTCGCCGGTCGCCAGATCGATGGCCCGTATCGCATGATTGCCGGTGTCGGCAACGTAGATGACGTCCGCCGTGGCGATCAGGCCCTGGGGGTCGGTGAAGCGGGCGGTCGCCGCAGGGCCGTCGGCCAGCCCCGGTTCCCCGGACCCGAAGCGTCCGGTTTCCCGGCCGCGGTCGTCGAGCAGTACGATCTGATGGTGACCGGCATCGGCCACTGCCCAGCGCCGCAGCGGCCTGAGCCGGCGCCGGCCCGGCACGGGCTTGACCTTCCCGGGAAAGCGCAGGTCGCCGGAGGGTTCGACGGCCGGCGTCAGCGCCAGCGGCTGGGGCGACAGCGTGCCGCCGTCCCGCGCCTCGGCCAGCAGCCTTTCGACCGCCTGCAGCAGCTTGCCGGTGTCCGGCTCGCCGGGCGCGTGCCCGACCACCCGGCCGGCCGGCGACACGAACACCAGCGTCGGCCACGCCCGCACCGCGTAGGCCCGCCAGAGCTGCATGTCCGGGTCGTGGATCACCGGATGGGTGATGGCATAGCGGGCTACCGCCCGCTGCACGCCCGCCGGATCCTTCTCCGCGGCGAACTTCGGCGAATGCACGCCGATCACCACGACATCCTGCGGAAACGCCTCTTCGACGCGCCGCAATGCCGGCAGCACATGCAGGCAGTTCACGCAGCAGAAGGTCCAGAAATCCAGGATCACCAGGCGCCCCTTCAGGTCGCCCAGGGAAAGCGGCTTGTCGATGTTCAGCCATGTCAGGCCGGGCCGGTCGATCTCCGGTGCCCGCACCGGCGGCACGTTCGCGCCCATGGTCACGGTCCGTCGCCCCGCCCGGCGCGGGCGGCAGGTTTGCGGCCGCACGCCTTTCCTCGCGCGGGCTTGGGCACTATCGTGGAGCAAAATCCAAGGGGCTGGAGATTGATCATGAAGTTCTTTGTCGATACGGCGGATATCGCCGAAATCCGTGACCTTGCGTCCACCGGCCTGCTGGACGGTGTGACGACCAACCCGTCGCTTGTCGCCAAGTCCGGCCGCGACTTCAAGTCGTTGATCGCCGAGATCTGTGAGGTGGTAGACGGCCCGGTTAGCGCCGAGGTTACCGCCACCGACTACAAGACCATGCTGGCCGAAGGCCGCCTGCTGGCGAAGATCGCGCCGCATGTCGCCGTCAAGGTGCCGTTGACGCCCGACGGGCTGAAGACCTGCAAGGCGCTGTCCGACGCCGGCACCATGGTCAATGTGACGCTGTGCTTCAGCCCGGCGCAGGCGCTGCTGGCCGCCAAGGCGGGCGCCACCTTCATCTCACCCTTTGTCGGTCGGCTGGACGATATCGGCGAAAACGGCATGGACCTGATTGCCGAGATCGTCACGATCTACAAGCAGTACGATCATCTGAAGACTGAAGTCCTGGTCGCCTCGGTCCGCGGTATGCGCCATGTGGTCGATGCGGCAAAGCTGGGCGCCCATGTGGCCACCATGCCGCCATCGGTGATCCGGCAGATGTACAAGCACCCCCTGACCGACAAGGGTCTGGAGGCGTTCCTGGCCGACTGGGCCAAGACCGGCCAGACGATCCTGTCCCCCGAGCCGGTGGCCGTCTGACCGCGCCGTCGGTCTCGAGGCGCCTGCCTCCCCTGCGCCTGCTGCATCCGGTATGACCGTCCTCGGCGGTCTGGGCGTCGCCCGTTTCCTGGCCGATCACTGGCAGCGGGAACCGGCGCTGATCCGGCAGGCGGTGCCGGGTTTCGCCGGGCCGCTGTCACCGGAGGAACTGGCCGGGCTGGCCTGCGAGGACGGGGTGGAAAGCCGCCTGGTGCTGGCCGAAGGTGGCACCGTCCCGTTTGAGGTGCGCGACGGGCCGTTTCGGGAAGCCGATTTCGAGGCGTTACCGGAAACCGGCTGGACCCTGCTGGTTCAGTCGGTGGACCGGTGGGTGCCGGCGGTCGCCGATCTTCTGGACCGGTTCAACTTCCTGCCGGGCTGGCGGCTGGACGACATCATGATCAGCTACGCCCCGGCCGGCGGCGGCGTGGGGCCGCATTACGACCAGTACGACGTCTTTCTGCTGCAGGCGCGGGGCGCCCGGCGCTGGCGCCTTGGCCAGCGCTGTACGGTGGACAGTCCCTTGCGCGACCATCCCTCGCTTCGGCTGCTGGCGGCGTTCGATGAGACCGAAGACCACGTGCTGCAGCCGGGCGACATGCTCTACCTGCCGCCGGGCATCGCCCATGACGGCGTGGCGCTGGCGCCGGGACTGACCTATTCCATCGGCTTCCGGGCGCCGAGCGCGTCGGAAATCCTGACCGGACTGGCCGACACCGTGGCGGCGGGGCTGACCGAAGACGACCGGTACCGGGACGCCCGGATGGCCGACCCCGGCGATGCCGGGGAGATATCGGCCAGCACCGTCCAGGTGCTGCGGGCCCTGGTGCAGGACCGGATGGCCGATCCCCGGGTCGTCGCCACCTGGTTCGGCAGCCATATGACCGAACCGCGCGAGCCGGAGACCGCCCGTCCGCCGGAAACCTGCCTTGACCTCGACGATCTGCGCGGGGCCTTGGCTGTGGCGGGGTCCGAATTGCGCCGCAACGAAGGGTCGCGGCTGGCGTTCTTTGAAGACGGACCTGGGGTGGTGTTGTTCGCCGACGGGGTTCCGATCGACTGCGACGCCGCCACGGCCGCCGCGGCCAGGGAGCTTTGCCGGCGCCGGCGCATTCCGGGTGCGACGGTGACGGACTGGCTGGCCCGGCCGGCCATTGCCACGTTGCTGCTGCGGCTGGTGAACGACGGTACGGTCTATGTGACCGATCCGGACAGCGATCCTGCGTGATCCCGGGCCGTGCCCCGCTACATCGCCCTGAACAAGCCTTTCGGCGTGCTGAGCCAGTTTCGCTCCGAGGCTGGGCACCGGTCGCTGGCGGAATTCGGCCTGCCCAAGGGGATCTATCCCGCCGGCCGGCTGGATCGGGACAGCGAAGGGCTGCTGTTGCTGACCGACGACGGGCCGTTCATCGCCTGGCTGCTGGACCCCAAGCACCGACACCCGCGGACCTATCTGGCCCAGGTCGAGCGGGTGCCGGACCCGGCGGCCCTGGCGGCTCTGGCGGCGGGGCCGACGCTGACCGATGGCCCGACACGGCCATGCGGCGTTGTGCTGCTGGACGGTGAACCGGACCTGCCGCCGCGCGACCCGCCGATCCGCCATCGCAAATCCGTCCCGACGAGTTGGCTGCGCCTGACCCTGACCGAAGGCCGCAACCGCCAGGTCCGTCGGATGACGGCTGCCGTCGGGCATCCGACCTTGCGGCTGGTCCGCGTCGCCATCGGCGACCTGTTCCTAGGAGACCTGATACCCGGGCAGTGGCGGCCGGTGACCCGCGATGCCATTGCCAAACCAGCGCAAACCACGACAAACCGCCCAAAAAAGGGGCAGAAGCGATTGCATTAGACCCACCACGGGCAAATATGAGCGGTACCGCAGCGGAGCGGTTATCCGGTTGCAGGGTGGGGGCATAGCGTGCGTACGGGCTTGATCGCCGCAGCGATCTTCGTCGGGTTGTTGGTCGGGATCTCGCTGCTGGCGGATGCCTTCGGCACGATCTTCACCATCCTGGCCGTCATTTTGGGCGGCATCGTCTTCGTCGTCGGCACGGTGATCGCCATCGCCGTGCGCGTGGTGAAGGCCGGTGCCCGCACCGTCCGGCGCATCCTCGATGTCGGTGACCACGAGCGCTATGACGGGTCGGCCGACATGGCCCGCGAACAGGCGTCGATGGCGCATCTGACCGGCGAACTGGAAGAGGCGGCGGAACGGGTTCGCCACATCTACAAGGCCGCCCACACATTGCGCGACCCGGCCTTGTCGGCGGCGCTGGAACGCATCGCCCGCGCTGGCCGCGCCCTGGTGCTGCAGGCGGCCGAGAGCCCGGTGGCGGCCCGCCGCCTGAGGAAATCGCTGCGCCATCATCTGGAGCATGTCGAGGCGGTTGCGCTGGCCATGATCAAGGCGCAGGAGGCCGGCAGCCTGGACCGCGAAACCGCCGAACGGGCCAGCCAGACGCTGTCGGCCGTCGCCGAGGACTTCGCCAAGAAGCGATGGGAGGCCGGCCGCGCGCGCCTGCTGGACGCCGAAGCCCGCCTGACGCTGCTGGACCAGGCGGTCGGCGATGGCCGCCCGGCGACCCGGCAGTTCGGGGCAGCCCGGTCTTGACGACGCCGATCCGCCGCGCCGCACTGAGGCGGCGATTCGTTCACCTACCCCAGGGACCGACCGTCCGGACCGATCCGGCGCAGGTCGGGCATCAGCTATGAGCGATACAGCACAGACTGCCACCGCAAGGGCCGCCGACCGAAGCGGATCGCGATCGATGCTGCGGCTGCGGCTGGCGATCGCCGCCGTCGTCCGGCTGGTCCTGGCCAGCTACTTCCGGCTGTTCTACCGGGTGCGGGTGCGGGGGCTCGCCCACCTTGCCGCGGCCGGGCCCAAAGCAGTCATCGTCGCCAACCATCTGTCCCGGCTTGACGCGCCGCTCCTGGCGGCATTCCTGCCGGGTCGCCCGATCCTTGTCGTCACCACCGACGCCGCGCGCAAATGGCACATCCGTGCCCTGTCGCTGCTGGTGGAACTGGTCCCCATCGACCACGGCAATCCCTTCGCCCTGAAGGATCTGATCCACGCGGTCAGCCAGGGACGGCGGTGCATCCTGTTCCCGGAGGTGCGGATCTCCAGCACCGGCGGCATGATGAAGGTGTATGACGGTGCCGCGGTGATCGCCCAGCGGACCGGCGCCGCGCTGGTCCCGGTCTGGATCCACGGGACCCAGTTCACCAGCTTCACCGATCTGGACGGCAAGGTGCCGCGCCGCCGTTTTCCGCGGATTGACCTGGACATCCAGTCGCCGCGCCGCCTGACCGCGCCGGCGACGCGCAACGGTTCGGCCCATCGCCGCGATCTGGGCCGGCAGCTCTACGACGCCCTGGCCGATGCCCGGTTCGCCACGGCTTTCCCGGGGCCGACGCTGCTGGACGCGTTGCTGGCGGCACGGCAGATGCGGGGCGGCAAGGCGATTGTCCTGGAGGACATGACCCGCACGACCTTGACCTACAACCGGTTGCTGGTCGGCATCCTGGCCTTGTCCGGCCCGCTGGCCCGGCGCAGCCGGCCCGGCGAGGTCCTGGGCCTGATGTTGCCGAACGCCAATGGCGCGGCGGTCAGCTTCCTGGCCTGTCATATGGCCGGCCGGGTGCCGGCGATGATCAACTTCACCTCCGGGCCGGCATCGATCGAGGCAGCCTGCGAGGCGGCGGGCATCCGCACCGTGTTCACCAGCCGGGCCTTCGTGGAGAAGGCCAATCTCGGCCCGCTGGTCGACCGGCTCTCCCGGCTGGTGGGCATCGTCTACCTGGAGGATGTGCGGGCCGAGATCGGCCTCGGCGCCAAGCTGCGCGCGCTGGCGGCGCGCCCCTTCTTCCACCGCATCTACCGGCGTCGTGGGGCCACCGCCAAGGATCCGGCGGTCATCCTGTTCACCTCGGGCACCGAAGGGCGGCCGAAGGGCGTGGTGCTGACCCACGACAACATCCTGGCCAATGTCCGCCAGGTGGCCGCGCGCATCAGCTTCGACAACACCGACGTGATGTTCAACGCGCTGCCGATATTCCATTGCTTCGGCCTGACGGCGGGCCTGATGATGGGGATGGTCGCCGGGTTCAAGGTGTTCCTCTACCCGTCGCCGCTGCACAGCCGGGTCATCCCGGAGCTGTGCTATTCGGCGGACACCACGGTCATCCTGGGTACCGACACCTTCCTGTCGTCCTACGCCCAGAACGCCGACCCGTACGACTTCCACCGGATGCGCTATGTGGTGTCCGGGGCCGAACCGCTGCGGACCGAAACGCGCAACGTCTGGATGGACAAGTTCGGCGTGCGGATTCTGGAGGGCTATGGCGCCACCGAAACGGCGCCGGTGCTGGCGGTCAACACGCCGATGCATTTCAAGGCCGGCAGCGTCGGCCGCCTGCTGCCCGGGGTCGAGCACCGGCTTGAGCCGATCCCCGGGATCGACCGGGGCGGGCGGCTTTGGGTGCGCGGCCCCAATGTCATGGCCGGGTACCTGACCGCCGATCGGCCCCAGGAAATCCAGCCGCCGGAGGACGGCTGGCACGATACCGGCGATGTGGTGGATATCGACGGGGACGGGTTCGTCACCATCGTCGGCCGGGCCAAGCGGTTCGCCAAGATTGCCGGGGAACTGGTGTCGCTGGGTTATGTCGAGAAGCTGGCGACCAGCCTGTGGCCGGACAACCGGCATGCGGTGGTCGCCGTGCCGGACAGCCGCAAGGGACAGAGCCTGATCCTGGTCACCGACCGGCCGGATGCGGCGCGGAGCCTGCTGCTGGAAGAGGCCAAGCGGCTCGGCTACTCGGAACTGATGGTGCCGCGCATCATTGTCAATGTGGACGCGCTGCCGCTCTTGGGGTCGGGCAAGACCGACTACGGGACTGTGCTGGAACTGGTTATGGACGGCATGCCCAAAGCCGCCACATGATCAGGCCGGCTGCCGCGCCGCTTAGCGCAGTTCCGACCGCCGCGGCGGGTCCATGCCGGCGCGGGTGCAGTTGACGGCGGCGGCCCGGGTGGCAAAGCCCATCACGTCCTCCAGGTCGCCCTTTGTCGCGCTGTCTAGCCCGTCTCGGGTCAGCAGGCCGCGCTCCGCCAAGCCCACCAGCAGGGCGCCCTGGAAGGTGTCGCCGGCCCCGACGGTGTCGACAACCTCGACCCGGGCGCCGTTCACTTCCGCCTCCACACGATGGCCCCAGGCCATGGCGCCATAGGCGCCGCGGGTCATCACCACCAGCTTCGGGCCGCGCCCGCACCACGTCTCCGCCGCCCGTTCCGGCGCCGTGCCGGGATACAGCCAGCGTAGGTCGGCGCTGCTGACCTTGATCATCGTCGCCCGGTCGACCCAGCCCTCCAGCCGTTTCAGATAGGCTTGCTTGTCGGCAACCATGTTCGGCCGGACATTCGGATCGAACGATACGATCCGCTGGTCCGCCTCACGGTCGGCCAGGGCCTCCCAGCGGCGGGAAACCGGGTCCACATCCGGGGTCACCGCGCCGAAGCCCACATGCAGGCAGGTCACATCCGGGGGAAACGTGTCCGGAATGTCTGTTTCGGCCACCATCCGGTCCGCCGCGCCTTCAGCGTAGAAGGCATAGCGCGGCTCTTCCCCCGGCGCGGCGGTGACGAAGGCCAGGGTCGTCAGTTCCGGGCCGCGTGCCAGCCAGCGCAGATCGACCCCGTTTTGCGACAGGGTCCCGGCCAGCAGGTCGCCGAAGGCATCGCTGGAGATCTTGCCCAGAAAGGCCGTCGGCGCGTCCAGGCGCGCGGTGGCGATGGCGACGTTGTAAGGCGAACCGCCGGGGAAGGGCCGGTAAGCGGTCTCCCCTGCGTCAACGGACACCGGCAGGAAATCGATCAAGGATTCACCACAGACCACGATCATGGCGGCGTCCCGATGGAAGTGGAGGGTCGATGCCGGCCGGCATCTGGGGATGCAACGGTGTCACGGAGCACCGGCGGCTGGCAAGACGTGCCACCCGCCCGCTGGTTGCGGCGCCGACCGAATACCGTTTGACAGCCTTGGCCTGCCGCGTCTCTGTTTCGCGCCGGTGCCGGCTGGCCTTCCATGGGCTCGCCGGACAATGAAATGGCCGCAGCAAGCGGCCTAACCCGACGGCAGGCTTCAACGGACTCGAGGATCTTCAGCCATGCGCATCAAGACCGCCTTCCTGGCGGGGGCCGCCATTCTGGCCGGCACCCAGGTCGGCAACGCCGAAACCCTGCGATATGCCTTTCAGGCGGACGTCAACACGCTCGACCCGCACTCGCTCAACGAGACCTTCACCCTGGGCTACCAGGGCAATATCTACGAGGGGCTTACCCGGCGGACGCCGGATCTGAGCATCGAGCCGGCCCTGGCCGAGCGCTGGGAGATCATCGAGCCCACCCGCTGGCGCTTTTTTCTGCGCCAGGGCGTGACCTTCCACAACGGCAACCCGTTCACGGCGGAAGACGTCGTGTTCTCCTACGAGCGCGCCACTGCCGAAGGGTCGGATGTCGCGGTCAAGGTCGCCGGCATCGAGGAGATGGTGGTGGTCGACGACCACACCGTGGACGTGATCACCACCACCCCCAACCCGATCCTGATCGCCGAATGGGACAACTGGTACATCATGGACCGGGAGTGGGCGGAAGCGAACGGTGCGGTCGGCGTCACCAACATCGCCGACCCCGATGGCGAAAGCTTCGCCAACCGCAACGCCAACGGTACCGGCCCGTTTATGGTGACCGAGCGCCAGCCGGAGATCGTCACCGTCGCCGTGCCGAACCCCAATTGGTGGGACGAGCCGGAGCACAATCTGACCGAAGTCGTGTTCCAGCCGATCGCCGAGGATGCGACGCGGGTGGCGGCCCTTCTGTCCGGCGAGATGGATCTGGTGTTCCCGGTGCCGCTGCAGGACACCGACCGGGTCCAGGCGAGCGATGAGACGCGGTCGCTGACCGGCCCCGAACTGCGCACCGTCTTCCTTGGCATGGATCAGGCGCGTGACGAGCTGCTGTATTCCGATGTGACCGGGGCCAACCCGTTCCAGGACATCCGGGTGCGCGAGGCGGTCTATCGCGCCCTGGACATGGACGCCATCCAGCGGGTGGTGATGCGCGGCCAGTCGACCCCGGCGGCCACCTTGGTGGCGCCTGGCATCAACGGCTTCCCGGAAGACCTGCAGCGCCACGACCATGATCCCGACCGGTCGCGCGAACTGCTGGCGCAGGCCGGCTATCCCGACGGTTTCCGGGTGCAGCTCAACTGCCCCAACGATCGCTACGTCAATGACGAGGCGATCTGTCAGGCGGTGGTCGGCATGCTGGCGCGCGTCGGGATTACCGTCGACCTGTTGGCCGAAACCCGGAGCGTCTATTTCGGGCGTATCCTGAAGCAGGGCGGCTACGACTCCGCCTTCTACATGCTCGGTTGGACCCCCAGCAGCTTCGACAGCTACAACGTGCTGTTCAACCTGGTCGGCACCCGTGATGACGACATGGGCCGCGGCACCTTCAATGTCGGCGGCTATTCGAACCCGGAGATCGACGCGCTGACCGCGGACATCCTGGTCGAAACCGATCTGGCGCGGCGGGACGAGCTGATCGACGAAGCCTGGACGCTGCTGCATGAAGATTTCGGCTACCTGCCGCTGCACCAGCAGGCGCTGTCCTGGGGCGTGCGCAACGGCGTCACGGTCGCCCAGCGGGCCGACAACAGCTTCGTCTGGCGGCATGTGACGGTCGAAAACTGACCGTCGGCACCACACGGTCGATTGGGAACGGCGCCGCGGCTGCCTAAAGCGGCGCCGTTTCCTGACCGATGCTTGAGCAATTGTGTCGGTTTGTGACCCGATTGTCCCGGAAATTGTCGCAAGCTCGCTTGGCCCGGGGATTGCCTCGGTCTACAACAGCGCATCCTTCGCCGGATATCCCGGCGGAGAAGCCAACAAGACGCCGCTACCGGTTTGGATGGGCGGCCGATGCTGATCAGGGAGTTTCGTATGCGTATGAAGACCCTTCTGCTGGGCACCGTCTTTGCCGTCGGCGCCACCGCCATGGCGGCGCCGGCCGACGCCCAGAACCAGTTCCGCTGGGCCCGCCAGGGCGATGCCCTGACCCTGGACCCGATGTCCCAGAACGAGGGGCCGACCAATACGCTGAGCGCGCAGATCTACGAGCCGCTGATTGAGCGGGCCAACGACCTTGGCCTGCAGGCGGGCCTGGCGGTCAGCTGGGAGCCGGTGGAAGACACGATTTGGGAGTTCCAGCTTCGCGAAGGGGTGACGTTCCACGACGGCGCGGCGTTCGACGCCGACGACGCAGTGTTCTCGGTCAACCGCGCGATGGCGGAAACCTCCGACTTCCGCAACTACCTGTCGTCGGTGGAGGAGGTGGAGAAGGTCGACGACTTCACCATCCGCATCCACACCGCCGGGCCGAACCCGATCCTGCCCCAGCAGATGACCTTCATCTACATGATGGACCAGGACTGGGCGGTGGCGAACAATGTCGAGGAACCGCAGGACTATGCCGGCGGCGAAGAGACCTTCGCCGTGCGTAACGCTAACGGCACCGGGCCGTTCATCGTCGAACTGCGCGAACCGGAAGTCCGTACCGTCCTGGTGAAGAACGAGAACTACTGGGACGCGGCCAACGTGCCGTTGGAAATCGACGAGATGGTCCTGAGCCCGATCGCCTCCGACCCGACCCGGGTCGCGGCCCTGTTGTCGGGTGAACTGGAATTCGTGCTCGACCCGCCGGTGCAGGACCTGCAACGGCTGGCGGCCGACCCCAGCATCAAGGTCGAGACGGTCGACGAAAACCGGGTGATCTTCTTCGGCATGAACATGGGTGCGGAAGACCTTGACGATGACAGCGTCGAAGGGGCCAATCCGTTCGCCGACATCCAGGTGCGCGAGGCGCTGTACCGGGCCATCGACATCGATGCCATCCAGCGGGTGGTGATGCGCGGCCAGGCGACCCCGGCCGGCGTGGTGGTGCCGACCTTCGTGCACGGCTACGACGCGGACCTGGATGTCCGCTTGCCGTTCGATCCCGACGGCGCCCGGGAGCTGCTGGCCGAAGCCGGCTATCCGGATGGCTTCCAGGCCACCCTCTACTGCCCGAACGATCGGTATGTGAACGACGAGGCGATCTGCCAGGCCGCCGTTGGCATGTGGGCACAGATCGGCGTCGAGGTGGATCTGGTCGCCCGTACCCGCAGCATCCATTTCCAGGACCTGCAGAACCGGGTGATCAACTTCTACATGCTGGGTTGGGGCGTGCCGACCTTCGACAGCGAGTACATCTTCAATTTCCTCTACCACACGGACGACGGCGACCGGGGCTCCTGGAACGGCACCGGCTTTTCCGACGCCCGGATGGACGAGCTGACCCAGGCCATGCTGACCGAAGTCGACTTGGCGGCCCGGGATAGTCTGATCGCCGAAGCGTGGGGCGTTGCCCAGGAGAACCTGGTCTACCTGCCGCTGCACTACCAGGTGATCAACTGGGCCATGGGGGCGGATGTGAACGTGCCGATCCGGTCGGACAACACACCGCTGTTCAAGTACGTCAGCTTCGAGTAGCCGGTATCGCCGCCGGGGCCGGGCCGTCGTGCCCGCCCCGGCGGACCGCCGCCAAAGGGACACCCAGAGCTAGCCGCTGAATGGCCGCCTTCATCATCAAACGCCTGTTGCACTCCGTCATCGTCATGTTGGCGGTCGGGTTCGTCGCCTTCCTGATGTTCAATTACGTCGGCGACCCGATCAACAACATGGTCGGTCAGGAAACGACGGTGGTGCAGCGCGAGCAGCTGCGCGAGCAGCTGGGCCTGAACGACCCGTTCTACCTGCAGTTCCTGCGGTTCGCCGGCAACGCGGCCCAGGGCGATTTCGGCCTGTCCTACCAGCACCGGCGGCCGGTGGAAGACATCATCATGGAGCGGCTGCCGGCCACGCTGGAGCTGTCGATCATGTCGGCACTGTTCGCGCTGGGCGTCGGCGTGCCGATGGGCGTTTACACGGCGCTGAACCGCAACAGCGTGCTCAGCAAGGTCTTCATGTTCGTGTCCCTGGTCGGGGTGTCGTTGCCCACCTTCCTGATCGGGATCCTGCTGATCTTCCTGTTCGCCGTGCAGCTCCAATGGCTGCCGAGCTTCGGCAGACCGGGGGTGGTCGACCTGGGCTGGTGGCATACCAGCCTGCTGACATGGGACGGCTGGAAAGCGATCATCATGCCGGCGATCACGCTGGGCCTGTTTCAGATGACCCTGATCATGCGCCTGGTGCGCGCGGAGATGCTGGGGGTGCTGCGCACCGACTACATCAAGTTCGCCCGGGCCCGCGGGTTGAAGAACCGGGCGGTGCATTTCGGCCATGCGCTGAAGAACACCATGGTGCCGGTGATCACCGTGACCGGGTTGCAGCTCGGCACCATCATCGCCTTCGCGATCATCACCGAAACCGTGTTCCAATGGCCGGGCATCGGCCTGCTGTTCATCGGCGCGGTGCGCGATGCCGACATCCCGGTGATGTCCGCCTATCTGGTGATGATCGCGTTCTTCTTCGTGGTCATCAATCTGATCGTCGACCTCCTGTACTTCGCCGTCGATCCGCGCCTGCGCGTCGAGCGCCCAGGCGCGTCCGGCGGCCATTGAGCGTGCGGAGGCAGGACCGATGACCGACAGCCCCATCGACCGTCCGTCGGCCGGCGCCTTTGCACCGCGCTCGCCCTTGGCCCGCGCCGGTTTCTGGATGCGCGAGCAATGGCGGGCCGCGGCCGAAAGCGATCTCTGGTACAGCTTCCGGCGATCCCCGGTGACGATCGTCGCCGCCCTGATCACCCTGATATTCGTTCTCGGCTCGATCTTCGCGCCGCTGATCGCGCCCTATAACGTGTTCGACCCCGGCGCCAACAACCTGATGGACGGGCTGACGCCGCCGCTGGGCGACAGCTTTAGCGGCTCGTCCTATCTGATGGGCACCGACCTGCAGGGCCGGGATATCCTGTCCACTATCATCTACGGATCGCGGATTTCGCTGATCGTCGGCGTCTGCGCGGTGATCTTCGCCGCCATACTGGGCGTGTCGCTGGGGCTGGCCGCCGGCTATCTGGGCGGCTGGGTCGACAGCCTGATCATGCGCACGGCGGATGTGTTCCTGAGCTTCCCGACGATCCTGATCGCGCTTCTGGTCGACGGCGTGGCCCGTGCGGTGCTGACCGGGCACCGGGCGGGCGACCTAGCCGTCTACGTGATGATCTTCTCCATCGGCGTGTCCACCTGGGTGCAGTACGCCCGCACGGTCCGCGGCCAGACCCTGGTGGAGAAGAACAAGGAATACGTTCAGGCGGCCCGCCTGGTGGGCCGACATCCGGTGCTGATCATGCTGCGCCACGTCCTGCCAAACGTTATGGGGCCGGTGCTGGTCATTGCCACCCTCGGCCTGGCGCTTGCCATCATCACCGAAGCGACCCTGTCGTTCCTTGGCGTCGGCGTGCCGCCGACCCAGCCGTCGCTGGGCACGCTGATCCGCATCGGCCAGGAGGAGCTGTTCTCCGGCTCCTGGTGGATCACCATCTTCCCGGGCATCGCGCTGATCCTGTTGGCGCTGTCGGTCAACCTTCTGGGCGACTGGCTGCGCGACGCCCTGAACCCGAAGCTGCGATAACCCGATGTCCGACCCCTTGCTGAAGGTCGAAGACCTGCGGGTGGAGTTCCCGACCCGCCGGGGCACGCTGGTCGCGGTGGACGGCGTGTCCTTCCATGTGGATCAGGGCGAGGTGCTGGGCGTTGTCGGTGAATCCGGTGCCGGCAAGTCGCTGACGGGATCGGCCGTGATCGGCCTTCTGGAGCCGCCCGGGCGGATCGCCGGCGGGCAGGTGATCCTCGAGGGCGAGCGTATCGACAACCTCCCCTACGAGCGCATCCGCCGGATCCGGGGCCGCAAGATCGGCGCGATCTTCCAGGATCCGCTGACCAGCCTGAACCCGCTCTACACCGTCGGGCGGCAGCTCGTCGAAACCATCCTGACCCATACCGACCTGTCGCTGTCGAAGGCCCGCGACCGGGCCATCGAGCTGCTGCAGGAAGTGGGGATCCCGGCCGCCGACCGGCGGGTCGACAGCTTCCCGCATCAGTTCTCCGGCGGCATGCGTCAGCGGGTGGTGATCGCCCTGGCCCTGGCCGCCAATCCGCGGCTGATCATCGCCGACGAGCCGACCACCGCGCTGGATGTGTCGATCCAGGCGCAGATCCTGGCCCTGCTCAAACGGCTGTGCCGCGAGCACGGGACGGCGGTGATCCTGGTCACCCACGACATGGGGGTCATTGCCGAGACGGCGAACCGCGTGGCGGTGATGTATGCCGGGCGGATGGCCGAGATCGGCCCGGTCCGCGACGTCATCAAGCACCCCCGGCACCCCTACACGATCGGCCTGATGGGCGCGATCCCGTCGGTCGGCAGCGATGTCGAACGCCTGTCCCAGATCGACGGCTCAATGCCGCGGCTGACCGACATCCCCACGGGTTGCGCCTTCAATCCGCGCTGCACCAAGGTCCTGGACCGGTGCCGGCGGGATCGGCCGGACCTGATCCCGGCGGGCACCAGCGAGGTGGCCTGTTGGCTGTACGATGATGCGGGGGCAGCGGCGGACATCCCCGCGGCCCAACCCGCGCCGGGGGTCGCCCATGTCGCAGGCTGAACCGTCCCTGATCCAGGTCGTCGACCTGGCGAAACATTTCGACGTCTCCAAGCCGTTCTTGAACCGGTTGCTGGATCGCGAGCCGCGGCTGACTCTGAAGGCCGTCGACGGGGTGACGTTCGAAATCCCGCGCGGCCGCACCTTCTCCCTGGTCGGCGAAAGCGGCTGCGGCAAGTCGACGGTGGCGCGCACGGTGGTGGGGCTCTACCGGCCCAGCGGCGGCTCCGTGTTCTTCGAAGGCCATGAGATTTCGACGCTGCGCAGCCGCACGGCGATGAAGCCGTTCCGCAAACGGCTGCAGATGATCTTCCAGGACCCCTATGCCAGCCTTAACCCCCGCTGGCGGGTGGCCGACATCATCGCCGAGCCGATCCGCGCCCACGGCCTGGCCACCGACCGGGCGGAAGTGATGGCCAAGGTGGGCGAACTGCTGAGCCATGTGAAGCTGACCCCGAAGGACGGCGAGAAGTACCCGCACGAATTCTCCGGCGGCCAGCGCCAAAGGATCTCCATCGCCCGGGCGCTGGCGTCCAACCCGGAATTCCTGGTGTGCGACGAGCCGACCTCGGCGCTGGACGTGTCGGTCCAGGCACAGATCCTGAACCTGATGAAGGACCTGCAGCGCGAACTGGGCCTGACGTATCTGTTCATCAGCCACAACCTGGCGGTCGTCTACCACATCTCGGATTGGGTCGGGGTGATGTATCTCGGCCGGCTGGTCGAGTGGGCCGACAAGCGCCGGCTGTTCCGGTTCCCGCGGCACCCCTACACGCGGATGCTGCTGGATACCATTCCGGACCTGGACATGAGCGGCCGCAACCGTCAGCCGGTCGCCGGCGAGGTGCCGAACCCGATCACGCCGCCGACCGGGTGCACCTTTCACCCCCGCTGTCCCTTCGCCAACGACCGTTGCCGACAGGAAGTGCCGGCATCGACACCGCTGGAGGGCGGCGGCGCGGTGGCCTGTCACGCTGTCGAAGAAGGCCGTTTGCCGGCGGAAGACCGCGGCCTGGTGGAACCGGCGCAACCCGTTCCCCCGGCGTTGGCCGCCTCCTGACGCTGGCATTGGCATCACCGAACTCTACCCCGTTTGCCGCCCCCACCGACCCTCTGGCGGGGCGGTGCGACCCGGCGTAGGGTCTTGTGAAACAACACAAGCTCCCGGGGTAAGCATCGCG
>JANQIU010000095.1 GCA_028281985.1 Alphaproteobacteria bacterium | reverse complement strand
CGCCATTGCCGGTGCGGTGATCGGCGGCTTGATCGGCAGCGCCGTGGAGGAAGAGGTCAGCAGCCAGACCGGCATCGAATACGTGGTCGAGCTGGATGACGGCGGGATCATCACCGTCGTGCAGGGTGACGACAGCCTTCTGGCGCCGGGGACGCGGGTCCTGTTCATCGAGGACTACAGCGGCGGCGCCCGCGTGGTCGCCGACAACACCATCGGCCGTTCGGGGTCGTTCTAGAGAGTAGGGTCCTCTTGGCTGGTTTCGCCCGGGCGATACCAGCCAAGACGCGAAGCCTGCTCTCATCGATCATCAGACCGCGCTCGAGCCCATCCCTGTTCACCCGGCCCGCCCGTTGGCGCGCCGGGTGCCGCTTCCGTGACATGTTCCTCACGCGACCCTGACCGGCCCCTTCGGCCGGCCGGTTCCGCTGCCGCCGGAAAGACACTACATTCGCATCATGGTTTGCCGGCAGGTGGGGTGAGGTACGGGCGATGGCCGGGTACGACTTCGACTATTTCGTCATCGGTGCCGGGTCGGGCGGCGTGCGTTCGGCCCGGATTGCCGCGCAACACGGCGCGCGCGTCGGCATCGCCGAGGAGCGGTTCCTGGGCGGCACCTGCGTCAATGTCGGCTGCGTGCCCAAGAAGCTTCTCGTCTACGCCGCGCATTTCCGGCACGACTTCGCCGAGGCCGAAGGCTTCGGCTGGTCGCCGATCCAGTCGCAGCACGATTGGCCGCGGTTGATCGCCAACAAGGACGCCGAGATCACCCGGCTCAACGGCATCTACCGCCGCCTGCTGGAGGGGGCCGGCTGCACCCTGTTCGAGGCGCGCGCGGTGTTGCTGGACGCCAACACGCTGGAAGTCGGTGGCCGGCGCATCACCGCCGAGCGCATCCTGGTGGCCACCGGCGGCCGGCCGACCATTCCCGACGAGCCGGGGGCCCAGGCGCTGGGCATCACCTCTGAGGAGGCGTTTTATCTCCCCCGCTTTCCGGAACGCGTCATCATCGCCGGCGGCGGCTACATCGCCATTGAGTTCGCGGGCATCTTCAACGGCTTGGGGGCGCAGACCACCCAGCTCTACCGCGGGCCGTTGTTCTTGCGCGGATTCGACACCGATATCCGGGAGACGCTGGCTGAAGAGGTGCGCAAGACCGGGATCGACCTGCGCATGCGCACCCGGATCGAGCGGCTGGAGCGAACCGGTGGCGGGATCGCCGCGCATCTGACCGACGATACGGTGATGGAAGTCGACGCGGTGATGTACGCGACCGGCCGTCGCCCGAACACGGCGGGGCTGGGCCTGGAGGCGGCGGGCGTGGCCGTGGACGGCCAGGGCGCCATCCGCGTCGACGATCAGTACGCGACCAGCGTGCCCAACATCTACGCCGTCGGTGATGTGACCAACCGGGTTAACCTGACCCCGGTGGCGATCGCCGAAGGCCACGCCCTTGCCGATACCCTGTTCGGCAACCGGCCGCGGCAGATCAGCTACAACAATATCCCGACCGCCGTCTTCTCGATCCCGCCGGTGGCCACCGTCGGGATGACCGAGGACGAAGCACGCGGCCAGGGTCGCGAGATCGCGGTCTACCGCTCAGCCTTTCGGCCGTTGAAGCACACGCTGTCCGGCAGTGGCGAGCAGACGATGCTGAAGATGATCGTCGACCGGCGGACCGACCGGGTGCTGGGGTGCCACATGGTCGGCGCCGACGGGCCGGAGATCATCCAGGGCCTGGCGATCGCCCTCAACTGCGGGGCGACCAAGGCGCAGTTCGATCAGACGATCGGCCTGCACCCGTCGACGGCGGAGGAGTTCGTGACCTTGCGGACACCCTTGCCCGATCCGGACACGGTCCAGGAGGCTGCCGCCTGACCTGTGGATCCTGTTCTAAGGGGCGTTCGGGTTGCCGAGGGCCAAGCCCGGTCCTACCCGTCGTCCTGTTGTTGCTGTCGCCAGATCCAGGGCCTGACGGTGCGGCCGCTCCAGACCCCGGCGCCGCGGGCCTGGGCCCGCGCTTCGGCCCGGTCATAACGGTTGGACAGGCCGCGCGCGGCGAAGGCCCAGCCGTTGCCGACGAGGAACAGGCCGATATCCGCATCGCCGGCTGAACAGCGGCCGACCTGGCTGCCGTCCAGCACGTCGGCGTAGAGGGTACAGTTCAGCGTGCGCCCGGCCAGGGCCTGCTGCAGGAAATTGCGGGCCATGGCACCGCAATCGTAAGGTTGCCCGGACCGCGCATGGCAGATCTGGCCGAGCTCCGGCGCGTCGATCCCATAGAGCCGAACCTCCGATCCCGCGACGGTCAGCATATCGCCGGTGACGACGTCCGCCTCGCCTTCTACGGTCCTGTAGGGGTCGTATTGGCTTTGCCCGCGCGTCGCCGACGGCGCGATGGCCGCCAGGGTGGCGGCCAACAAGCAGCAGGTGACGGGAAACCGGCTTCGGCGCATGCCGGCAGGCTATGCCGCGGCCGGTTTTGATCCGGTAAACGCAGAGGAGCCGGCCGGTCAGTCGGTGGCGGCGGTTTCCGGTTCCAGGAACAGGGCCGTGCCCGACATCCCGGCGATCAGGTCGCCATGCGGCGCGATGATCTCGCCGGTCACCGTGATGGTCTGGCTGATCGGATCGATGCGGCCGCCGATCTTGGTGATTTCGGCCTCGTACATGGCCTGCGTCTCGTCGACTTCCAGGAAGAACAGCTCACCCGGTGCCAGCCATGCCAGCCAGGTCGACGGAATGATGATAGTGATCTCCAGCCGGCTCGAATCCAGGATCTCGATCAACGGCTGGCCCGCCGGCACGCTCTCGAACGCGTGCACCAGGAGCTCCACGGCGATGCCGTCATACGGTGCGGGGATGATGCAGCGGCCGACCTGAAGTTCGGCCGACCGCACCCGGGCCTGCGCCTCCAGGACTTCGCCGCGCGCCAGCTCCACATCCAGGGCCCCGACTGCGCCGAGATTGGCCTGTTGCTGCAGTGTCGCCAACTGCCGCTGGGCGCGGAACAGGGTGGCGCGGGCGGCATCCAACTCGGCTTCGTAAGTGCCGCAGTCGAAGGTCACCAGCGTTGCACCGGCCTGGAACCGCTCCCCGTCGCGGACCGCAATCTCGACGATCTGGGCGGCGATCTCCGACGACAGAATGGCTTCGTTAAAGGGTTCCAACAGCGCCCGGGCCTGCGGCGCCTCGCCGACCGCCTGAACGGCCGGGTCGGTGTCGGCGGCGATCCCGCCGGCCGGGTCGCCGGCGCCTGGCTGCAGCCCGTCGGCTGCGTCCTCCGGCAGGTCGGGTAGCTGCGCCTGCCCGGGCCCTCCCGGAACCCCGGCGATCGGAAGCGCAAGGACAAAGGCCAGAACCACGGGCCATCGGAGTTGAGCCATGGATGTCACTCGGTTTTGTGGCGCCGGATCGGCCGCCTGGACCATCAGTGTAGATCCGTAAGGTGTACGAAGCCCTACCATACCCGGCGCCGTCACCGATCCCAACCGGCATCCGGCCGGCGGGGGCTGCAGCGGCAAGTATCAGAAATAGAGAAATATGCATCAAAAGCACCTTTTCGGTCGCCATCCGTTCCGGCCGCGTTAACCATCTCGAATGATAAGATACCTAAGTGTATATTTAGAGTTGACTTAAAGTGCCCTCTGGTTGTGGCTGAACACTTCACGGTCGGGATTAGTACTATTGGTTAATTGGTTAAGCGTGAGTCAAAATAGTTAACGCCTGGACCGCAATGGCGTTCCGCCCGGTTTTTCCTGCGCGTCGAAAAGCACTCTTGATGGCCAAAATGTGGCGCAGATGTGACGCAAGCTAGGCCGTTAACCAATTGAATTGCATCGTTGTTTTTCCGTAACCCTTTCGAATGCAAGTGTTTTTCTGAGTATCGCGGACTCGACGATATCCTGTCTAAATCTCACCAAAAATTTGTCTACAATTCTATGAAAAATCAGGGTACGCTAATAACGCTCAGTAGGCTTCTGTCGATCGTTAATGTTCCGCCATCGGTGGGGCGGATCGGGGAAGTCGATCGATTCGGACAGGCGATCTTAAAGTCAGCGGCGGGAGAGAGTTATGCCGGGTGGGATTTTCGAGACCCAATTGCCGACTCAGGCGGACGTGACCATCGGTTCCGACGCGACGCCGCGTAAGGGCGGACGGTTCCGCAGCCGCACGTTGACCTCGCCCTTGGCATTGGCGCTGGAACCGCGGTTTATGTTCGATGCCGCCGGTGTCGCCACCGGCGGAGAGGCTGCCGTGGATGCGGCGGCCCAGGAAGCGGCCGACCAGCAGACCGACAATCCCCAGGCGGAAGACCAGAACGACCCGCTGGCCGATGCGCTCAGCACCACGGCCCCGCCGGCCGATCGGCGCGAAGTGGTCTTCGTCGATCCCAATGTGGGCAATTTCGAAGCCCTGGTCTCCGGCGTGCACCCGGCCGCCGAAGTGGTCGTCCTGAACCCGACCGGCGACGGCCTGCAGCAGATCGCCGATTACCTGTCCGACGTCTCCGACATCGACGCCGTCCACATCGTCAGCCATGGCGAGGCCGGCGCGGTCTCGCTGGGCGGGATGACGCTGGACCTGGCGGCGATCGACGCCCGCAGCGAGACGCTGGCGCAGATCGGCGATGCTCTGAACGCCGATGCCGACATCCTGTTCTATGGCTGCGACGTGGCTGCCGGCGACACCGGCGCCGCCTTCGTTTCGGCCTTGGCCGAAGCCACCGGCGCCGACATCGCCGCCTCCACCGACGACACCGGCGACGCCAACCAGGGCGGCAACTGGGTGCTGGAGAGCAAGACCGGCGATATCGAGGCTGAGATCGCCGTCAACGATGCGACCCGGGCCGAATATGACGGTTTGCTGCAGGAAGTGCCGGAGAACGAAAACAACGACTTCCGTAGTCAGGCCCAGCAGATCCCGAACAGCGCCTTCGATTTCGACCATGCCAGTGAAGACGGCAATCAACACAAGGAACTACCCACCGCCAAGATCACCAGCGGGTTTTTGAGGGGGGGCGGCAGCGAAAACGACCGGTCCGACTACTTCGAGGTGCAGTTGATCAAAGGCCAGACGCTGTATGCCGATATCGACGGCGGCAAAGGCGGCGAATGGTTCGAGGATGTCGATACGACCCTGGCAGTCTTCGGCAGTTTCGGGGGCTCCTTGGCGTTCAACAACACCATGGACGGTCCGGCCGACGGGGGCTCGTCCTCGGATAAGGATGCCAATTTGGTGTTCGTCGCCCCAGCGACGGGCACCTATTACGTCCGGGTCAGCAACGTCAGTTCATTCGACCGCGGCACCTATACCCTCTATCTCAGCAAGACCATTCCGGAAACCAAGTCGACCGAAGTCACCACCGGCGAAGACGTGGTGGATGCCTTCGACGGCAAGACCTCGCTGCGCGAGGCGATCGACTACGCCGTCAGCTTGTCGTCGCCCGGCGATCGGGTCGACGTGACCTTCGCCGACGACGTCACCCAGGTCCAGCTCGACAACAAGAACTTCCACGAACACGACGGTGACTTCGAGAACCCGGACGTTGACATCTCCGGCGGCAATATCCGCATCTTCGGCGGCGACAGTGACGACAAGGTCACGATCATCGGCGACAGCAGCGGGCAATGGGTCGGGTTTGGCAAGTGGGGCGGGTTCGACCGGGTCTTCGACGTGAAGGGCGACGCCGAGGTCGTCTTCGAGAACCTGATCATCAAAGGCGGCAAGACCGACGACGGTGGTGGCGGCATCCAGGTTCGCAACCACGCCGAGGTGACCGTCAGCAACACCACGGTGGAGAAAAACGAGGCCGGCTATGGCGGCGGCATTTACTCCGCAGCCACCCCTTGGGGATCGGCCGTCGGCCTGACCGTTGAGAATTCCACGGTTCAGGATAACTACGCCGGCTATGGCGGCGGCATCAAAGTCGACGACAGCAAGGCGTGGATTGAGCGCAGTACTATTGAAGGTAACGAGTCGACCTCCGGCTCCGGCGGGGGCGTCAAGGTCACGGACGGCGGCAAGGTTTGGATTACCGACAGTACCGTCTCCAACAACTCAAGCGGCAATGACGGCGGCGGCATCTTCAGCTATCGGAGCGACCTGTACCTGCTGAATTCGACGGTCTCCGGCAACGACGCCCTTGATAATGGCGGCGGCATCGCTTTCGAGGGCAAAGGCGGCGATGACCTTCGCCTGACGCATGTGACCATCGCCAACAACCTTGGCGATTCCAACAAAAACAGTTCCCGCACAGAGGGCGGTGGCCTGTATATGAAGGATACTGGTTCCGGCGATCCCGATGTCCGGATCAAGTACACGATCATTTCTGAGAACTATCGCGACAGCCGCAATGGGCCGTCCGACAACATCAAGAATGATGAGGTCGGGTACGACGCGTTCGAGGACAACCTGGTGGTCGAGGACGCCGGGCTCGACGTCCTGGACGATAATGGCGGGCCGACCAAGACCCATGCCCTGCTCGTGGGCAGCCAGGCGCTCAATAGGGCGTTTGGGAGCGATCTTGATGTCGACCAGCGCGGCGAAACCCGGCCGGGCGACGCCGATATGGGCGGCGGCCGTGAGACACGTAGCGCCGCGGAAGGCCCGCAGCGCGACATCGGCGCGTTTGAGGCGCAGGCACCGGTGGCCGAGGCCGACGAGCTGGCCACCCATGAGGATGTGCCGCTGACCTTCACGGCCGAAGATCTGCTGGCCAATGACACGGACGCCGACCTGTTCGACCAGCCGGTGATCGAGACGATCCCGGCGGAGACGGAGAAGGGCGGGACGATCAGCTACAACGAGGCCGACGGCACCTACACCTACACGCCTAAGGCCGACTTCAGCGGTGTCGACAGCTTCGTCTACACCATCGTCGACGAAGCCGGGCTGACGGCGCAGGCCAAGGTGACCATCAGCGTCAAGCCGGAGGTCGATGCCACGGTCGACGTCGCCTTCGAATTCGATGCCATCACCAAGGAAGTCGACGGCAAGGTCTACGGCGGCGATGTGATCAAGGGCACGGTCGACCAGGACGACCTGGTCGGCACCGCCGATGGGGACACCATCATCGGCCTTGGCGACGACGACACGATCCAGGGCCTCGGCGACGACGACCTGCTGATCGGCGACAGTTTCGCGGGCGAATACAGCGGCACGCTGAAAGTTTCGGTCGACTCCGTCGACAAGGGCGAAGTCCTGACCAAGCTGGTGATCAAGGACGTGCCGGCCGGTGTTGACGTGGAGTTCGACGGCCAGCTCCTGACGCCGGATGTGGGCAGCGGCCCCGACAAGTTCAGCTACGACGTCAGCGAACTGCTGAAGAACGGTGGCGAAACCATCCCGTTCGGGTCCTACGACTTCAAGCTGGTGGTGCCCGACGGCGTCGCGGCGACGTTCAGCGCCGGCGCGATCGTGGTGAGCGCGACCGTCGTCGACGTCCTGGATTGCCCGCCGGACAGCGGCGGCAATGGCGGCGGCGACGACAACGGCCGCGAGCCGGGCAGCGAGCCGCAGGTGACCGTCAATGGTCGGGACGGCGGCGAGCCGTCGCCGGAGCTGGCCGATCTTGAGGTCGAGCTGAGCGCGTCCATCGCCTACAGCGCCTTCGACCTCTACGAAGGCACGGATGGTGATGACACGATCTATGGCAATGGCGGCGACGATAAGATCCTCGGCAATGATGGCGACGACACCCTGATCGGCGACCAGGCCAAGCCGGGCACCGGCACGATCGAGCTGGTGCAGGGGCAGGACGGGGTCTACGACATCAGCGGTTTCGAGACGGTCGAACTGACCATCGATGTCGAAGACTTCGATGCGGGCTTCAACAGCTCGTTCGGCTGGTACGTTGCCGGTGCGGACGGCAACCCGATCGAAGGGGCGATCATCGACGCCTTCCTCGACCCGTCGACCGACCCGGATGGGCCGGTCAGGACGATCACCATCGTAGTGGGCGATCTCCCGGCCGGGGCGACATCGCTGGGCTTCTTCCTGATCCCGGATGGCGGCGAACTGAACGACGGCCTGACCGACGGTGCGGCGGTCGGCTTTACCCCGGGCGATTCCGACGACCCGATTGCCGTGACCCTGGACGGCACGCCGCTGGACGGTGCCGGCGCCTCGGTTCTGTTCAGCGACCCGACGCTGAACCCCGGAGGCCTCGATCACGAGGTCAGCAACGAGCAGCCCGGCAACTCCAACTGGGAAGACCAGGCGGGCGGCGGCGACCTGGATTTCAACGACCTGAACCTCACGCTCACGGTCAAGGGCCTGAATCCCGACCCGTCCGTCGGCGGTGACGACATCATCATGGGCGGCGCCGGCGACGACACGATCTTCGGCAATGGCGGCAACGACGCGCTCAGCGGCGACGGCGACGACCCCGCCCTGAAGCTGGTGGCCAATCCGGGCTTCGGCAACGACACCATCTTCGGCGGCTTCGGCGACGACTATATCGAGGGCAATGCCGGCGACGACATCCTGCTGGGTGGCGTCGGCAAGGACTTCATCCAGGGCAACGGCGGCGACGACGCCATTTCCGGCGGCTTCGGCGACGACGTGCTGTTCGGCGACAATTTCGGCGGGCTTCTCCTCCTCTGGCAGGATCACCTGGCCGAGGGTGGCGAGGCGGAGGCCCTGTTGGCCGGTGCCGAGGATGCGGATGACGCCGGCGAAACCGCCTATGACTATGGCCATGCCGCGTGCTGGTTCGCCATCGACGGGACGCCGGGCGATGACGTCATCTTCGGCAATTCCGGCGACGACATCATCTTCGGGCAGCGTGGCGACGACACGATCTTCGGCGACACGCCGGAGACCACGGGCGAAAACCTGATCGAAAACGGCAGCTTCGAGGAGTTCGGCGACGCCGCGGCCTCCGGCGGCAGATTCGAGGTCTTCTTCGGCATCCCAGGCTGGGTTGCGGGTGGTGTCGCCCCGTTCGAGCTGCAGGAGAGCGGGGCGGGCGGTGTCGGTGCCGTCGACGGCGAGGTGCTGCTGGAGCTCGACTCCGATACCTTCGGCGGGCAGTTCGACGAGACCAACGCCTCGGTCACCCAGGTGATCGACGGCCTGATCCCCGGCGCCTCCTACGCGCTAGTGATCAACGTCGCGTCGCGGACCGGCAACGAGTCGAGCGGCTTCGAGGTCAATCTCGGCGGCGAGACGCTGATCCGGTCGCTGGACGGCCAGAGCTTCCAGGTCTGGGACGGCAGCGAGTGGTCCGAGCTCCAGGATCTGCCCCAGGGTGAGTTCGTCGAGATCAGCGTCTCCTTCACCGCAGATGCGCCGGCCGCCCTGCTGGAGCTGAACGCCCTCGGCACGGCCGACGAGTTCGGCGCGCTGTTCGACGACCTGAGCCTGAACATCCAGGTTCTGGGGTCGACGGCCGGTCCTGCCGGTAACGACATCATCTTCGGGGGGCGCGGGCACGACTACATCGAAGGCAACGGTCGGGCCGACCTGATCCTGGGCGGTCGCGGCAACGACTACATCTTCGGCAATGGCGGCAATGACATCCTGCTGGGCAACGCCGGCAACGACGTGATCCAGGGCAATGCCGGCGACGATCAGATCTCCGGTGGCGTCGGCAATGATTGGCTCTTCGGGGATACCGTCGGCTGGCTGTATTCCGGCCGCTGGACCGGCGAGAACGTCAGCAGCCAGATGGACATGCCGGCCGATGCAGAGGGCCTTGCCAGCTTCGCCGAGGAAGGCGCACCCGGCTTCGGGTCCGGCGGCAACGACGTGATCTTCGGCAATGCCGGCGATGACGTCATCTTCGGCCAGGGCGGCAACGACGTGATCTTCGGCGACACGCCGGAGGATGCGGGCGAAAACCTGATCGAAAACGGCAGCTTCGAGGACTTCGGCGACGCCGCGGCCTCCGGCGGCAATTTCGAGGTCTTCTTCGAAATCCCAGGTTGGGTCGCGGGCGGGGATGCACCGTTCGAGCTGCAGAAGAGCGGGGCGGGCGGTGTCGATGCCGTCGACGGCGCGGTGCTGCTGGAGCTCGACTCCGACACCTTCGGCGGGCAGTTCCCCGACGACACCAACGCTTCGGTCACCCAGCAGATCGGCGGCCTGATCCCGGGCCTCACCTACACGCTGGTGGTTAACGTCGCGTCGCGGACTGGCAGCGAGTCGAGCGGCTTCGAGGTCAAGCTGGACGGCGAAACGCTGATCCGGTCGCTGGACGGCGAGAACTTCCAGGTTTGGAACGGCAGCGAGTGGTCCGAGTTGCAGGCGCTGCCGGACGGTGAGTTCACCGAGATCCGCGTTTCCTATACCGCAGAGGACTCGGGAGCCCTGCTGGAGCTGAACGCTCTGGGTTCGGCGGATGAGCTCGGGGCGCTGTTCGACGACCTGAGCCTGAATATCCGGGTTCTGGGGTCGACAGAAGGTGATGCCGGTAAGGACATCATCTTCGGCGGCACCGGAGACGACTACGTCGAAGGCAACGGCGAGAACGACTGGATTTTCGGCGGCATCGGCGATGACCGGCTGCGCGGCAACCAGGGCGACGACGTGATCTTCGGCGGCTTCGGCGAAGACAACATCCGGGGCAATGCCGGCAACGACGCGCTGTTCGGCGGCTTTGGCGACGACAACATCCGCGGCAACGGCGGCATCGACTTCATTGCCGGCAACAGCGGTGACGACAGGCTGCGCGGCGGCGGGGGCTCGGACTTCATTCAGGGCAACGGCGGCGACGACACCATCAATGGCGGCCGCGGCGACGACGTGCTGTTCGGCGACAACGCCCCCCGCCTGTTCGGCCAGTGGCTGTGGTCGGTCTACGACGCCAACTCGGATGGTGGCCAGAACGGCGGCCAACTGTCGGCTTTCGCCTATGACGGCGAAGGGTCCGGGGCGTTCTTCGACAACGGCTACGAGGGCTTCTGGTCCGGGTACAACGGCGAGCCTGGCAATGACGTCATCGACGGTGACGAGGGCGACGACCGCATCTTCGGCCAGGGCGGCAACGACACGGTCGACGGCGGATCGGGCTTCGACCGGGTTTCTGGCGGCACCGGCAACGACACCGGTGTCCTGGTGCTGGACCAGAACGACCTGGACTTCCTGACCACCGTCAGTGTCGAGGAAGCGGCCGATGCGCTGTTCGACTGGTATGACGGCAATCTGGACGTCGATACCCTGCAGATCGTCGTCGACCCGGCCCTGCTTACGGTCGACCGGGTGCGGGCGCTGATCGCGCTCAAGCAGTTCATCGGCGAGAACACCGATCCGGCGACCGATAACGGCGACATCTTCGGCGACGCGCCGCTGGACGATGGCACCCCGACCGATGCGGCGTCGGAGAACCTGGACCTGCGGGCGCAGGATTGGGAGGACATCGTTCTGGTCGATCCGGACGGCGATCCCATCAACCTGCGGCCGTTGATCGACGGGCCGGACAGCTTCGACTATGTCGAGCTTGGCGGCGAAGACGGGTCCGGCGGCATCGAGCGGAACTGGTCGCTGATCGTCGGCGAAGGCGAAGAGGCCGGCAGCTTCGAGGTGCTGGACTTCGAAGATGCGATCGACGGTGTTCTGGTCGAGTTGACCACCAACATCGCCGGTGACCTGTTGCGGATCGACCCCGACTTCGACGCCAGCGGCTTCACCGTAGACGTTCTGGATGACGGGCAGACGCTGTCGATCACCTCGGTGGATGGCGAGCCGCTGACCGCGGCGCAGGTGACGGCCATCCTGAACGCGATCGAGTTCTCCACCAACAGCAGCCAGAATTCGACAGACGCCGATCGGACGCTGGTGATCACCCTGTTGGACGAAGGGGCGGAGCCGCCGGCCGATAACGTGGCCGTCAGCAGCCTGTTCGAAGACCTGTACGAAGGGCCGGGCGACGGCGACGACGACGATGACGACGTCGGCGAAGAACCGGACACCTTCGACTTCTCGCACACCATGATCATCGGCGTTACCGGGCAGAACGATGAGCCGTTCATCGTCGATCTGCCGCCCGGCAACACCTTCACGGTGACCGGTAGCGGCAGCACGGTGACCCTGCTGGGCTTCAGCATCGACGACTTCGATGCCGATGGCAGCACGGCGGTGGAACTGACGGCGACGGCGGGGATCCTTCAGGTGACCTCGTTGCCGGCCGGTTTCTCGGTTGATGGTAACGGCACCGACTCGCTGACCGTGACCGCGCCCAGCCAGGATGCGCTGAACGCGTTCATTGCCGGCGGCGGCATCGAGTTCGTGGTCAGCGGGATCTCCGTCGCCCAGACGGTGGAAATCACGGTGACCGCCAATGACCTGGGCGACCAGGATCATGCCGAGCGCAGGTCGGTCCCGCTCACGCTGTTCGTCGAAATCGGGGACGTCGTCAACCAGCTTCCGGGCTCCAACGATCCCAACACCCAGCCGGGCACGACGCCGGACCCGCAGGGCACCCAGACCTTCACCCTGCTGGAGAACACCGGCGGAGCGGAAGACCCGAACACCAATGTCAGCCCGGACGCCGGCTTGATCGGCGACCTGCCGGGTCCGGCGGCGGAAGGGCAGATCGGAAGCCCGGTTCTGTTCGGTATTCCGGTGACGGAGCTGGCGGCTGGGCTGCCGGAGGGCACCGACCTCAGCCAGTTCGCGGCCCTGCCGGAACTGCTGGCCAGCCTGGCGCCGGCGGCGGGCGATGCCGAGGTGCCGGTCGAGGAAGTGGACCTGCTGTTCTACGGGTTCCCGATCAACGACCTGGTGCTCTACCTGGTGGATGCGTTCGAGCTGTCGACGATCGACAGCCGCGAGGGTGTGCTGAACCTGGTGGCGGCGGCGACCGAAGGCGGAACGGTGGGCGAGCGGGTCGACATCCTGCTGATGCTGGAGCGCCTGGGGCTGTTTGCCGACGGGTCCATCGACCTGGCGGAGCTGCAGGGCGATATCGGCCTGTTCGGCTTGACGCTGGGCGAGATGGTCGAGGCGCTGGACGGTGTGGTGCTGGACGACATCACCAGCCTGGGCGAGTTGCAGACGGCCCTGGGGCTGCCGGCGACCGTCGAGCTGTTCGATCCGGCGGAGGCCACCCCGACCTCGGTGGCCGCGCTTGGCACCGGCGCGCCGGCCTTCACCGCGCAGATCGCCTCCGTGTTCGATGCCTTCGATCGCGACGCGGCGGTCCTGGGGTCGGCCCTGGCCCAGGTGACGCCGACGGCACCGGTCGGCGCGTAGCCGGCGCCGCGTCCCGGCGGATCCGGGTGGTTGGTTCGTTGAAGCAGATCGGTTTGCCCGTGTTCGGATGATCCCATCCGGACACGGGCCGATCGACGAAGCGTCCCGGCAAGGCGGCCGTTTGGCCGCCTTGTGCGTTACTGCCGACCGGGCAAGGTCCCTGGCGCGGTGACGTCTGGTGCGTCGCGACCGGTCCGCGGGTCGCGCCTGTTCCTGGTCGGGCGGTCCGATAGCGATCTCGTCCGGCGAATGCTGCCCGCCGGCCGCCGGTCAGGCCGACATCGACGCCGTCGCCCGGCAGACGCATGGCAGCTTCCCGGACCTTGAAAACCTGGGCGTTGCACCCGACATGGGCACGCTGTCGTTAGCCGGTCAGCGGCGCACTGGATGCGCGGGCGCGAACCGGAACGGCTTTGGCAACGAAGCTGTACTGCCGGCGGCCGAGTCGTATCGCTGCTGCCGTTGGTGCCTTCGAACGGGACACTGACGCTTTGGGTGCCGCTGTGTGCCGCGTGCATGCCACCCATGCCGATGTGCCGACGGATCGCCCTCTGCTCCATCGTGGGTGGACATGCTTGGCCTGCCGCCAACCCCTGGGCCGGAGCATCGACGGGGCTGTCGCTCCGCGTCGAGTTGACCCGGCAACAGGTGGTTTTCAGGCGGGTGGGCCGGGTGGCCGGGGCGCGGACGCCCCTTTGAAGCCTGGTGAGACCGAGCAGATGATCGGCCGGGCGCAATGAGTATCGAGGTTAGATTTAGGCCAGATTTGCTTCAGCTGTGTTCGATTCGCGGCGAAAGTGGGGCATTTGGACGAAAATATGGCGGATTGTATTTCTGGTTAATTGGTTAGCATTGTCTAAAGTGCGACCAGGTATGCAGCCAACGCGCACCATTCAGCGTCATTAAATCTCGAAATGAGAGTATTTTAAGGGCTGAGGGATTGAGGGTTTCGACCATCAGGAATCCCTTATATACCTGAAATCCATAAAGATTTTGCCCCAAAGGGAACGCTCGCGGTCAGCCCGGCGACAGGCCTCAGGGCCGGTTCAGGGCGCCCCACCGGAAAGAATCAATTTAATCTTTAATCTTTTATAGAGTTGACGTATTGTAGAACAACTCAAGTAGAACCATCTCAGCCTAGCTGTCCGATCCGGACACACCCTCGGCCGCAATCCGACGGCACGGGTCGGCAGTTTGCGGCTTTAACGACGGACGAGACTCATGCCCGGTGGCCTCTTCGAATCCCTGCAGCCCACGCAAGCCGACCTGAACAGCCTGACCGAGGCGCCGCCGCGCCGGCATGGCCGGTTCCGCACGCGGACGCTGACCTCGCCGTTGGCCCTGGCGCTGGAGCCGCGGTTCATGTTCGACGCCGCGGGCGTGGCGACGGGTGGCGAGGCGGCGGTCGACGCCGCGGCGCAAGAGGTGGCCGATCAGCAGACGGACAATCCGCAGGCCGAGGACCAGACGGACCCGCTGGCCGCGGCCCTGACCGGCACCACGCCCCCCGCCGATCGGCGCGAGGTGGTGTTCGTCGATCCCAACATCGAGAATTTCGACGCGCTGCTGACCGGCGTGCATCCGGCGGCCGAGGTGGTCGTGCTCGACCCGAACGGCGACGGCCTGTCGCAGATCGCCGACTACCTGTCGGAAAAGACCGATATCGACGCGGTCCATATCGTCAGCCATGGCGGGCCGGGCGCCGTGTCGCTGGGGGGGATGACCCTCGATCTCGCCGCCATCGAGGCGCGCAGCGCCGAGCTGACCACCATCGGCGATGCGCTGACCGCCGACGGCGACATCCTGTTCTACGGCTGCGACGTCGCCGCCGGGGATGTCGGCGAGGCCTTCGTGTCCGCCCTGGCCGACGCCACCGATGCCGATGTGGCGGCGTCGACGGACGACACCGGTGCCGCCGATCAGGGCGGCGACTGGGATCTGGAGCACGAGACCGGCGACATCGAGGCCGAGGTGGCCATTGATGAAGATGGGCAGGCCGCGTTTGACGGTGTGCTAGCGTCGGTTCCGGAGACCGAGAACAACGACGGGCGCAATCAGGCGCAGCACATCACCGACGACCTCTTCGACTTCACCCACACCGAGCCCGAGAACCAGCATCCGGATCTGGCCACGGCCAAGATCGAAAGCGGGTATCTGCGCGGATTCGGCAACGAAGATGACCGTTCCGACTGGTTCCGGGTCGATCTGGAAGCCAACCAGACGCTTTACGCCGATATCGACGGCGGCATTGGGGGGCGCTGGTTCGAGAGCGTCGACACTGTGCTGCGGATCTACAACGCGGCCGGTGATCTTCTGCTCGAGGTTGATGACGCCGGCCCGGCCGATGTCGGGTCGCGGAGCGAGCGAGACGCAAGGTTGATGTTCTCGGCTCCAGCGGCTGGGGCCTATTTCGTCACTGTGACCAACTACCGGTCCTCCGACAGCGGCAATTACACCCTCTACCTGAGCAAGGAGGCCACCGGACCGCAGCCGCCCGTCAACGTCGTTCCCGCGGTCGATGTGGTCGGCGAAGGCTCGCCGGCCGTGTTCTCCGCCGCCAACGGCAATGCGTTCCAGGTCACGGACGGTGACGATGACGGCCAGGACGGCTACGTCGTCCGGTTGACGGCCACCAACGGCGTCCTGGACCTGGCCGACGACAGTGCGGCACTGCCCGGCAACCTCTCCGTCTCCGGCGAGGGCACCGATGCGCTGGTTTTCGAAGGCACGCTTGACGAGATCAATGAAGCGCTAAACAGCATCGGCGTTGCCTTTACGGCGGGCGACGGGACGCAGGGCGAGACCGGGTCCATCGAAATCACCTCCTCCGACAACGCCACGCCGGCCGCGACGGACACCGACACCCTCAGTTTCGACATCACCGAGCGACGGTCGACCGTGGTGACCATCGGCACCGATACGGTCGATGCGTTGGATGGCGAAACGTCCCTGCGTGAGGCGATCGACTACGCCGCCTCCCTGTCGTCCGACCCCAACCAGGTCAGCGTCACCTTTGCCAGCGGGATCGACCGGGTCGAGCTCGACAACGACCGGTTCGACTCATCCGACGAGGACTTCCGGGACCCGGATGTCGACATCTTCGGCGGCAACATCCGTATCTTTGGCGGCGCCGATGGTGTGACCATCGTCGGCGACGGTGATGGTGCCTGGACCGACCGCGTGTTCGACGTGGGCGCCGATGCCAAAGTGGCGTTCGAGAACCTGGTCATCACCGGTGGCGACGCGGACAGAGAAGGCGGCGGGATCCGCGTCGGCGATGACGCCGTCGTCACGCTGTTGAACACCGAAGTCACCGACAACTACGCCGGTGACGAGGGCGGCGGGATCTGGGCAGGCGGGAATGGCGTCGTCCTGGCAATCAACGGCAGCGTCCTTTCCGGTAATCGTACCGGTAACGCGGATGACGAGGGCAACGGCGGCGGTCTGTTCTGGGACGGCGATATCGCCACCATCGAAAACTCCACGATCGCCGACAATACGGCCAACAACGACGGCGGCGGCATTTTCAGCGAGTCCGACGGGCTGACCATCCGGCAATCCACAATCTCCGGGAACATCTCCAACGACGATGGCGGCGGCATCTACAGCGAAGACAGCGACCTGACCATCATCAACACCACCATCTCCGGCAACCAGGCCGCCGAGTACGGCGGCGGCATCTCCTTCGTAGGGGAGGGGGGCGACAGCCTGACGCTGAGGCATGTGACGATCGCCGAGAATCACGCCTACACCGGCGATGAAGAAGGCGGCGGCGGCGGACTGGAAATCTGGGACTGGGGTCCGGGCACGCCGAGCGTGACCATCGAGTACTCGCTGTTTGCCGACAATCGCAACGACGATACCGGCGACGTAGAGCACATCCTCGATTACTCGTTGCCGTGGTCCGGAACGCAGAACCTGTTCGAGGACACACTCGCCGATGCCGGACTGGACGTCCTGGCCGACAATGGCGGGCCGACCGAAACGCATGCATTGCTGGCGGGCAGCGCGGCTTTGGACGGCGCCGGATCCAGCACCGTTGCGGGCGATCAGCGCGACCAGGCGCGCGATGCAGGCCCGGCGGACATCGGCGCCTTTGAGGCGCAGGCACCCGTGGCGGAAGACGACGGGCTGTCGACGCCCGAGGACGTGGCGCTGGAAATCCTGCCGGAGGACCTGCTGGCCAACGACACCGACGCCGATCAAGACGGCTTGACGCTGGACATCACCGATGTCGACACCGCGTCGGCCCAGGGCGGCACCGTGGCGGTCGTCAGGGACGCCGACAACGTGGTCACGGAGATCACCTATACGCCCCCGCCGAACTTTAGCGGCACCGATACCTTCACCTACACGGTGACGGACGAAGCGGGCCTGACGTCGACGGCCACCGTGACGATCACGGTCGACCCGGTGAACGACGCGCCGGTGGTGACGGCGAGCGCCGATAGGGTGGCGTTCACCGAGCGGGATGGCGGCAATGGCGGCCTTGGCGGGCCGCAGTTCATTCGGGATGTCGACTTCACGGTGGAAGACACCGACAGCGACGCGTTCGAGGTGATCACCATCAGCATCACCGACACCAACGGTGCGCCGGTCGATGGTGACATCCTGCGGATCCGCGAATCCGACCAGTCGGGCACCCTGCGGACGAAGCTGAACGACGCGACGATCGACGGCAACCAATCCAGCAATGTGCTCACGGTGACGGCGGCCGCCGGGCAGGCGTTCACCGCCGCGGAAGTGCAGAAGATCCTCAAGGACCTTCGGCTGAAGATCGCCGAGGGAACGCCCGAGGGGCCGAACACGCGAACACTCAGCGTTTCGGTCACCGACGCCGGTGATGGTGCCGGTAGCGACGCGGCGACCAGCGGTGTACTGGAAATCTCCGTCGATGTGACGGGCGTGAACGATACGCCGCGCTGGTCGCGGGCCAGCGAATACCCGGATCCGCAGGCCGTCACCACCGAGGACACGCCGTTGACCGACGTGTTCGCCAATGTGGACGCCATCCACGGGATCAACCGGGACCAGTTCCGGCCGGTGGACCCGGATGACGACACCAACAATCCCGATCCGGACAGCACGCCGGCCGAACTGACGCTCAAGGTGTCGAACGGGACGCTGACGTTCACCGGCGGCAGCGGCGTGACGATCGTCTCCGGCGAAGGCACGGACGAACTGGTCGTCCAGGGCTCGGTCAAGGCGCTGGACAATTTCGTCAACGCCAAGGGCAACGCCAAGCTGGGTTACAGCCCGGATGCCGATTTCAACGGCACCGACACGCTGGTCATGAGCATCGACGACAAGGGCGACCTGCCGATCGGCGGCGAGGCGAATGCCAAGACGAGCGCGGATCGCACCATCACGATCACCGTCGACCCGGCCAACGACGCGCCGGTGGTGGAACCTGCAGTTTCGGAGGTGTCGTTCGTCGAGGCGGACAACGCGGACACGGGCGGTGACCGGGACGAAGAGCGCCGGGATCTTGAGGATCTGTTCGGCCGCCTGCCGTTCAAGGTGTCGGACCCGGATGGCAACGGGTTCACCGAGGTCACGCTCAGCCTGGACAACCTGGGCACCGAGCCGCGGCTGTCGGGCGAGAGCCTGAGCTTCCGGGGCAACTTCTGGCGGTTCGGCGACATCGACGACACTCCGGTCAACAGCCTGATCGAGGACCCGCGGCCCGGCGGGGAGTCGGTGACGCTGAAGGCCAAGGACGGTGTCAGCCTGACGGCCCGGCAGGTCGAGGTGCTGCTGGCGAACGTGCTGTACGGCCCCGGCGACCGGGTGACGGACGACCCAACCAGCAGCAACGACGTTGATCTGACCCGCACGATCAAGGTGTCGCTGACCGACGACAGCGGCGAAGCGGACGCGACCGGCGAGGCGACGTTCGACATCGCCATCACCGGTGTGAACGACCGGCCGTTCCTGACCTTCGGTAACAGCAGCAAACCGTTCACCGAGGTGACGGCGACGATCGCCGAAGACACGTCGATCAAGCTGGAGGACTTCCGGAACTCCAACCTGTTCCTGCGCAACCCGGACAATGACGGAGATGCGCTGAAGGTGATCCTGACGGCGACGAACGGGACGCTGTCCTGGGTCTCG
>JANQIU010000053.1 GCA_028281985.1 Alphaproteobacteria bacterium | reverse complement strand
CAGATCGTTGACGCACATCGCCACCAGGTCGATGCCGATCGTATCGTGCCGGCCGACGGCGCCGGCAACGGCAAGCTTGGTTCCAACGCCGTCAGTCGCCGCCACCAGCAGCGGGTCGTCGTAGCCGGCCGCCTTGAGATCGAACAGGGCACCGAACCCGCCGATACTACCAAGGTTTCCCGACCGCGAAGTCGCCGCCGCCAGCGGCCCGATTCGCGATACCAGGCGGTTGCCGGCATCCACATCGACGCCGGCGGCTCGGTAAGGGTCGATCGGCGTCGGTGCTGGGGGCGGAGCGCCCGGTGCAGTCATGGAAACCGCGTGATCGCTGTCGTATAAGCGCCGTCATTCGGGCACAACGTGCCCGCAGGCATTTGGACCTTAGTTGAACGGGGGCGCTTTGCAATGGGCCGAGTCGCATGGACCGCGGCACTGCTGTTGTTGGTTTCACTGACGTTTTCGATCGCCGACGTACGCGCACAACAGGCGCCCGCCGAAGTCGACCGCATCTTCACGGTAACCGACATAGCCGTCGACGAGACGGCCGAAACCACGGCTCTGGCGCGGGAGCGCGCCTTTGCCGTCGGGCAGCGGGCCGCCGTCGGACAGCTCTACGAGCATCTGGGAGTGGGGCCCGAGGCGCCGGACCCCGCCAGCTTGAGCGATGCCGATCTGGCCCGGATCACCCAGGGTTTCCAGGTGCAGGAGGAGCGAACCGCTCCGGGCCGCTACATCGCGGTGCTGTCGTTCACCTTTCTTCCCGAAGAGGTGCGCGGGTTGCTGCGGACCAGCGGCGTCGGGTTCGTCGACACGGTCAGCGAGCCGGTGCTGATCGTTCCAGTGCTCCGGGACGGGTTGGCGACACGCCTGTGGGACAGTCCGAATCCCTGGCTGGACGCTTGGCTGGACTACTCCGATCGGGGGCGCCTGGTGCCGGTGGCGGTGCCTTTTGGCGACGTTGCCGATGTCACGGACCTGAGCGTCGATGCGGCGTTGGCGGGTGACCGGCTGGCGATTCGCACGATCGCCGACCGCTATGGTGCCAACGACGCCGCGGTGGTCATCGCGGAACCGATGGCGACTGGTTTGTCGGTAGTGGTGAACCGCTACAGCGCCGCCGGCGACACGACGGTCGTTCTCAATGCCGACACGGCCGCCGACGCATCGGCCGGCTATGCCGATGCCGTCGCCGCCGTTGCCGATTGGCTGGAGGACGATTGGCGGAACAGGGCCCGGTCCGTCGCCGCCCCGGCCACCGGCCCTGCCGTTGCGCCGACCGTCGATCCCCTGGCGCCGCCGGCTGCCGCACCGGGCGTGGCGGCCCCCGCCAGCGCCCCGTTGCCGGCGATCGGCGGAACACCGGTTCTGGTCCGGCTGAACGGCCAGCGGGACTGGATCCAGATTCGCGACCGGCTGTCCCGCGTCCCCGGGCTCCCCGGGCTGACGATACTGTCCTTGTCGCCGACGGAAGCGGTGATCCAGTTGCAGGCCGGCTCCGCCGATCAACTGCGCGTCGCCCTGCAGCAGCAGGGGCTAACCCTGACGCAGGGTGCGACGGGGCTTGAGCTTCGGCGCGCCTTTTGACCCGCCCGGATCCGGGACCATGCCGTCGATGACCGGCGGGCAGCGCGAACCGGCGCAGTTTCCGCTGCTGTTCCCCAGCGCGCCCAGGATGACCCGCGATACCTATCTGGTGTCCGCGGCGAATGCGGAGGCGGCGGGATGGGTCGACCGCTGGCCCGACTGGCCGATGCCGGTTCTCCTGGTGCATGGCCCGCCCGGCTGCGGCAAAACGCATCTGCTGGCAGCGCTGGTCGGGCGCGCTGGTGGCGAGTCGATACCCGTGTCGGCCCTGGGCACCGTCGATCCGCTGGACATGGTGTCCCGCGCCCCCTTGGTGGCGGTCGATGATGCCCAGGCCGTAGACGCCGACCGTGAGGCCGAAGATGGTCTGTTCCATCTTTACAACGCCGTCGTTTCCCATCGGCGAACGCTGCTGCTGACCGCCCGGCAACCGCCGACGCTTTGGCGCTTGGCGACGGCCGATCTGGCATCGCGCCTGCGCGCGGCCGCCGCCGTCGAGATCGCCGATCCCGATGACCATCTGCTCGCCGGGGTGCTGCGCAAGCGGCTGGAGGATCGGCGTCTGCCGGTCGGCGAGGATGTGATCGACTACCTTGTCGCCCGGATGGAGCGCAGCTTCCTGGCCGCCGATCGCCTGGCCGCCCGTCTCGATGCGTGGAGCGTGGCCGATAAACGACGGATCACGGTCCGCCTGGCGGGGGAGGCTTTGGACTGGGAGTCCAGCGACCGCTAGTGTCCCAATCCTGAAGCTCGCACCAGCGCGTTTCAGGATCAAAGGGACACTAACGCAATGATTCTAGTGTGATTCAGCTTTCGAGGTCCGACCTATCGAGTAGGCCGGACCTCGAAACCATCACACTAAACCAGCACTTTCGGCGTCTTCAGGTCGACCAGCGTGCCGGAGGTCGAGCGCAGGGACGGCCAGTCCGGGATGGCGAAGTGGAAGACCGCCAGGGCCGACGTCGGAAACTTTGTTTCCGCAAGACGCCGGTGGGCCTGGCTTCCCGGTTCGGCCAGTTCGACGGTCAGGTCGTGCAGATCCGGGTTGTGGCCGATCACCAGGACCACCTTGACCGGCTCCTCGGTCTGGGCGATGCGCTGGCGGATGGTCCGGGCGCCCGTGAGATACAGCGACCGGTCGCGGACCACCGGGACCTCGCGTCCCCACTGGCCGGCCACCAGACGCAGGGTCTCGACGCTGCGGGTCGCCGTGGAACAGACGACCATGTCGGGTATCAGGTCGCGCTGTGCCATGTAGCGGCCCATGACCAGGGCGGCCCGCTCGCCCCGGGGTGCCAGCGGCCGGTCATGGTCGGGAAGATCCATGGCGTCCCAACTGGATTTGGCGTGGCGCAGGACGTAGAGCTTCTTCATGGGACAACCGGCATAGGGGATCTCAGCGACCGGGAGGGAACCGGCGCCCGGTTGGGCGCCGAGGTCCGTGACCGACACGGGGATGCCGATATATAAAGGCGCGCCGGGCGCGGCGCATCCGGCATTGCGCGTAGCGGACGCACCTGCTTCCGGGGGCCGTGTCCGTCGAACCCGTCATCCGACCAAGGGGAGGCGTGAGGCGTGACCAGCACCATGGAGAAGCCCAAGGAAACGGATGCCGGGGTCCTGCCCCAGGGTCCCGACCGCTACTTCAATCGCGAGCTGTCCTGGCTGGGCTTCAATCAGCGGGTGCTGGAAGAGGCCTGGAACGACCGGCATCCGCTGCTGGAGCGGGTGCGGTTCCTGTCGATTTCGGCCAGCAACCTCGACGAGTTCTACATGGTGCGCGTCGCCGGGCTGAAAGCCCAGGTCACCATGGGGGTCAGTTCGACCAGCCAGGACGGGCTGACGCCCAGCCAGCAGCTGGAGGCGATCGGCGCACGGGTGAATGCGCTGATGTCCGAGCAGCAGGAGTGCTGGCGGACGCTGCGGGCGACCTTGCGCGAGGCGGGCATCAGCGTCCTGGACGAGCACGAACTGACCGATGACGAACGGTCATGGCTTGCGGGGCAGTTTGCCGACGAGATCTTCCCGGTCCTGACGCCGCTGGCCATCGATCCGGCGCACCCGTTTCCGTTCATCCCCAATCTCGGGTTCTGCATCGCGCTGGTCCTGGAAAACCAGGACGAATCGCGGGTGCTCGATGCGCTGGTCCCGGTACCCGCCCAGCTCGACCGCTTCATCCGGCTTCCCGGCCAACCGATCCGGTTCTGCCTGATCGAGGATGTCGTCCGACTATTCCTGGACCGGTTGTTCCCCGGATACCACGCCCGCGATACCGGTGTGTTCCGGGTCATCCGCGACAGTGAGATGGAGATCGACGAAGAGGCCGAAGACCTGGTCAAGACGTTCGAAACGGCCTTGAAGCGCCGGCGTCGCGGCGAAGTCATCCGGCTGTCGGTCAATGCCGGGATGCCGGACAGCCTTCGTGACCTGGTCCGCAAGGAGCTTCGGGTCACGGAATCGGATGTCTTCGCGCTGGAGGGGATCATCGGCCTGGTCGATACCAAGCATGTGATCGTCGAGGACCGGCCGAAACTGCTGTTCCGTTCCTACAGCGCCCGGTTCCCCGAACGGATCCGGGAAGCTGGCGGCGACTGCTTCGCGGCGATCAAGGCCAAGGACATCGTCATCCACCACCCTTACGAAAGCTTCGACGTGGTGGTCCAGTTCCTGCGGCAGGCGGCCCAGGACCCCGACGTCGTCGTGATCAAGCAGACCCTGTATCGCACCTCGAAGAACTCGCCGATCATCGCGGCGCTGATCGAAGCCGCGGAAGCCGGCAAGTCGGTGACGGCGATGGTCGAGTTGAAGGCCCGGTTCGACGAGGAGGCCAATATCCGCTGGGCACGGGACCTGGAGCGTGCCGGCGCCCAGGTCGTCTACGGGTTCATGAACCTGAAGACCCACGCGAAGGTGTCGTTGGTGGTGCGTCGCGAACAGGGCCGGCTGCAACCCTATGTCCACTACGGGACCGGCAACTACCACCCGATCACCGCGCGGGTCTATACCGACCTCAGCTACTTCACGAGCGATCCGGATCTCTGCCGGGACGCGGCCGCCGTCTTCAACTACATGACCGGATACGCGACGCCCCAGCGGCTGGAGAAGATCGCGATTGCGCCGCTGTATCTGCGCGAGACCCTGGCGCGGAACATCCGGGCGGAAATCGACCATGCCACCGCCGGCCGGCCGGCCAGCATCTGGGCGAAGATGAACAGCGTCGTCGACACCCAGATCATCGATCTTCTCTACGAAGCCTCCCAGGCCGGTGTGCAGATCGATCTGGTGGTGCGCGGCATCTGCTGTTTGCGTCCGGGCATTCCGGGGCTGTCTGACAACATCCGTGTCCGCAGCATCGTCGGGCGGTTCCTGGAGCATTCGCGGATCGTCTGTTTCGGTAACGGCAAGCCGATGCCGTCGGACGAGGCGACGGTCGTCATCTCCTCAGCCGACTGGATGGAGCGGAACCTGGACCGCCGGATCGAATCGCTGGTGCCGATGGAAAACCCCACAGTGAAGCGGCAGGTGCTCGAGCAGATCATGGTCGCCAATCTGATGGACGAGACGTCGAGCTGGCAGCTTGGCGGCGACGGACGCTATGTCCGCCTGGAGTCCGACAAGGACAGTTTCAGCGCCCACAAATACTTCATGACCAACCCCAGTCTTTCCGGCCGGGGAAGCGCGGTGCAAAACGAAGGCGGCGTCCCCCGCCTGGTCCTCAAATCCGGTTCCTGACCCCCTCTCTCGCTGCCGAAACATGCGTGACCTTAAACCTGTCGCCGCCGCCGATCTGAACGATCGGGTGGCGGTGATCGACATCGGTTCAAACTCCATCCGGCTGGTCGTTTACGAAGGGCGCGATCGGGCGACCTTGCCGATCTACAACGAGAAGGTCCTCTGCGGCCTTGGTCGGGACCTAGCGCGCACCGGGACGCTCCATGCCGAGGGCGTGGCGCGAGCGCTGGAGAACCTGGTCCGGTTCCGGCATGTGCTGCAAGGGATGGGCGTGCAGTACGCCGACGCCTTAGCCACCGCCGCCGTGCGGGAAGCAAGCGACGGCCAGGCATTCGCCCAGGCCGTCGCCGAGCGATGCGGCCTGGACCTGATCGTCGTCAGCGGCGCCGAGGAGGCGCGGCTGTCCGCGTTGGGGGTGTTGGCGGGCACGCCGGACGCCGACGGTGTCATGGGCGACCTGGGCGGCGGGTCCCTGGAACTGGTGGGCCTGCGCGACGGCCGGCTGGAGGAGCACGTCACCCTGCCGCTGGGGCCGTTCCGCCTGATGGCGATGAAGAACAGCGCGCCCAAGGCCCGCGAGATCGTGCGGTCCACATTGGAAGCCGAATCCTGGTTGGAGGGCTACCGCAATCGCCGGTTCTACGCCGTCGGCGGGGCCTGGCGGTCGATCGCCAAGGTCGACATCGCCGTCCGGCAGCATCCGATCCATGTCATCCACCAGTATCTGGTGGGCGGCGACGATATCGGCCGGGTTTCGGGCCTGCTGGCCCGGCAGGGCAAATCGTCCCTTCAGTCGATGGCCGAGGTCTCAAAGCGGCGTGTGGAAACCCTGCCCTGGGCCGCCGTCGTCATGGAGCAGATCGTCGATCTGCTGGCTCCGGAATCGGTGGTGTTCTCGGCGTTCGGCTTGCGCGAAGGCCATCTCTACGACCTGCTTCCCCAGGAGCGCCAACAGGTCGACCCGCTGGTTGCCGGGGCCACCGACTTTGACCGCCGCCATGGTCGAACCGGCCGCATGTCGGCCTTGGGGAAATGGATCGGGTCGGTCTTCGCCGATGAGACGGCCGACCATGCCCGGCTACGGTATGTGGCGGGTTTGTTGTCCGACGGTTTCTGGGGGGAGCATCCGGATCATCGGGCCGAACACGCCTTTCTCGGCGTTCTGCGCATGCAATTGACCGGCGTCACGCACCCCCAGCGGGCGTTCCTGGCCGCCGCGACATTCGCCCGGTACGGCGGCCACAACACCCCGGACTATCCAGCACTTGCCCTGCTGGATAGCGATGACCTGACCCGCGCGCTGCGCATCGGTCTGGCTTTGCGGCTGGCCCACACGCTGAGCGGCGGGGTGCCGGAGCTGCTTGACAAGGCCGTGCTCACCCGCACGGAGTGGGAAGTCAGGCTTGCCCTTGGGCGTGAAGTTGCCTGGCTGGCCGGAGACGCGGTACAGCGACGGGTCGAAGCGCTGGCGCGGGCCTTTGGACTGGCCGGCCGCATAGTCGTCGACGAGTCCCACCGGGAGGTGGCGGAATAGGCGCGTCGATCCCCGGACGAAATGCGTATTGGCGGTGACCGTGAGCGTGGTCGAGATCATCGGCAAGGGTTTGATTGCCGTGTCGGTCCTATGGGCCGTTTTCCTGCTGGTGCCGGGCATCGATCTCGGCGTGGCGTCGCTGTTCTACCATCCGGAAGCCCGGTTCGCCTTCACCGGCGTCCCTTTGGGCATGTTCCTGATGGAGAACCGGGACATGATCTACAACACCGCCTTCGTGCTGGTGGTGGGATCCATGACCGTATCCTACTGGCGCCGGATGGGCCGCCCGGCGATCGACCTCCGGGCCACCGGGTTTGTCGGCGCGTCGTTCCTGCTCGGGCCGGGACTGTTGACCAATGCGATCCTCAAGGAATTCTGGGACCGCGCCCGGCCGAGGCAGATCGTGGAGTTCGGCGGTGACGCGCAGTTTGGTCCGCCGCTGGTCATCCAGGATCAATGCGCGACGAACTGTTCGTTCGTGTCCGGCGAGGCGGCGTTCGCCTTCGCTTTCCTGTCCTTTGCCCTGCTGGCACGCCGCCGGCGGGCTTTCTGGATTGGCGTGGCCCTGGCGTTCGGCGCCGTGATTGGGCTGAAGCGGATCGTGCTGGGCGCCCATTTCTTCAGCGACGTCATCTTCGCCGGCGTGCTGAACGGAATGGTGATCCTGATCCTCTATCGGATCATGATCGATCGGAAGCCGGCCGATCCCGCCTGACCGGGTCCCGCCAGATCGGCTTCCGGTCAGTCGGTCACTGGGACCATGCGCAGGTGCCCGCCGTTCACCGCCAGGGCGATGCGGCCGTGCTTCAGATCCAGCGCGGCCTTGCCGAACACCTCGCGACGCCAGCTCCGCAACGCGGGCACGTCCGCGTTGTCGTCCGAGGCGATCGCCTCCAGATCGGCGGCGTTGGCCACCAGCTTCGGCGCCACATGGTGGGCTTCGCAGCAGGCCTTCAGCAGCACCTTCAGCAATTCGATGATCGGCCCGACGCCTTTCGGCGGGTCCGAGCGGCGCTGCACCTTGGGCCGTTCCGATGCCGGTACGGCGCGACCCTTGGCAATAGTGGCCAAAATCGCCTCTCCTATCCGGCCGTCGGCCATCTGCCGCGAAAGGCCGCGCGTTTTGGCCAAGGCCTCGGGCGTCTCAGGGGTGTGCGCGGCGATCTCCAGCAGGGTCTCGTCGCGCAGAACCCGGCTTCGCGGCTGATCGCGCCGCTGGGCCTCCCGCTCCCGCCAGGCCGCAAGCTCTCGCAAAACCGCCAGAAAGCGCCCGTCGGTGGAGCGGGTGCGCAGCCGCTTCCAGGCCTCGTCGGGATCCAGGGCATAGGTCGCCGGGTTGGTCAGAATGGCCATCTCCTCGGCAAACCAGCTTTCCCGCCCTTCCTGGTCGATCTGGTCGCGCAGCTGCTCGTAGACCGGCCGCAGATAGGTAACGTCCGCCAGGGCGTAGCGGATCTGCCGGTCGGTCAGCGGGCGGCTGGACCAGTCGGTGAAGCGCGAAGACTTGTCGATGGTGTCGCCGGTCAGGCGTTTGACCAGCGTTTCATAGCCCACCGACTCGTTGAACCCGCACACCATGGCGGCGACCTGGGTATCGAACACCGGGGCCGGAACGCTGCCGGTCAGGTGCACGAAGATCTCGATATCCTGTCGGGCCGAATGGAACACCTTCAGGACCGACGGATTGCGCATGAGATCGAACAGCGGCGACATGTCCAGACCCTCGGCCAGAGGATCGATGCACGCC
>JANQIU010000042.1 GCA_028281985.1 Alphaproteobacteria bacterium | reverse complement strand
CGGCAATGCCGGTCCCCACGCCGCGGACCCAATGGGCGATCCCCGTGAGCTGGCGCAGCAGGGTCAGAATGCTGCCCACATGGGTCGACAGCTGGTCGCTGACATACAGCACGCCCAGCGTCGCATCGGACACGTCGCCCAAATCGGCCAGCACTTTGCGGGTCGCCGCACGCCAGTCGTCGTCGACCGCCAAGGCCGCGCGAAACGCGCCATCGGCCAGCGGCCCCGTCTCCTGCGTCAGGTTCTTCGGCACACCCCTGGCCGGCCGTTCACCCATCGCTGGCGATACCGGAACCGTCTTGCCCGAGCAGGTCGATCACATAGGGCAGGATGGCCTCAACGATGATCGACACCCCCTCCGGATTGGGGTGGATCCCATCGTCCAGATTGAGCGACGGGTCGCCGGCAACCCCTTCCAGGAAGAACGGATAGAATGGCAGGCTGTGCTGTTCCGCCAGTTCCGGGAATACCGAGTTGAACTGGGCTTCGTAGGCGTCGCCCATATTCGGGGGCGCATACATGCCGGTGAACAGCGTCGGGATGCCTTCCTGCCCCAGGCGGGTCAGGATGGCGTCCAGGTTTTCCCGAGTGATATCCGGGTTGATGCCGCGCAGGCCGTCATTCGAGCCCAGTTCGACAATGGCGAAGTCCGGGTTATCGGCCAGCGACCAGTCGAGCCGCGCCAGGCCACCCGCGGTGGTGTCGCCCGACACCCCGGCATTCAGGATTTCCACGTCGAAACCCTGATCCTGCAGCGCCGATTCGAGCTGTCCGGTGAAGGCGTCTTCTTCGGCCAAACCATAGCCGGCGGTCAGGCTGGTGCCCAACGCCAGGATGCGCGTGGTTTCCGCCGCCGACGGCGTCGCCGCCCCGCCGACGAGCGCAAACACTGCGACGATCGCGGCGACAGTGTTGAAACCGCCGAAGCGCGCGCCAATTTGCCGGATGGTCTGTCCTGGCCGGAAGGAAACCATGGATCCCTCTCCCTCGCGCGCGGCCGAGCCGTGTGCCGTCGAGCTGCGCGATGTCCACCTACAATTGGAAAGTGCTGCCGGACCCGTCAACATCCTGCGTGGAATCAACCTGCAGATTGATGCCGGCGAGGTGGTGAGCGTCGTCGGCCCGTCCGGCTCCGGCAAGTCGACCATGATGATGGTGATCGGCGGGCTGGAGCGCCAGAGCAGCGGTACGGTCCTGGCGGCCGGACACGATCTGGGGCGCATGTCGGAAGACTCGCTGGCGCTGTTCCGGCGCGACCATGTCGGCATCGTGTTCCAGAACTTCCACCTGGTGCCGACCATGAACGCGCTGGAAAACGTCGCCATCCCGCTGGAATTCGCCGGCCGGTCCGACGCCTTCGATCAGGCCGCGAAGAATCTGGAAGCGGTCGGCCTGGGGCACCGGATCACCCACTATCCGGGCCAGCTCTCCGGCGGCGAACAGCAGCGGGTGGCGTTGGCGCGGGCGTTCGCCGGCGACCCGGACCTGATCCTGGCCGACGAGCCGACGGGCAACCTGGACGGCGATACCGGCGGCCAGATCATCGATCTGATGTTCGGCCTGTCGCGTAACAATAAGGCGACGCTGATCCTGATCACCCACGACATGACCCTGGCCAAGCGTTGCGACCGGCAGATCCGGCTGCTCGACGGCCTGATCATCGACGACGGGCGGGGTGCCCAGACCGGCATCCGCGAAGCTGTCTAGGGGATTGCGCCGATGCTGCTGCAGGCGATCAAACTGGCCCGTCGTGAATTGCGGGGCGGCCTTCGCGGATTTCGTATTTTCCTGGCCTGCCTGACGCTGGGCGTCGCAGCCATCGCCACCGTGAATTCGGTGGCGTCGGGCGTGCTGGTCGGTCTGCGGGAGGATGGCCGGGAGATCAACGGGGGCGATATCGCCCTGCGGCAGATCTTCAATCCGGCCACGCAAGAGCAGCGGGACTGGCTGGACGCCCGGGCGACGGTCTCTGACGGTACCGAGATGCGCGCCATGGCGCGGACCTTGGACGAGGACCAGACGTCGCTCATCGAGCTGAAGACGGTCGACGACCTCTACCCGCTCTACGGGTCGCTGACCCTTGCCGGCGGCGGCGATCTGCAGGAAGCCCTGGCCCAGCGCGACGGCCGCTGGGGCGCGGTGGTCGACGACACCATTCGGGCCCGACTGGGCGTCGCCGTCGGCGACACCGTCCGCGTGGGACAGGGCGAATTCGAGCTGCGGGGCATCATCGAACGGGAGCCGGATCGCGCCAGTGGCGGCACGTTCAATCTGGGTCCCCGGTTTATGATCGCCAATGGCGCCCTGGACGGCACCGATCTGGTGCAGCCAGGCAGCCTGGTCTACTACCATCACCGGCTGCGGCTGCCTGAGGGAACCGACGTCGCCGCCACCGCCGAAGCGCTGGGCGCGGCTTTCCCCGAGGCCGGCTGGCGGGTGCGCAGCTTCGACAATGCGGCCCCCCAGCTTCAACAGAGCATCGGCCAACTGGCGCTGTTCCTGACCCTTGTCGGGCTGACCGCCCTGCTGGTCGGCGGTGTCGGCGTCGGCAATGCCGTTCGCGCCTATCTGGACGGCAAGATCGAGACCATCGCCACGCTGAAATGCCTGGGCGCGCGAAGCGGCCTGATCTTCGCCACCTATCTGACCCAGACCATGGTCCTGGGCGTGATCGGCACGGCGCTGGGCCTGATCATCGGCGCCTTCGGGCCGATCGCCATCGGCCGGTTGGTCGAAGACCTGCTGCCGGTCCGAACGGAGATCGGCATCTATCCCGGCGCCCTGGCCCTGGCGGCCGGGTTCGGGCTGCTGACCGCGCTGACCTTCTCGCTCTGGCCGCTGGCCCGGGCGCGCGACATCCCGGCGGGATCGCTGTTCCGCGATCTGGTGGCCCCCGGCCGGGGCCTGCCGAAGCCCGCGTTCATCGCCGCCACGGCGGCCTGCGCGGTCGCGCTTGGCGGCCTGGCGGTGGTGACTGCGGACGAACCGGCCTTCGCCTTCTGGTTCGTCGTCGGTGCCGCGGCCACGATCGCCGCCTTCCGCGTGGCAGCCTGGGCGGTGGTGCACGGCTCCCGCCGGCTTGGGCGGCCGCGGCATCCCGGCCTGCGGCTGGCCCTGTCGAACCTGCACCGTCCGGGCGCCCCGACCGCCGGCGTCGTGCTGTCGCTGGGCCTGGGCCTGACGGTGCTGGTGTCGATCGCGCTGATCCAGGGGAACCTGTCGCGGACGGTGCAGGATACGATCCCGCGGGACGCCCCGGCATACTTCTTCTGGGACATCCAGTCCGCGCAGATCGACGAGTTCCACGAGATCGTCGAAGGCATCAACGGTGCCGGCGACATCGAAGAGGTTCCCTATCTTCGCGGCCGGATCGTTTCGGTGAACGGGGTGCCGGCGGCGGAAGCCCTGCTGGACCCCAGTGAATCCTGGCTGATCCGCGGCGACCGGGGCGTGACCTACCGCAACCAGCCCCGGGCCAGCGACACGGTGATCGAAGGCGAGTGGTGGCCGGAGGACTATGAAGGCCCGACCCTGGTATCGATCTATTCCGACATCGCCAGCGCGTTCGGCATCGGGCTGGGTGACATGTTGACCGTCAACGTCCTGGGCCGGGACATCGATGCCGAGGTCGCCAACATCCGCGACATCGACTGGGGCACGCTGTCGATCAACTTCACCCTGGCGTTCTCCAGCCAGCCGCTGGCCCAGGCACCCCACACCTTCATCGCCACGGTCAAGGCCGACGACCCGGACTCCGAAGGGCCGATCCAGCGCGCCGTCACGGCCAGTTTCGCCAATGTCACGGCCGTGCGGGTCCGCGACGCCCTGGACACGGTGAATGAGATCCTGGGCCGGATCGTCACCGCGGTGCAGGGGACCGCCGGCATCACGCTGGTCGCCGGCACCCTGGTCCTGGCCGGGGCGATCGCCGCCGGGCACCGGCGCCGGACCTATGACAGCGTCGTGCTTAAGGTCCTGGGTGCCACCCGGGGCACGGTGGTGCGGGCGTTCTTGCTGGAGTACGGCTTGCTTGGCGTCATCACGGCCCTGATCGCATCGGTCATCGGCAGCGTCACCGCCTGGGTGGTCCTGACCCAGGTGATGAATGTGGAGTGGGTCTTCCTGCCGTCGGCGGTGATCGTCACAGCCGTCCTGTGCACCGCCATCACCCTGGCATTGGGATTTGTCGGGACCTGGCGGGCATTGGGGCAGAAGGCCGCACCGCTGCTGCGCAACGACTGACCCCGTAACGGTTCGGCCGTCGCCTCGGCGGCCGTCCCCGGCAAGTGCCTTTGACGCGACCGGGTTCGGTTGTACTTTTGTGGGCATGCCCGCCGTGGGCAATGGGGGTTTATGGCATTCTGGCTCTGTATACGGCCGATTTTCGTTGAATTGCCTGGTGAGCCGGCCAATATCTCCGACGGATTTAACTGCCACCGATGAGGGATCACGATGGCCTTCGGGAACCAGAACAGGGCTGCCGTTGTTTACGGCAGCGCCGCGGAAAAGGCGCAGATCGACGAGGGTCTGCGTCAGTACATGCTCACCGTTTACAACTACATGGCAACCGGACTGGCGATCAGCGGCCTCATCGCTTGGATCGTTGCCAATGTCCAGCCGGTCACGCAGGTCTTCTTCAACGTGCAGGTGATCGGCAACCAGGTTGCCATCGCCCCCAACGCGTTGGGCCTGGTGGCCATGTTCGCCCCCTTGGGCATGCTGCTGATCGCCATGTTTGCCATGCGCAATCCCAGTGCCAAAGGGTCGCAGGCGTTCTATTGGGCGTTCGTGGCGATCAACGGCGTCGGCCTGTCGCTGCTGCTGCTGATCTACACCGGCGAAAGCGTCGTGAAGACCTTCTTCATCACCGCCGCTGCTTTCGGTGCGCTCAGCCTCTACGGCTACACCACCAAGCGGAACCTGTCCGGGCTGGGCAGCTTCCTGCTGATGGGCCTGGTCGGGCTGATCCTCGCCTCGCTGGTGACCATGTTCATGGGCGGTGCCAGCCCGATGATGACGTTCATCATCTCGGTCGGCGGCGTGCTGATCTTCAGTGGCCTGATCGTGTTCTACACGCAGCAGATCAAGGACACCTACGTGCAGCTCGCGATGGCCGGGGCCGGCCGGGACGAGCAGACGGTGACCGCGGTCTGGGGCGCACTGAGCCTCTACATCGCCTTCATCAACCTGCTGCAGTTCCTGCTGATGCTTCTGGGGAACCGCGAGTAACGACGACAACGCCCGGCGGCCACACCCCGCCGGGCGACACGTCTTCGGGAAACGCCCGGCGGAGCCATCTCCGCCGGGCGTCTTCCTATTGGCAGTTACTGTGGGCCGTGGCGCGCCTGGGCCGCTTCGGTATAGGCGTGCTGCAGCTGATCATACGCCTCGTCCGCCCGGGAGAGCCCCCGCTGGCGGGCCGTTTCGGTCAGGTACAGGCGGTAGGACCGGCCATCGCGCTCGCGCCGCACCAGCCCTTCCTCCGCCAGCGTGACGACGCGCCGGGCGATCGTCTGCATCGGCAGCCGCATGGACGCCGACAGCGACGTGGCATCGTGCGGCGTCCCTTCAAGCTCTGCCATGGCGATGGCGGCGACGATCCATCCCGACAGCGGGTCTCCCCACACTTCCACGGAGGCTCGGTTGAACCAGTGATAGCAGCGCAGCAGCGAGTACACTTTGTCCCGGCTGCCGATGCTGACGTCCGGCTCTATCTCTAGGGATTGGGTGATCATGATCCAGTATGGAACCCGTCAGTGTTGCGTTTGCCCGGCAGCCAGCAAGCGGCGCTGGCGATCCGAAAGGCCCAGCCCTTGGTTGTTGAATCGGCCGCGATTCTACCCCTCATTGTATAGCAATCCTCGGCCGATGCGGCAACGTGCACCCGTTGGTGAGGTAACAGAACTACACTTTGCTTATACATAAGTTGGATTCAACAGGCCACGAAACTGCGCCTGCCTCCCCCTTTCGGAAAGCTGGTGACGGCCTTGGTGTTTCGCCCTGCGGCATATCGTGACATGTTTGCCAACCCGTTCGCGTGAGGTGCGGCTACGACCGATGACGGCAGAGGGATCAAAGACGCCGCGGTTTTCCGTTCTACTGGTGGAGGACACGCCCTCGCTCGCCCGGCTTTATGCGGAGTATCTCCGCAAGCTGGACTGCGACGTCACGATCGAACCGATCGGGGCCCGGGCGCTGGATTTCGTGCGCGAACGGTCGCCGGAAGTGGCGCTGCTGGATCTGCAACTGCCGGACATGAACGGTCTTGAGGTCCTGGAGAAACTGCAGACGGAACGGGCACCGACGGGTGTCGTCGTGATCACCGCCCATGGTTCGGTGAACACGGCGGTCGAAGCCATGCGGCTGGGGGCCTACGACTTCCTGGTCAAACCGTTCTCGGCCGACCGGCTGCTGGTCACCGTGCGCAATACGCTGGAGCGGTTGCGCCTGGAGCGCATCGTCGAGACCTACCGGGAGGACATGGGACGCGACCGGTTCCATGGCTTCATCGGCGGTTCGCCCGCGATGCAAACGGTCTACCAGACGATCGAGAGTGCGGCGGCTTCCAAGGCCACCGTCTTCATCACCGGGGAAAGCGGCACCGGCAAGGAGGTTTGCGCCGAGGCCATCCACCGCGCCAGCCCGCGACGGCAGGCGCCGTTCATCGCGCTGAACTGCGGCGCCATCCCTAAGGACCTGATGGAATCGGAGATCTTCGGCCATGTGAAGGGCGCGTTCACCGGGGCCATCAGCGACCGCACCGGCGCGGCGGCGAAGGCGGACGGCGGCACCCTTTTCCTGGACGAGATCGCCGAGATGGAGCTGGCGCTGCAGACCAAGCTGCTGCGCTTCGTGCAGACCGGCACCTTCCAGAAGGTCGGCGAGACCCGCCAGGAGGCGGTGGATATCCGCATCATCTGCGCCACCAACCGGGATCCGCTGGTGGAGGTGCGCGAAGGCCGGTTCCGCGAAGACCTCTACTACCGGCTGCATGTGGTGCCGATCCAGATGCCGCCGCTGCGCGACCGCGGCGACGACATCCTGGCCGTCGCCCGCGCCTTCCTGGTGGCCTATGCCCGCGAGGAGGGAAAGCACTTCCGGCGCTTCACGCCGGATGCCGAGGCGCGCCTGGCCGCCTATGGCTGGCCGGGCAATGTCCGGCAACTGCAGAACGTCATCCGCAACGTCGTCGTCCTGAACGACGGCGAGGCGGTGACCCAGGAGATGCTGCCGCCGCCGATCTCCGGAACCGGCAACGGGGCGGCGGATCCCGTCGTCGATATCGCTGCCGGGCCGGCCGGA
>JANQIU010000040.1 GCA_028281985.1 Alphaproteobacteria bacterium | reverse complement strand
GGTGCGCGCACGCCGCTTCAGCCCGACCGGCGCGGCCGAAAAGGTCACGGGAGCAAGACCGTCCATTATCTGCAGACCAAGCTTTGGGAAAGATCGGCGGTGCGCGGGCCCACGCGCCGGTATCCGGGAACGGCCGGCGACCGTGCGGCCGCCGGCCGGTGCCCGTCTAGTATTCGACCTCCTCGGGGACAGCGGCCTTGCCCGCCCGGGACTTTGGCGCTGCGGCGCCGGCGGCCATGGGCTGGGAACCGCCGCCGCAGGGCTTCACCACCAGGCTGGTGGGCGGGGCGTCGGCGTCCGCCATTTGCTCCGTGCTGCCGCCGCAGGCGCGGGCCTGGGACGCGGCATGCGCCGCCTTGACCCGGGCGGTGGCCTCCGCCTCCTTGCGCTTGGACCGGCTCTTCCAGGCCGCCACCTCGTCGTGGTCCGGGGCCTCCTCCAACTTGCGCGAGCTGTCGAAGTTGAAGCGCAGCTTCTTCAACGTGTGCGGCCCCCAATAGCCGAACTTGCCGAGGTCGTAGAACTTACGCTCGAACGCCCCTTTCATATACGCCTTCAAGCAGCCCAGCAGGTATCTACGCCGCAACGGATCCTTGACCCACGGATAGTGGAACAACGACCGCTTCATATAGAACCTGCGATAATTGTGCATCACGCAGTCCAGGAGCTGCGCCCGATCCATGTTGGCCGGCTTCATGATCGGCGTGACGAAGTTGTACTTCTCGAAGTCGAAGACCTCCACCTGGTCTTCCATCTCCCGGTACAGGTCGGAATAGGGCCAGGGCGTGAACATCGACCAGTTGGCCATGTCAGCCTTCCAGCCCATGACCATGTGATAGGTCTCGTTCAGGGTCTCCGGAGTCTCGTTGTCCAGGCCGACGATGAACTGCGCCTCGGTGACGATGCCGTTGTCGCGCAAGAGCTGGATGGCCTTGGCGTTCTGGGCGACCGTGGTTTCCTTGTTGAACAGATCGAGGTTGAGCTGGGCGGCCGCCTCGGTACCCAGCGAGACATGCACCAGCCCCGCCTTGCGGTACAGTGGCAGCTCTTCCTCGTCTCGCAGTACGTCGGTCACCCGGGTGTTGATGCCCCACAGGATCGGCAGGTCGCGGTCGATCAGCTCTTCGCAGAAGGCGATGAAGGCCTTCTTGTTGATGGTCGGTTCCTCGTCGGCGAGGATGAAGAAGCCGACCTCATGCTCCTCCACCAGCGTCTGAATCTCGTCGACCACCAGCTTGGGATCGCGGACCCGGTAGTCCCGCCAGAACTTCCACTGCGAGCAGAAGGAGCAGGTGAACGGGCAGCCGCGCGCCATGTTCGGCGTGGCGACCCGGGTGTTCATCGGGATGTAGATGTATTTCGGCCAGTCCAGGATGCTCCAGTCGGCGACGATGCTGTCGACGTCCTTGATGGGCATTTCGGGCCGCGTCGCCACCACCTTCTCGCCTTCGCGATAGGCGATGCCGTTGACTTGGCCGCGGGCGTCGGGCCAACGGCCGGCATCGACCTGCTGGACCAGGTTCAGCATCACCGCCTCGCCCTCGCCGCGCACCACCGCGTCGATCCACGGCGCCTCGTGCAGCACCTGGTTGTACATGAAGGTCCCGTGGATGCCGCCCAGCACGGTGACGGCGTTGGGGTGGACCTCTTTGGCGATCTGAAGCGCGCGTTCCGCCTTGTAGATCGCCGGCGTCATGGCCGTGCAGCCGATGACGTCGGGCTGCTCCGCCGCCAGCTCTGCCCTGAGCTGCTCCTCGCTCAGGTCGTCGGTCATGGCGTCGATGAAGCGGATGTCGTCGTAGCCTGCCGCCTTCAGATAGCCGGCCAGGTAGGCAACCCAGGCCGGCGACCACTTGCCCGCGATCTCCGCGCCGCCGGAATGGTAGTTGGGATGGACCAGAACGATGCGCATGCGGCTTCTCCTGGAGTATGAGAGGGCGGGATCAGCGGGCGCCGCGGGGCGCCCACACGTCGTCATGGGTACCCTCGTCGTTCAGGTAGCGGCTGAGGATGAACAGGTAGTCGGCCAACCGGTTGAGATAGCGGACGATTTCCGGGTTCACGTCGTCGCCCTCTTGCAGCGTGAGTTCGACGCAGCGGCGCTCCGCCCGGCGGACCACGGTGCGGGCGAGATGTGCGTAGGAGGCGGCGGGCCGCACGCCGGTCGGCAGGATGAAGTTGGCCAGCCGCGGCAGGGTCCCGTTCAGGATGTCCAGTTCGTCTTCCAGGCGCAGCATCGGTTCATCGGTGATCCGGAGCTTTTCACCGATGTCGCCCGGCATGCTGAGATCGGCACCGATGTTGAACAGGTCGATCTGTATGCGCCGCAGCGCCTCGTTCATCTCGTGGTTGTCCAAGAGCGTGGTGCGCAGCACGCCGATCACGGAGTTCGCCTCGTCGACGGTGCCGTAGGCCTCGACCCGCGGCGAGCATTTCGGGACCCGGATACCCCGACCCAGCGAGGTTTCGCCCTTGTCGCCGGTCCGGGTGACCACCTTGGTGCGGCGCTCGGCGCCTGACTTCTCCGTCATCGATCGATCCTTCGGGTCAGCTCATGGACTGGCCGCCATCGACGCCGATGGCCTGGCCGGTGATGAAGCCTGCCTCCCAGCCCAGCAGGAAGCGGATCACGCCGGCGACCTCCTCCGGCGCCCCGAAGCGGCCCAGCGGGATATCGGCCAGCAGGCGGTCCTTCGCCTCGGCGATCAGGGGCACGGACATGTTGGTCATGATGACGCCGGGGCAGACGGCATTGACCGTGGCTTTCTTGCGCAGACGGCGGGCGAGAGCGCGGGTCATGCCGACCAGCCCTGCCTTCGCTGCGGAATAGGCGACATGGCTGGCGCTGCCGCGGCGAAAGGCGATCGACGACGCGAACACCAGCCTGCCCATGCGGCCCGGCGGCAGCCGGTCGGTCATGGCGGTGGCAAAGGCATAGGCGTTGTCCAGGTTGTTGGTCATGGCGCGCTGCCAGACGGCGGGGTCTTCCGCCAGAACGGCGTCGGGTTCCATCACCCCGGCCAGATGCACCAGGGCGTAGACCGGCCCCTCCACGACGGCGAGCGCGCCTCGGCAGTCCGCCAGATCGCTGCCCTCCACCGTCGCTGTGACCGCCTCCAGGGGCCGGGCCAGATCCGCGACGGTGCTGCCCGACCGGTCGATCAGCAGCAGGTCATAGCCGGCGGACCGCACCGCCTTGGCCGTCGCCGTGCCGATGCCGCCGGCCGCGCCCGTAATCACCGCCAGATCACCCATCCAAACCACGTCTGTCGCCGCGATCCACTGCACTATGGTGCGCGCCGGAGCAGGGGGACCGTCAAGCGGAATTTACACAAGCGGTGGCATGAAAGTTGTCAAGTCCGCAGCGGCGCGTTGACCGACCGTCGGCACCCCTTCTACCGTCCGCTGCCCCGCCACCCCTTGCCGGACAAGGTGCCGTTCCCGTGCTGTCCGCCGATTGCCGGCCTGGCGACGAGCGTGGCGTCACCGGCCTCACCCTGATCCTGGGCGGTGCCCGATCCGGCAAGAGCCGGCTGGCGGAAACGCTGGTGGCGGAGACCGGCCTTCGCCGGGTCTACATCGCCACCGCGAGCACGGGCGGCGGTGACGCCGAGATGGCGGCACGCATCGCTCATCACCGCGCCCGCCGCGGCCCCGGCTGGACCACGGTCGAGGAACCCCTGGACCTGCCCGCCGCGCTGGGGCGGGTCGCGCGACCCGGCCGGGCCGTCCTGGTGGGCCGAGGCGGCCGGCCGGG
>JANQIU010000338.1 GCA_028281985.1 Alphaproteobacteria bacterium | reverse complement strand
CGTCATCCAGGCTGTCCCAGCCCTTGATCAGCAGGACCTCGTCCCGGGTCATCCGCGGCGCGTAGTACCAGCGCTGCGTCGGTGCGTGGGCCACATGGTAGATCTCGCCGATCCGGTCGGGAAAAACCTGATCCGTCGCAATCAGGTCTTCGGCCTGCACCGTGGTCGCGTCGGCCAGCGCCAGCGGCGACCGTTCGACCGGGCCGCGGATCGGGCGCCACACGTTGACCTGGACGATCCGGGCGCCGGCCGATGTCAGGCGGTCGAACTCCGCCGCGCCCAGCACGTCCGCAGCCCGCTTGGGCCCGCTGTCGACGGTGTAGTCGACATGGATCTGCGTCGCCGGCCCGCGGTGGCCGTCCGGATTGCGGGCGCCGTCACCGCCGTCGGACCGTCGGGTCACGTCGAACACCTGGACCCGGGCGGCACCGAAGCGTTGGCGCAGGAGCGCTTCGATCTCGGCCGTATAGGCATGCTGAACGGCGTCGTCGTCATACAGGTCGTCGACCCCGGTCGGACGGGTCAACAGCTCGAAGCCTTCCCGATCGACGCACAAGGCCTCGGCAATGTCGCGCATATCCGAGACCGGCACCGGGTGCGTCTCGGTGGCGAAATAGGTCCTGGCGTCCCCGCCGGTCAGCGCGGAGCTCAGGAACACCGGCTTGGTGTCCTGGCGCCGGATGAAGCTCAGCGGCGCCAGAACGCCGGCCTGGCTTCGCGGCGCATCAGTCGACGGGGCAATGTCGGAAGCGATATGGGCCATGACGGTCATCCTTGCTGCGTGGGGCGTCGTTGCCCGCAGACATGGAGAGCCCCGGCCCGGATGGCGATCGAGTTCGCTTCAGCCCGACTTGACGGAAATTCAAGTCACTCGACGGGGGACACGGGATTGCCGGCATGCCAGTCGTCGACCGCGCCGGCCAGCCAGCGCTCCAGCCGGCGTCCGGCGGCTGTCGGCGGCTGGCCCGTTAACCGGCACAGGTAGTAGGCGGCGCCGGTGGGGTCGGCACCGCCGAACGGCGCCACCAGCAGGCCCTTGTCCAGCCAGGCGTCGATGCCGGGGCGTCGCCCCATGGCCAGACCGTGTCCCGATCCGGCGACCTGGAGTGCCTGCTCCAGCACATCCATGGTGACCTGGCCGGCGGGCGACGGCGCCTCCAGGCCATGGGCGTGGGCCCATTCCTCCCACTCGTTCGGGGTGTTGGCGTTGACGATCAGCCGCGCCTTGCCCAGGACCGATTGCAAGGGTTCGCCCGCCCAGGCGTCCAGGTAACCGGGGGCGCATACCGGCATGGCGGTTTCGGCCAGCAGATAGGTCGCCTCGACATCCGGCCACGCGCCGCGCCCATGGCGAATGGCGTAGTCCACCTGCTCCCGGCGCAGATCGACGACCCGGGTGGTGGGGATCAACTGCAGGTCGATGTCCGGATGCGCCGTCTCGAAATCGCCCAGCCGCGGGATCAGCCATGTCGCGGCAAATGACGGCGGCAGGGTCAGGCGAACGGGACTGCGGCCGCCAGACGGCAGCAGGTCTTCCGTGGCGGCGTGGATCTGGCGCAGCGCCGGTTCGATGCGCTCCAGATAGCGCCGGCCGGCATCGGTCAGCTTCGGCCGGCCGCCGGACCGGTCGACCAGCGGCACCCGCAGATACGCCTCCAACCGCCGTACCTGATGGCTGATCGCCGACTCCGTCAGCCCCAGCGACCGGGCGGCGTCCTGGTATCGATCGTGGGTGGCCGCGGCGTGGAAAGCGCGCAGCGCCGCGAAGGGCGGCAGCGTCAGTTTGCGGCCCGGCATGGTCCAGCCCTGCCGGCCGGTGTCACAGCCGGAGCACCTTGCCCGGGTTCATCAGGTTGTGCGGGTCCAGGGCGCGCTTGATCTGCGCCATGACGGCGACGCCCTCGCCATGTTCAGCTTCCAGGAAGTCGATCTTGCCATAGCCGATGCCGTGCTCGCCGGTGCAGGTGCCGCCCATGGCCAGTGCCCGCTCGACCATCCGGCGGTGCGCCGCGTCGGCCCGGGCAAGCTCGTCTGCGTCGTCGGGGTCGATCACGAAGACCAGGTGGAAGTTGCCGTCGCCCACATGGCCGACGATCGGCGCCAGCAGGCGGCTTTCCTCCACATCAGCCTTGGTTTCGGCGATGCAGTCGGCCAGACGGGAAATCGGCACGCAGACATCCGTGGTCATGCCGCGGGCACCCGGCCGCAGGGCCAGGGACGCGTAGTAGGCGTCGTGCCGGGCCTGCCACAGACGGTTGCGATCCTCCTGATGGACGGACCAGCGCAGATCGCTGCCGCCGAACTCGCTGGCCAGCTCGGCCAGCATCTCCGACTGTTCCACGACACCCTGCTCGGAACCGTGGAACTCCAGGAACAGCGTCGGCTGCACCGGGTGGTCGAGCTTGGAGAACCGGTTGCAGGCGTCGATCTGCACCTCGTCCAGCAGCTCGATCCGCGCCATCGGGATGCCGGACTGGATCGCCAGGATCACCGTCTGCACGGCCGACTCCACGGTCGGGAAGCTGCAGACCGCGGCGGACATGGCTTCCGGGATGCCCTGCAGACGCAAGGTCAGCTCCGTGATCACGCCCAAGGTGCCTTCCGAACCGACGAACAACCGGGTCAGGTCGTAGCCGGCCGCGGATTTCCGGGCCCGGGTGCCGGTGTGGATGGTGCGGCCATCGGCCAGGACGACGGTCAGGCCCAGGACCGATTCGCGCATGGTGCCGTAGCGCACTGCATTGGTGCCCGATGCGCGGGTCGCCGCCATGCCGCCCAGCGACGCGTCGGCGCCGGGATCGACCGGGAAGAACAGCCCGGTGTCGTGCAGATGGGCGTTGAGCTGCTTTCGGGTGACGCCGGCCTGCACAGTGCAGTCCAGGTCTTCCGCCGAGACGCGCAGGATCTGGTTCATTCCCGTCAGATCGATCGAGACGCCACCGGAAAGCGCAGCGACCCCGCCTTCCAGCGACGTGCCGGTGCCGAACGGGACGATCGGCGTGCCGTGTTCCGCGCACAGCCGGATCGTTTCGGCGACGTCTTCGGTCGACCGGGCGAAGACGACCGCGTCCGGTGCGACGGCCGGATGGTACGATTCGTCACGCCCGTGCTGCTCGCAGACGGCCTGGGCGGTGCTGACCTGCTCGCCGAAAACGTGGGTCAACTGCCGTACCAAAGCGGTGTCGGTATCGGGTGTGGCGTGGGCGATCATGGTATGTTGCCTCCCGGCATCGTGCGCTGGTTCGTGCTTGGCCGGTCGTTCCGGCGGGTCGGGCCATTATGCGCCGCGGCGATCGGCCGGCAATCCGGACCGCCGGGGTTTAGCTATGCTGCGGTGCGGTTTATGAATACGAGGTCCCTCCACCGGCCGCTGGCCGGACACAGACATAAAAGAAGTGACATGGTCCGACGTTCCGGTTCCCTGCTTGCCGTTGCCGCGGTTCTTGCTGCCACCGCTGCCAGCCCCGCCGTTGCCCAGGACGGTGCGCCACCGCGCGAAGGCAGCGCCGCCCTGGATGCGCTGCTCAGGGTCGCGCCGCCTGAGCAGGCCGACCAGTGCATGACCCGGCAACAGTCGATCGCCGAACAGGTGATGCGGGTTCATACCGAATTGCTGGTGACTAGCCTGGCCTGCGAGGAACCGTATCCGGAAGAAGATCTGCTGCGGGGCTACTACGCCTTCACCATGCAGCACGCCGTGGCCATTCTGGATGCCCAGGGCGAGCTTGAGCAGATGATGCGGGGTTTCGGCGAGGAACCGGAACGAGCGTTCGATACCTATCGCACCGTCATGGCCAACGGCGAAGTCCAGATCCTGGAGCGATGGGGGACGTCGACTTACTGCGAAATGCGGCGTTCGCGCTTCGATACGTTGCTGGCGGCCGATGAAGAGGCGTTCAACGCCTATACTTTGGATTTGGGCCTGCGCGCCTATTCGCGCCAAGGCGGTTGCAACGGATGATCCACCGGGTCGCGGCGGGTCCGCGGCAAAATCAGGCGATCATGGTGAAGTGGATCAACCACCCCGCGGCATACAGCCAAAGTACGTGACGGAGCAACATCGGTCCGGCCTCTAGTCTGAATCGATACTACGATTCTAAGGCCGAGGATTTACGAATTCGTGTATGTCCGATGAACCGATTACTAACATCAATTTAGGTTAACTTTAGCCGGTTTCGGCCGTGCCCTACTGGAACGGCGCCCGAAGGCGGGTCACTGCGGCGGGGTCGACCGGGCGGCATTGGCCCGCAGAAGGGCGTTGACGTAGTCGGCGGCCAATGCGGAAGCGTCGCCTGAGCCAAGCAATGCGGCCTCCGCCGGGTGCCAACTGGGATCGGCCGCGGGCATCAGCGTGACCCGCGGCGACGGGGATTGCCCGAAGAGCGGCCGATCTGTGATGACGCTTGGCAGGCTCGGCTGGTCCAGTCCGCGGCCCAATGCCCGCCGATCGGCATCGATCTGGCCAAGCTGCCGCTGCAGCAGCCGGATGCGGGCGGCGGTGCCGCCGTCGGGTGCTGCGCCCGGGACGCGCCCCAGAACCGACAGCCGGTTCTCGATCCGGCGCGCTTCGGAGTCGAGGCGTCCGATTTCGCTACTGACGCCTAGCCGGGTGGAGAAATCGGTCTGGCCAAGTGCCGGTGCCGGGATCAGCCACCCGCCCAGGAGCGCGGCCGCCACAAGGACGGGCAACCGGGTCGGCATGGTCAGCGCAGCGGATCTGTGGAGTCCAGCCGGTTTCGGCTGTCCTGCAGGTTCAGCGGGCCGGCGACTGGATCGGCCGGCGTCACCCGCACGTTCCAGTCCTCGCCGAAAAGTTGCACCTGTCCGGTGCGTTCCGTCGGCGGGGCGACCGAGGTGATCGGTCCGTTGGTGTACACACCGACGTCTTCCGGGTTCACGGACTCGACCTGGGCCGACGTGCCGCCGGTGAACAGGCCAATTGCCAATGCTCCAGTTGCCATTGCCACCATACGCATTTCATTCTCCTTCGCCGGCACGACAGCCGATTGCTAAGGGACATAAGGGAAATGGTGCGCGGATCGGTTGCCAACAACCACCCGTCCATCATAAGCACGTGACACGCCGTGTCGGGTCCCGTGATCCTGCCGGCGCGGCAATCGGTTACAGGCAAAGGGATTGCCGGCAGCAATGGATGCCGAAGAACTTCTGAAGATCGCCGAGTTCCTGACCTTCGAAAGCCTGGCTGGCGCTGATGAGACGCGCCTGCTGAGCGGTTTCGTCGGCCGGCTGTTGGATGCCGGCGTCCCCCTGTTCCGGGCGTCTGTCGGTGTGGACACGCTGCATCCGATGGTTGAGGGACTGAGCTTCCGCTGGACCCGTGAACAGATCCGGACCGAGCGGGAGGAGTTCGCCCGCGAGGCCGGCGTCGAGGAACCGGAAGAATGGCTGAGGAGTCCCTTCTATCCCCTTTACGACGGCAACCTTCCGCTGTTGCGGCGACGGCGATCGGAACACGTGCCTGGCGAATTCGCCGTGGTCGACTTGTTGTTTGAACGCGGGTGCACCGACTACGTGGCGTTGGCCACGCCGTTTTCGGGTCGTGCAGTAATCGGCGAGATGGATCGGCTCTATTCCTCCTGGGCGACGGACGCGCCGGACGGGTTCGCCGACGATCACGTGGCGGCGCTGCAACGGTTGCTGCCGGCGTTCGCCGCCGCCCACCGCAGCTATGCTGCCACCGAGGTGGCCGAAACCCTGGTCGCCACCTATCTGGGCCGCGATGCCGGGCGGCAGGTGCTGGCCGGCGACATCCAGCGCGGCACCACGCGCAAGATCCGGGTGGCGCTCTGGTACAGCGATCTTCAGGGGTTCACGCGGATCGCGGATACCGTGGAGCCGCCGCTGCTGATCCCGTTGCTGAACGACTATGCCGAAAGTGTCGCCACCGCGATCCACTTCCACGGCGGCGAGGTGCTTAAGTTCGTCGGCGACGGCATCCTGGGCATATTCCCCGGCGATGACCTGGCCGATGCGTGCCGCCGGTCGCTGGCCGCGGCCGACGACGCGATGGAGGAGTGCGACGCTGTCTACACGCGGCGGCGCGAGGCCGGGCTGCCGGCAACCCGGATGTATTTGGGGCTGCATGTCGGGGACGTGTTTTACGGCAATATCGGCAGTTCCGACCGGCTGGACTTCACCGTGGTTGGCCCCGCCGTCAACGAGGTGGCGCGGATCAGCGCGATGTGCCGGTCGCTGGAACGAACGATGATCGTCTCCGCCGCCTTCCACCAGGCGGCCGGCGGCATGCGCAACCGCCTGGTCAGCATGGGCCGGTTCGGCCTGAAAGGGGTCAGCACCGCCCAGGAGCTGTTCACCCTCGACCCCGGCGACTAGGCCCCTTTGGCCTATCGCTTGGCGATCGACCGGGGATCAAGCGCGTCCTGCAGGCCGTCGCCCAGGAAGTTGAAGGCAATCACGGTGATGAAGATCAGCAGGCCCGGATAGATCGCCAGGGTCGGCGCGTTCCAGATCAGCTCCTGGGCATTGGTCAGGATGTTGCCCCAGCTCGGCGTCGGCGGCTGGATGCCCAGACCCAGGAAGCTGAGGACCGATTCCAGCAGGATGATCTGGCCGATCGACAGCGTGGTGGCGACGACGATCGGCGAAGCTACATTGGGCAGGATGTGCACCAGGATGATACGGGCGTTGCCGGCGCCCAGCGCCGTGGCGGCGCGGACATAGTCGCGCTGGCGCACGCTCAGCGCCGTGCCGCGCACCAGCCGGGCGACCGTCGTCCAGCCGAACAGGCTGACGATGACGACGATCCGGTAAAGGTTGGCGTCCTGGCCGGTGGCCCACGCCTCCGGGACGAAGGGCAGCTTGCCCAGGTCGATCGCCGCCAGAATGATCAGGAACGGTAACAGGGGCAGGGCGATCACGCCGTCGGTCAGCCGCATCAGGGCCGCATCCAGCCAGCCGCCATAATAGCCGGCCAACACGCCGATCAGGGTGCCGATGACCGCCGAGGCCAGTGCCGCGGCCAAGCCAACGATCAGCGAGACCTGGCCGCCATAGAGCAGTCGCAACAGAAAGTCGCGGCCCAGGTCGTCGGTGCCCAGCGGGTGCTCGGCCGAGGGCGGGGCGAACCGGTTGAGCAGGTTGACCCGGTTGGCGTCGACGCCCATCCAGGCCTCAACCAGCGGGGCGGAAAAGCAGACCACGACCAGGGCCAACAGCACCAGACCGCTCAGCACGGCGATCCGGTGTTCCAGGAACCGCCGCCAGCGCAAGGTCAGGGGCGACGCCGACAAATGGCCGGGACCCAGCGTCAGGTCGCTCATCCCCCGATCCCCCAGGGTGCCCGGCTATGCGGAGCGGCTGGCAAAGCTGATCCTCGGGTCCAGCGCCACGTAAAGCGTGTCAGCCAGGAAGTTGCCGACCAGCACCATCAGCGTCACGAACAGCAGCGCCACCATCGCCGTGTTGAAATCGTTGCCCAAGATGCTGTCGTAGATCAGCTTGCCGGTGCCCAGATAGGCGAACATCGTCTCGGTGATCAGCGCGCCGGAGAAGATGTTGCCGAAGCCAAGCGCCACGACGGTAACGACCGGGATCAGGGCGTTGCGCAGGGTGTGGCGCCACACGACGGCTGCCTGGGACAGCCCCTTGGCGCGGGCGGTGCGCACGTAGTCCTGGCGGATCTGCTCCTGCACGGCGGCACGGACGTGCCGGGTGTAGTCGCCGACGGTCACCAGGGTCAGCGTGGCGACCGGCAGGACCATATGGCTCAGCCGGTCGGCCAGGCCGCCATCGCCGACCGTCAGCATGCCGCCGGCCGGAAACCATCCCAGGATCACGGCAAAGAGGATGATCAGCATCAGCGCCAGCCAGAACGGCGGGATCGAGATGCCGGCGAAACACATCAGGTTCACCGCCGTGTCGGTGCGCGTATAGGGGTGGGTGGCTGCATAGACGCCGATGGGGATCGCCAGCAGGACGGCCAGCACGACGCTGGAGCCGACCAGGATCAGCGTGTTGACCAGGCGCGGCGCCAGCACCTCCAGCACCGGCACCGAATGCACCCGCGAATAGCCCAGATCCCCGGCCAGGGCGGACGCGGCCCAGTTGCCGTAGCGTTCGGTGATCGGCAGGTCGAGCCCGTAGCGCTGGCGGAGCGCCTCGGCGTCGGCACTGGTCAGGTGGGGGTTGGCGGCGATCATCTCGTCGATCGGGTCGCCGGGCATCAGCCCGATCAACGCGTAGATCAGGAAGCTCATCGCCGCCAGGACCAGCATGCCCTGGGTCAGCCGGATGACCAGGAACCGGCCCATGCCGGGGACGCCGCTACCGGTCGGTGCGGTGCCAGTACTCCACGGTCTGCGCGGTATCGTATTGGTGCCCGGTCGGCACCACGCCGCCCAGCCAAAGCGGCATGATGTAGGAATCGGCCCGATGATAGAGCGGCAGCGCCGGCAACTGCTCGGCGTAGATCCGCTGCAGCTCGTGCCACAGGGGCTCGCGTTCGGCCGGGTCGAGCGTTTCCTCCAGCGTATCGATCAATTCGTCGACGCGCGGATCGTTGAAGCCCATGTAGTTTTGCCCGGCCCAGCCATTCTCGTCCGTCGGAATGCCCTCGGAATGCAAGATCGTCCGCGGCACGTTCTCCGGGCTGGTCAGCCAGGCGAACATGGCCAGGCCGGTATACTCGCGGCGGGACAGCGTGCCGCCGAAGAACACCCGTGCCGGCTGGTTGGACACGACGACTTCGATCCCGACATCCGACCAGCCCGACTGCAGGACCTGCTGCACCAGCTCGCGGGTACGGTTGCCGGCCGTGGTCATGAAATCCACCGACAGGCGCTCGCCGGTCTCCGCATGGTGCCGCACGCCGTCGCGGATGTCGGTGAAGCCGGCTTCCTCCAGCAGGGCGATCGCCCGGTCCGGATCGTAGTCGTATTGCGCAATCTCGTCGGTGTAGATCCAGTCCAGAGGCGAGATACTGGTCGGTGCGACTCGCTGGTAACCGCCGAAGAGCTGCTCGACCATGGTCTGGCGGTCGGCGGCGTACATCAGCGCCTGTCGGACACGCAGATCCGCCAGGATCGGATTGTCGTGGTTGACGTCGATATGCTCGTAGATCAGGCCTTCCTGGAAGATGATGTTGTAGTCGTCGCCGTGCCGGTCGGCGAAGGCCAGGGCCTGGTCGATCGTCAGCCCGGGCGATCCGTGGATCTTGTCGATCGACCCGGACAGCAGGTTGGCTTCCAGCGCCGCCGTGTTCTCGACCGTCCGGACGACGATGCGATCGAAATAGGGCGGATGGCCGTACCAGGTCTCGTTCTGCTCCAGGACGATGTAGGCGCCACTCTCCACTTCGGTGACCCGGTAGGGGCCGAACCACAGGCCGGGATTGGTCGGGTCGGTGACATAGAGCGTGCGGTTCGGGTATTCGGCCGGGTTCTCCTCCCAGATCGCCCGCTCAAGGTGGTCCGGCACGACCCGCAGGTCGTTGATCATGTCGAACCGGTAGGTGACCCGGTTCCGGTGGATGGTGAAGGTCTTATCGTCGACGACGGTGATGTCGTAGATCTCCCGGTACATCTGCAGATTACCGAACTGGGACTGTTCGGAGCGGCCGGCCTCCCAGGTGAACAGCACGTCGCGGGTGGTCGCCGGCGTGCCGTCGCCCCAGGCCGCGTCGGGCGGAATGGTGAAGGTGACGGCGATGCCGTCCTCCCCGTCCGGCGTCGTCTCCAGCACCGCCAGGCCGTTCTCCAGCGTGGGCAGCTCGGTACAGAACAGGCAGACCGGTTGCCAGTCGGCATCGAAGCTGGTGAAGCGCCGGTGCGCCATGTCGATGACGAAGCTTTTCGCCGACGCGGATTCGATGTTCGGGTGCAGCGTCGGGGCGAATTGCGAGATGCCGACCGTCAGCGTTTCTTCCGCCTGGGCGGCGATCAGCCCGGCGCTGCCCAGGAACAGGCCGAGGGCGGTTCCGATCAGGCGGGTCGGCTGCGACATCTTGCGGGCTCCCTGTTTGCGTTCCGGCGTTAGCGCAACGCTATGCGTCCGGCAGGGGCAGTCAAGCACGATAGTTGCGGTGAATTCTTGGGCAATTCCCGCCTAGCGCGCAGGCAGGCACCGTCGATCAACACCGATCCTAGAATCCCAGCCGCGTCAGAATGCGGTCGACCTGGCCCGCATACCGGGTGTCCCAGGACAGCACATGGGCCAGGAGCGGGTAGAGCAGGTAGATCTCCCGCCGCCGGTCGAAGAAGCCCGGGCGATCGAAAGGCAGGCATTCCCCATAGGCATCGAAGAACGCCGGACGGAGATTGGCGAACAAAGTGCCGCAGGCTAGGTCGTATTCCGGATGGCCGAAGAACAAGGCTGGATCCAGGAAGGCGACCACGCGGCCCCCCCGGTGCAGAAGGTTGCCCGTCCACAGGTCGCCGTGCAGCAGGGCGGGCCGGGTGGGTGGTGTCAGAAACCGGTCCAGCCCCGCGGACAGCCGGTCGAGCCGGCGGGCCAGACAGGGCTCGAGACGGCCGGCATTCCGGGCGGCCGCGGTGACCGGGATCAGGCGTCGCTCCCGAAAGAAGCCGATCCAATCGCCGGCCGGTCGGTTGTCCTGCACGACCGTGCCATAGGGCGTGTCGTAGCCGTAGCCGCATTCGGCGCCGGTGTCCTGGTGCAGGGCGGCCAGATGCCGGGCCAGATCCCGCTGCACGGCGTCGTCGAACCGGCCCCGTTCATGGGCGACATGATCGAGCACCAGCAGGTCCGGGTCGGCATGCCGCAGCATCGGAAGCGGCAAAGTGGTTCCGGCGGCCAGGTCGCGCAGCATGCGTGCTTCCACCGTCCGGTCGCCGCCGGCCTTGGCGACCAGCAGGCGTCCGTCGGTCAGGGCGATGCGAAGGATCGTGCCGGTGGACCCGCCGCGCAGGGGGGCAACGTCGCCCAGCCGTCCGCCGACAGCCGCCGCCGCCCTCTGGCCGATCGCCCAAGCCGGGTCGGTCACGCGGGATCGGGGGCCAGATGATCCAACAGGCCGTCGATGCCGATTTCGATCAGGTCCAGTACCTGTTCGAAGGCGCCGCCCGCACCGTAATACGGGTCGGGGATGTCCCGGGTGCCGGCATTGGGGGCGAAATCGAGGAACAGGGCGATGCGGTCCCGGGCCTCGGGCGGGGCCACTTGGTGCAGCCGCTCCAGATGCGACCGGTCCATGCCCAGGATCAGATCGAACCGGTCGAAATCCGCCGGTTCCAGCCGGCGCGCCTGCTGATCGGACATGTCGTAGCCGCGGTGCCGGGCATGTCGCTGGGCGCGGGCATCCGGCCCTTCGCCGACATGGTACCCGGTGGTGCCGGCGCTGTCGGCCTCCAGCCGGTCACCCAGGCCGCGGTCGGCCGCCCGGGACCGGAACACGGCGGCCGCGGTGGGCGACCGGCAGATGTTCCCGGTGCATACGAAAAGTACCCGTTTGGCCGGAACCTGATCTGACCGCCCCATCCCCATCCCCGTTTTTTCGGGCCGAACGATCCTCTACCATACGGTCGCCGTGTCCGGCAGCGCCAGGGCACGGTCCCTTTCCCGTAACCGCGGACCTGCGGCATGGCCTCGACCCGACCCGACCACCGCATCGTCATCCTGACCGGCGCCGGTATCTCCAAGGAGTCCGGGCTCGATACCTTCCGCGATGCCGACGGCATCTGGGCCAAGGTTCGCCTGGAGGACGTGGCGACGCCGGAGGGTTACCAGCGCAACCCGCGCCTGGTGCACGACTTCTACAATGCCCGGCGGGCCAATCTCGCCAACCCGTCGGTGCAGCCGAACGCGGCGCATCAGGCGCTGGCCCGGTTGGAGCGGGATTGGCCGGGCGAGGTGTTGCTGGTCACCCAGAACATCGACGACCTGCATGAACGCGGCGGCAGCCGCAATCTGATCCACATGCATGGTGAGCTGTTCCGGGTGACCTGCACGGCCTGCGGCGTCATCCGCGAGGAACGGGGCGAAATCGACCCGGATACGGTCTGCCCGTCCTGCCAGACCGTCGGCACCACGCGCCCGCATGTGGTGTGGTTCGGTGAAATGCCGCTGGAGATGGAGCGGATCTACGAAGCCCTGGAGACCTGTCGCCTGTTCGTTTCGATCGGCACCTCGGGCACGGTCTATCCGGCCGCCGGGTTCGTCCAGGCGGCCGCCCTGGCCGGGGCGTCCACCGTGGAATTGAACATGGAGCGGTCGGTCGGTGCCGATCTGTTCGACGAGCACATTCAGGGGCCGGCCACCGAGACGGTCCCCGCCTTTGTCGACCGTCTGCTGGCGGCCTCGTGAGCCAACGCGATCTGGACGCGTTGCTGTCGGAGGTACGCGCCTGCCGGGTTTGCGCCGATCACCTGCCGCTGGGACCACGGCCGGTAC
>JANQIU010000310.1 GCA_028281985.1 Alphaproteobacteria bacterium | reverse complement strand
ACAGTGCCACAGAGAGCAGACCGCTTTTCAGAGCTTCGGCGACGGAGGGCAAGGGTGAAAGGGTGCGGTAAGAGCGCACCGCGTCCCCGGTAACGGGGGCGGCAGGGTAAACCCCACCGGGAGCAAGACCGAATAGGGGCGGACCGGGTCCCTGCGGCCCAACGGCTGCCTTCGGCCGCCGCCCGGGTTGGTCGCGCGAGGCGTCCGGCGACGGACGCCCCAGAGGAATGGTCATCCCCCGCCTTCGGGCGGGGACAGAACCCGGCTTACCGGCCGTCTGACCGCCCCGCCCAAACAGTGACCCGCCCATGCGGTTCCGTCGCGGCCCCGGCCGCCGTCGGGCGGCCACGGGATTTTATGGGACAACCCACCACCGACCCCGAAAGCCATCCCGACCTGCCCCCGGCGCGCTGTTTTGCCGGCCCGCAGCGCGGGATCAGGCCATGAAATCGCCCAAAAATCAGAACATAAAACGAACAAACCTCAATGGGTGTTAAAGATTGGTATGTCAACTCTTTACTTATAAACGCAATTTTTACCATAACGGCATCTCTGAAGCCGCTCAGAAACGGGACAATTTCCATCAGTTCATCCACAAGAATACTCGCGATCCCATTGACGACCCACGTTTACCCATGCTAGCCCATACGAACCCGGAACAAGGGATCGGTCCGTCGTCGCCGTGGCGGTCGCAGACAACGCAACGGGGAGCCGGCGCATGAGCTGAAGCGCCAATTCAGGTGCTTTTGGGGGACGGATGGCCCGTTTCACGTCCACTGTGGTGAACAAGGTCGACAAGAAGGGACGCGTTAGTGTTCCCGCGACCTTTCGGGCCGCGCTCGATCAGATGGGTGGGAACGTCGTTTACTTGCGCCCCGATACAGGAACCGGGTGCCTTGAAGGCCTCACCGAAGCATTCATGAGCGATATTGAGCGTCGCATCGACGTCCTGGCCATCAACTCCGAAGAACGCGAGGGGTTCGAGCAGGCCTATTTCGGTGCCAGCCACCGGCTGACCGTCGATCCCGAAGGCCGCATCATCCTGCCCCGCGAGCTGATCGACTTCGCCGAAATCACCGAGCAGGCCAGCTTCGTCGGCCTGAACACACGCTTCCAGATCTGGCATCCGGACCGGCTGGCGGAGCATCGCAAGAACAACGTCGACCGCCTGAAGGGCAAGACGCTGCCGGCAGCCCCGCGGAGCGCGCAATGACCGGCCTGCATCAACCGGTCCTGCTGGCTGAAACCCTTGCGGCCCTGACCCCGCGGGACGGCGACACCCTGATCGATGCGACCTTCGGGCGCGGCGGATACGCGCAGGGGATGCTCGATGCGGCGGATTGCCGGGTGATCGGCATCGATCGGGACCCCGCCGCCCTGGCCGCCGGCGCACCTCTGGAAACGCGCTATGGGGGGCGGCTGACCCTTGTCGAAGGGCGTTTCGGCACGCTTGACCGGATTGCCGGGCGCTTGGGCATGGCGGCGGTCGACGGCGTCACCTTCGATCTGGGCGTCTCGTCACCCCAGATCGATACGCCGGAGCGCGGCTTTTCCTTCCGCAGCGACGGACCGCTGGACATGCGCATGGGGCGCGACGGGCCGACCGCCGCAGATCTGGTCAACGCCCTGCCGGAAGAGGATCTGGCCACCACCCTGCGCGACCTAGGCGAGGAGCGGCTGGCCCGCCGGATTGCCCGAGCCATCATCGGCGCCCGCCAGCGGTCCCCGATCGACCGGACGAGCCAGCTGGCGGAGATCGTTCGGCAGGTCGTGCCGCGGGCGCGCGACGGCATCGATCCGGCCACCCGAACCTTTCAGGCCCTTCGGATCCGCGTGAACGACGAGCTGGGCGAACTGGACCGCGGCCTGCAGGCGGCGGAACGCGCCCTGGGCCCGGGGGGACGTCTGGCGGTCGTGGCCTTCCACAGCCTGGAGGACCGTCGGGTCAAGCGGTTCCTGAACGAACGCACGGGCGCCGGCGCCAAGGCGGTGTCCCGGCACATGCCGGTCCAACCGGTGCAGCGCCCCGCCCCCACCTTCCGGCTGGTCTCCAGGCGTCCGGTCCGCCCCGGGGAGCGCGAAGCGGCCGCCAATCCGCGCGCCCGATCCGCACGCCTTCGCGCGGCAATCCGCACCGAGGCGCCGGCCTGGCCGGCAACGCCATTGGAGGGCGTAGCATGATCCGGCTCGGCGTCCTCATGTGGGTATGGCTGATCGCAGGCGCGGCCGGCGTCCTGTTCCATGTCAGCTACGATGTGACCGCCCTGGAGGAGGATCTTTCCGCCCTCAATCGCGACATCGTCCGGGAGCAGGAGGCCATTCGCGTCCTGCGGGCGGAATGGTCGTATCTCAACCAGCCCGAACGCCTGCGCAACCTGGCCCGGGAGTTGACCTCGCTGGTGCCGATCACGCCTGGGCAGGTGATCGAATCCGCCGCGGTGCTGCCGATGCCGCTGCCCCAACCCGAGAGTGTTGCAGCGGAACCGACCGACCTGGAGATGCTCCTGGCGCGGGTCGTGGGTACCGAGGATCCCATCCTGCAGGCCATGGTCCTGCCTCCCAGAACCCCCGAGCGGCGCCCACTGCCCGCGCCTGTTTCGGTGGCGCCCGCTGGGGCAGCAGAGCCGGTTGCCGCCACCGACGAAGCCAACGTTCCAGGGGAGACGGCCGAAGCGACGCCGGAGTCCCTGGATCGCGGTGGCCTTGCCTCGCTGCTGACGGATCTGGGGATCGACCAGCCGGCCGAAGGAGCCGTGCAATGACCGTTGGCGCGGAAAGGGCGCGACAGGATCTGCGCGCGACGCCGACGCGCCGGGTTCGGATGTCCGGACAGGCGGCGGAAGCGTTGGATATGGGGCGCGTGCGCCTGGCCATCACCGGTGTCGTCTTCGCCCTGGCCTTTGTGGCAGTCGGCGCCCGCCTGTTCGACCTGTCGGTCATGGCCGTAGACGATCTCGGACGCCCGATGGCAGCACCGGCGGCCTACCACCCGGTCGCCCGGGCCGACATCACCGACCGAAACGGCGTGCTGCTGGCAACCAGCGTGCCGACGGCATCCCTGTTCGCCGATCCGGCGCTGGTGATCGATGCCGACGAGGCCGCCCTGCGCCTGACCGGCATCCTGCCCGAGCTGGATGCCGACTGGGTCCGCGAGCAGCTCAGTACCGATCGCCGGTTCGTTTGGATCAAGCGCGGGCTGACCCCGACCGAGCAGTACGAGATCAACCGCCTGGGCATTCCCGGCCTGGCCTTCCAGTCGGAAGAGCGACGGGTCTACCCCACCGGCGCGTTGAGCTCGCATATCGTCGGCTACACGGATGTCGACGGCGTCGGCCTGACCGGCATGGAACTGACCCTGGACGACCAGCTTCGCGGCGCGTCGGAGCCGGTGGCCCTGGCCTTGGATGTCAGGCTGCAGGAAGTGCTGCGCGAGGAGATTGCCGTCGCCATGGACGAGTTCCAGGCGATCGGCGGCGCCGGCGTCATCCTGGATGTCGACAGCGGCGAGTTGCTGGCGATGGTGTCGCTGCCGGATTTCAATCCCTATGACCGCGCCGACGCGCCGGAGGAAGAGCGCTTCAACCGGAGCACGCTGGGCCTCTATGAGATGGGGTCCACGTTCAAGATCTTCACCACGGCCATGGCCCTGGATGCCGGCGTCACCAGCGTCAGTGGCGGCTATGACGCCACCAACCCGATCCGTGTCGGCCGGTTCACCATCAACGATTTCCATCCCGAGGCCCGCTGGCTGACGGTCCCGGAAATCTTCATGTACTCGTCGAACATCGGTTCGGTGCACATGGCCATGGATCTGGGCACCGCCGGCCAGCAGGACTATCTGCGCCGTCTCGGACTGCTCGATCCGTCGCCGGTCGAGATGCCCGAAGTCGGGCGGCCGCTGCTCCCGGACCCCTGGCGCGAAGTCAACACCATGACCATCGCCTTCGGCCACGGCATGGCGGTCAGCCCGGTTCAGCTGGCCGGCGCCGTGGCTGCCACGGTCAACGGCGGGATCATGCGTCCGACCACGCTGCTGCACCGCCCCACGGGCGACCTGCCGGAAGGCGAGCGGGTGATCTCGGAAGCGACCTCGGACACCGTGCGCCGCCTGCTGCGCCTGGTGGTGGAGAACGGCACCGGCCGCAACGCCGATGCCGAGGGCTATCTGGTCGGCGGCAAGACGGGAACGGCCGAGAAGGTGGCTGCCGGCGGGTACGCCCGGTCGGCCCTGGTCTCTTCCTTCGTCGCGGCATTTCCCATGAACGACCCGCGTTACGTCATCTTTGTCATGTTGGATGAGCCCAGGGGCAACGAGCGCACCTTCGGCTATGCGACCGGCGGCTGGGTCGCCGCCCCGGTGGTCCGGCAGGTGGTGGAGCGGATCGGACCCATGGTCGGCCTGATGCCGATCGACGCGGAGGCGCCGGACATCCGCGATGCGCTCTACGTTGCTGTCACTCCTGAAGAAAGCCGGGTGATGCCGGCTGCGAGCCGATGATCGCGATGGCGCTTGAAGCGACACAGGCGGGCCACCGGGACGGGGAAGGATCCCTGGCGCTGCCGCCGGGCGTAACCGGGGTCACCGCGGATTCCCGCAAGGTGCAGCCGGGCTTCCTGTTCGCCGCGCTGCCGGGGTCGACGCATGACGGGCGCGCCTTCATCGGTGACGCCATCGCCCGGGGGGCGACGGTGATCCTGGCCCCGGCCGGCACGCCGAGGCCTGTCGAAATCCCCGATGACCGGTTCTTGACCGACGCCGATCCCCGCCGGTGCTACGCCCGGCTGGCGGCGGACCACTTCCAGATGCAGCCGGAAGTGGTCGTTGCCGTGACCGGCACGAACGGTAAGACGTCCGTCGCCACCTTTGCCCGGCAGATCTGGCACCGGCTCGGTTTCCGGGCCGCAAGCCTCGGCACGCTTGGGCTCGATGCACCCGACGGCCACCGCTCCGGCACGTTGACGACGCCGGACGCCGCGGAACTGCACCAGCTTCTGGCCGACCTGCACCATGACGGCGTCGGCCATCTGGCGATGGAAGCCTCGTCGCACGGCCTCGATCAGCGGCGGCTCGACGGCGTGCGCGTCAGCGCAGCCGGGTTCACCAATCTGAGCCGCGACCATCTGGACTACCATGGCAGCGAGGATGCCTATCTGGCCGCCAAGATCAGGCTGTTCGATACCGTGCTGGTCGATGGCGGCACGGCGGTGATCAATGCCGACATCCCCCAGGCCCCCGCCATCGAGACGGCCGCGGCGAACCGGCGGGCCCGGATCATGCGCTACGGACGGCGCAGCGGGTCGGACCTGCAGTTGCTTGCGGCAACGCCGGACCCCGCGGGCATTGATCTGCGACTGGCCGTTTTCGGCCGGGAGAAGCAGGTGCATCTGCCCCTGGCCGGCGAGTTCCAGGTTGCCAACGCCCTGTGCGCGCTGGGCCTGATCCTGGCCGATGACAGCATGGACATCGACACGGCGGTCGACGCGCTGGGCCATCTGCACGGCGCCCGCGGGCGGATGGAGCAGGTGGCCGTGCACCCAAGCGGCGCGCCGGTCTATGTGGACTACGCCCATACGCCCGATGCGCTGCGCACTGTTCTGGCCGCCATCCGCCAGCACGCCCGCGGGCGCCTGGTCGTGGTGTTCGGTTGTGGCGGCGACCGCGACCCCGGCAAGCGGCCGGAGATGGGCCGGGCTGCCTGCGAGCTGGCCGACCGCGTCATCGTCACCGACGACAATCCCCGTAACGAGGACCCCGCGTCGATCCGCGCGGCCGCCCTGGCAGCCGCGCCGGGTGCGGAAGAGATCGGCGATCGTCGGGCCGCGATCCTGGCCGCCGTTGCCGATCTGCGGGCAGGCGACCTTCTGGTCGTCGCCGGCAAGGGTCACGAAAGCGGGCAGATCGTCGGCGACCGCCGCCGGCCGTTTGATGACGCAGCGGAAGTCCGCGCAGCCGTCGCCGCCCTGGGTGGTGCCCGGCCACAACCCGATAGGGGAGGCATTCCATGACGCCTTTGCCGCTCTGGACGGCAGTCGATGCCGGTGCGGCCACCGACGGTACCCCGATCGGTCACTGGTCGGCGACCGGCGTCTCGATCGACACCCGAACACTCCAGCCCGGCGACCTGTTCGTGGCGCTGGAAGGCCCGCGGTTCGACGGGCACGACTTCGTCAATGACGCCCTGAAGCGCGGCGCCGCGGCCGCGATGGTCAGCCAGGTCCCGGTGGGGCTGGAAACCGCACCGCTTCTGGTGGTCGACGACACCTTCGCCGGCCTGAACCAGCTGGCCTCCTACGCCCGGTTGCGCAGCCGGGCCCGGGTCATCGGGATCACCGGATCGGTCGGCAAGACCGGCACCAAGGAGGCACTGAAACTCGGCCTTGATCCCCAGGGTCGAACCCACGCCAGCGCCAGCAGCCACAACAATCACTGGGGCGTCCCGCTAAGCCTGGCGCGGATGCCGGCGGACGCGGATTTCGGCGTGTTCGAGCTGGGCATGAACCATGCCGGCGAAATCGAACCGCTGTCGCGCCTAGTGAAGCCGGACGTCGCCATCATCACGACCATCGCCGCCGTCCATATCGAGAATTTCGACGGCGTCGAGGGCATTGCCGACGCCAAGGCCGAAATCTTCGCCGGCATGGCGCCGCCCTCGGCCGCGGTGCTCAACCGCGACAACCCGCATTTCCCCCGGCTGCAGGCCCATGCCCAGACACAGGGCATCAGCCGAATCTGGAGCTTCGGCGAACACAGTTCCGCCGATGCGCGCCTGCTGGATTGCTCGCTTCACCCGACCGCCAGCGCCGTCAACGCGGTGATCCGGGGCGAGCCGATCCAGTACTCGCTCGCCGCCCCGGGCAAGCACTGGGTGATGAACAGCCTGGCCGTGCTACTGGCGGTCAAGGCCACCGGTGCCGATGTGACCACGGCCGCCCGAACCCTGTCGCGGATCAGCCCGCTGAAGGGGCGCGGCGCCCGCACCCGGATCCGGCTCGACCGTGCCGGCGGCGGCGCCTTCCTGCTGATCGACGAAAGCTACAATGCCAGCCCGGTTTCCGTGGCGGCGTCGCTGACCGTCCTGGCCCAGGCCGATGTGGGCGACGCCGGCCGGCACATCGCCGTTCTGGGTGACATGCTGGAGCTGGGCGAGCATGCCGAACCGCTGCATCTCGGCCTGAAACTGCCTCTGATGGGGGCGGCGATCGACCTGGTCTTCGCCTGCGGCCCGAACATGCGCGCACTCTACGACACCCTGCCGGAGCAGATGCGCGGCGGCTGGGCCGAGACCAGCAGCGAACTGGCCCCGATGGTGGCCGGGTCGGTCCAGGCCGGCGATGCCGTCATGGTCAAGGGATCCCTCGGCAGCCGCATGGGGCTGGTCGTCGATACCCTGGCCAATCTGGATAGTAGCAGCGGCGTTCCGGCGGAACCGCCCCGCCGTGTCGTCAACGGGGACTGAGCGGCATGCTTTATCACCTGCTGTTCCCGCTGGCGGACGACTTCTTCGCCTTCAACCTGTTCCAGTACCTGACGTTCCGCACCGGCGGCGCGCTGATGACGGCGTTGCTGATCGCCTTCGTGATCGGCCCGCGGACCATCTCGTGGCTGAAGCGCAAGCAGCGGGAAGGCCAGCCGATCCGCGACGACGGACCGGACCATTTCGGCAAGCGCGGCACGCCGACCATGGGCGGGCTGCTGATCCTGATCTCGGTCGTGGTGTCCACCCTGCTCTGGGCGCAGTGGACCAACACCTATCTGTGGATCGTCCTGATGGTGACGGTCGGGTTCGGCCTGGTCGGCGCCATGGACGACTATCTGAAGCTGACCAAGCGCAACAGCCGCGGCCTGCCCGGCCGGATGAAGCTGCTGACCCAGGTCGGCATCTCCTGCGCCGCGGTCATCTGGTTCATGATGTCGTCGCCGGAGCCGCTGTCCAGCGGCCTCGCCTTCCCCTTCGTCAAGGACTACCTGTTCATCCTGGGCTGGGTCTTCCTGCCCTTCGCCATCTTCGTCATCGTCGGCGCGTCCAACGCGGTGAACCTGACGGACGGGCTGGACGGTCTGGCCATCGTGCCGGTGATGATCGCTGCCGCCTGCTTCGGCCTGATCGCCTATCTGGCCGGCAATGTGATTTTCGCCAACTACCTGCAGATCAACCACGTGGTCGGCGCCGGGGAACTGGCGGTCTTCTGCGGTGCGATGATCGGCGGCGGGTTGGGCTTTCTGTGGTTCAACGCGCCGCCCGCCATGGTCTTCATGGGCGATACCGGTTCGCTGTCCATCGGTGGCGCGCTGGGGTCGATCGCTGTCGTCACCAAGCACGAGTTCGTTCTGGCCATCATCGGCGGGCTGTTCGTGCTGGAAACGGTGTCGGTCGTCGTCCAGGTCGCCTCGTTCAAGATGACCGGCAAGCGCGTCTTCCGGATGGCACCGCTGCACCACCACTACGAGAAGAAGGGCTGGGCCGAACCGACCGTCGTCATCCGGTTCTGGATCATCGCCGTGGTGCTGGCGCTGATCGGCCTGTCGACCCTGAAGCTGCGGTAGGCGGGCGATGATCGACCTCCGCTTCCTGAGGGGCCGGCGCATCGCCGTGCTGGGGCTGGGCCGAACCGGCCTGGCCTCCGGCCGCGCCCTGGCCTCGGCCGGCGTGGAGGTGACCGTTTGGGACGACGCGCCGGCCGCGCGCGAGAAGGCACGCCTGGCGGGTCTGACGCTGGCCGATCCGGCGGAGTCGGCGCTGGATGGCGCGGACATGATGGTCCTGTCGCCGGGGATCCCGCGACGCTTGCCGAAGCCGCACCCGGCCGTCGCCGTCGCGGCCCAGTGGCAGATTCCGATCGTGTCGGACATCGACCTGCTGGCCCTGGCACAGCCTCAGGCCCGCTTCATCGGCATCACCGGCACCAACGGGAAGTCGACCACCACCGCGCTGATCGGCCACCTGCTGCAGTCCGCCGGCGTTTCCTGCGCCGTCGGCGGCAATCTGGGCACGCCGGTGCTGGACCTGGAGCCGATCGGGGCCGACGGCTGGTACGTGCTGGAGGTCAGTTCCTTCCAGCTCGAGTCCATCACCCAGGTCGACTGGTCGATCGGCGTTCTCTTGAACATCTCGCCGGATCATCTGGACCGGTATGACGGCATGCCCGACTACGCCGCCGCCAAGGCGCGCCTGTTCCGGCGAGCCACGGAGGATGCCGTCGCCATCGTCGGCGTCGACGACCTGCACAGCCGGCGGGTCCTGCAGGCGGTGATCGGCGGGGAACGGCACCGGCCGATCGCCATCGGCAGCGCCTGCCCCGTGCCGGTCGGGATTTCCGGCGCCGGCGGTCTCCTGGTCGACGCGACCGGCACCGAGCCGGAGCCGGTCCTGGACCTGTCTGAAATCCCTGCCCTGCCGGGCGCGCACAACTGGCAGAACGTGGCCGCGGCCTTCGCGGTCGCCAGTACGGTCGGCATCCGTGCCGAGGCGGCGGCGGATGCGCTGCGGACCTTCCCGGGTCTGCCGCATCGGCAGCAACTGGTGGCGGAGATCGGCGGCGTTCGCTTCGTCAACGACAGCAAGGCCACCAACCCCGACGCTGCCGCCCGGGCCCTGTCCTCCTACGACACGATCTACTGGATCGCCGGCGGCCGGCCTAAGGAGGGTGGCCTGGAAGCGCTGGCGCCGATGCTGGGCAATGTGCGCCGTGCCTATCTGATCGGCGAGGCGGCCGCCAAGTTCGAGACCTTCCTGGCCGGCCAGGTCCCGGTTCAGATGTGCGGCGATCTCGCCGCCGCGGTGGCCGCCGCTGGCGAAGACGCCCGCCGGTCGGGTCGGGCCGACGCGGTGGTGCTGTTGTCGCCGGCCTGCGCCTCGTTCGACCAGTTCGACAGCTTCGAGCACCGCGGCGAGCAGTTCGCCGGCCTTGTGCTGAACCGGGCAGAGGTGGCGGCATGCTGACCAACCTGCCTCGCACCGACAGCTCGGTCATCGGCCGCTGGTGGTGGACCGTGGATCGCTGGACGCTGCTGGCCGTGGCGGTCCTGGTGGGCTTCGGCGCCATCCTGATCGTGGCCGCCAGCCCGCCGGTGGCCGAGCGCATCGGCCTGACGGAATTCCATTTCGTGCATCGCCACCTGATCATGATGATCCCGGCGATCGCAGCGATGTTCGCCGTCTCGCTGCTGGGTCCCTGCGGTATCCGCCGGCTGGGCTTCGTCCTGTGCGGCGGCGCGTTCGTGGGCGTGCTGCTGACCCTTGCCGTAGGCGCGGAGATCAAGGGCGCCACCCGCTGGCTGCAGCTTCCCGGCATGTCGGTGCAGCCGTCGGAGTTTCTGAAGCCGGGCATCGCCGTCGTCGCCGCTTGGCTGTTCGCCCAGCATCACCAGCGGGACGGCTATCCCGGCTATGTCGCCGCAACCGGACTATGGCTTGCTGCCGTCGCCCTGCTTCTGATGCAGCCGGATCTGGGCATGGCGGTCGTGATCACCGCCATGTGGGGCATTCAGTTCTTCCTGGCGGGATTGCCGATGGCCTTCGTGGTTCTGTTGGCCATGGTCGCCGTCGGCGGTCTCTTCGGGTCGTACTTCCTGTTCGACCATGTCGCCAGCCGGATCGACCGGTTCCTGGATCCCAGCAGCGGCGACAACTACCAGATCGAGCGGTCGCTCGAAGCCTTTCAGCACGGCGGCCTCTGGGGCACCGGGCCCGGCGAGGGCATCGTCAAGCACGTGTTGCCCGACGCCCACGCCGATTTCGTCTTCGCGGTGGCGGGCGAGGAGTTCGGGTTGCTGTGGTGCCTGTTGCTGGTCGGCCTGTTCGGCTTCGTCGTCCTGCGCGGCTTCGCCCGCATCCACAACGGCGGCAGCCTTTTCGTGCTCCTGGCAACCGCCGGCCTGCTGACCCAGTTCGGCCTTCAGGCATTGGTCAATATGGGATCCACGCTGCACCTGATCCCGACCAAGGGCATGACCCTTCCCTTCGTCAGCTATGGCGGCTCATCCCTGCTGGCCACCGGCCTGACGGTCGGCATGGTCCTGGCCCTGACCCGGCGCCGGGCCGGTGCGGGGGCCAACCCATGACCGCGCCCACCATCGTCCTGTCGGCCGGCGGCACCGGCGGCCACATGTTCCCGGCCGAAGCGCTGGCCCGGGCGCTGCTGGCGGAAGGCTGCCAGGTCCGGCTGATTACCGACGACCGCGGCGGCGCCTTCGGCAGCGCGCTGCCGGAGGTCGCCGTGGACCGAATTGCGGCGGCGCAGATCGGCCGCGGCCCCATCGGCAAGCTGCGCACCCTGGCCGCGCTGGCCCGCGGCTACCGGCAGGCGAAGCGACTGCTGCGGCGGATCGCGCCGGGTGCGGTGGTCGGCTTCGGCGGCTATGCCACGGCGTCGACGATGATGGCGGCGTGCGCCTACAGATTGCCGACGGCGGTGCACGAGCAGAACGCGGTGCTGGGCCGGGTCAACCGGCGGCTTGCCGGCCGGGTGGACCGGATCGCCACCTCGTTTCCGCAGGTGGCGCGGTTACCGGCGGACCGGACGGACCGGGCCGTCCAGACCGGCAACCCGGTTCGCCCCGCAGTTCTGGCCGCCGCCAGCACGCCCTATCCAGTTCCGTCCGCCGGTGATCGACTGCGGCTGGTCGTCGTTGGCGGCAGCCAGGGCGCCCGCATCCTGTCGGAGGTCGTACCGGCGGCCCTGGAGGCGCTGTCCGAAGACCTGCGCCGCCGACTGTCGGTGACCCAGCAGTGCCGGCCGGAGGACCTGGACGGTGTCAGGACCCGCTACGCTGAACTGGGCATCGATGCCGAGTGCGCGAGCTTCTTCGACGACATCCCGCAACGGCTTGCCAGCGCGCATCTGGCGATCTGTCGCGCCGGGGCATCGACGATGTCGGAACTGACCGTCATCGGCAGACCGGCGATCCTGGTGCCCTACCCGTTCGCCACCGACGACCACCAGACCGCCAACGCCCAGGCGCTGGTGTCGGCCGGCGGCGCCCGGGCGATCCCACAGCCGGCCTTCACGCCGAACCGGCTGGCGGCGGACCTGACCGACCTGCTAGCCGACCCCGCCGGCCTGGCCCGGGCCGCCGCCGCCGCTCATGGGATGGCCCATCCGGACGCGGCAGACCGGCTGGCCCGGATGGTCCTCGATCTGGCGAGCAGCCGCTTGGCGCCGGCGCAGGAGGCCGCGTGATGCGCGAGATGCCCCAGGACATCGGCACCATCCACTTCGTCGGCATCGGCGGGATCGGCATGAGCGGGATCGCGGAGATCCTGCACAATCTGGGCTACACGGTCCGCGGCAGCGATTTGTCGGAAAGCGCCAATGTCCGCCGGTTGCGTGCCCGTGGGATCGAGATCGTCATCGGCCATGCGCCGGAGAATGTCGACGGCGCCGCCGCCGTCGTCGTCTCCTCCGCGGTGAAGTCCGACAACCCCGAAGTCGCCGCCGCCCGGGCGCAGTTCATTCCCGTCGTCCGCCGGGCTGAGATGCTGGGCGAACTGATGCGGCTGAAATGGTCGATCGCGGTGGGCGGAACCCACGGCAAGACCACCACGACCTCGCTGGTCGCCAGCCTGCTGGAGGGCGCCGGACTGGACCCGACGGTGATCAACGGCGGGATCATCAACGCCTACGGCACCAATGCGCGATTGGGCGGCAGCGACTGGATGGTGGTGGAGGCCGACGAGAGCGACGGCACCTTCACCCGGCTGCCGGCGACCATTGCCGTCGTCACCAACATCGATCCCGAGCACCTGGACTTCTACGGCGATTTCGACGGGGTCCGGGCGGCATTCGAGCAGTTCGTCACCAATGTGCCGTTCTACGGCTTCGCGGTGATGTGCATCGATCACCCCGAAGTCCAGGCCCTGATCCCCAGGGTCCTCGACCGGCGCATCGTCACCTACGGGTTCAGCCCCCAGGCCGACGTGCGCGCCCAGAACGTGGCGATCGCCCATGATGGCGCGCGCTTCGACGTCCGGATTATCGAGCGGCACGGCGGCGCCGAGCGGATGCTGACCGGCCTGCATCTGCCGATGCTGGGCGAACACAATGTGGAGAACGCCCTGGCCGGCATCGCCGTCGCCTTGGAGATGGGGCTGCCGGCCGATGACATTGCCGGGACGCTGGCCGGGTTCGGGGGCGTCAAGCGGCGCTTCACCAAGACGGGCACCGTCAACGGCATCACCGTCATCGACGACTACGGCCACCATCCGGTGGAGATCGCGGCCGTCCTGCGCGCCGCGCGGACCGCGACCGGCGGCAACCACCGGGTCGTCGCCGTCGTGCAGCCGCACCGCTACAGCCGGCTGGCCAGCCTGTTCGAAGACTTCTGCGGCTGCTTCAACGATGCCGACGCCGTCGTGGTCGCGGATGTCTACACGGCCGGTGAGGCCCCGATCCCAGGCATCGACCGGGATGCCCTGGTCGACGGCCTGCGCACCCGCGGACATCGCATGGCGATCCCGCTGCCGGCACCCGACCAACTGGCCGAAGTCGTCGGCGATCTGGTCAGCCCTGGCGACTACATCGTCTGTCTGGGAGCCGGCAACATCACCCAATGGGCCAATGCCCTTCCCGGAGAGCTGAAGGCGCTGTTCACCGGCAGTGCCGGGAAGGCGGTGTCCCCATGACCGAACGGCAAGCATTCGCCGCCGGGCTGCTGGACCGCCTGCCACCGGTGCGCGGCAGGATCACGGCCAACGCGCCGCTGGCGCCGGTCACTTGGTTCCGTGTGGGCGGTCCGGCGGAGGTCCTGTTCCGGCCCGTCGACCGGGACGACCTGGCCGGGTTCCTGGCCGACTGTCCGTCCGACGTGCCGGTCACCGTCATCGGCGTCGCCTCGAACCTGCTGGTTCGCGACGGTGGTGTCCCCGGTGTCGTGATCCGCCTTGGGCGCGGCTTTGCCGGGATCGAGGTCGATCGGGCCGGAGACGAGCCGACGGTGACGACCGGCAGTGCGGCGCTGGACGTGCATGTCGCCCGGGTGGCGGGCGAAGCCGGGATCGCCGGTCTGGAGTTCCTGGTCGGCATTCCGGGATCCATCGGCGGCGGCCTGCGTATGAATGCCGGCGCCTACGGCCGGGAGTTCAAGGACGTGGTGTGGACCGTCGATACCGTCGACCGCCAGGGCCAGGTTCGCACCCTGACCGGCGATGCCTGCGGCTTCGGCTATCGGCACTCCGGCTTGCCCCAGGACTGGATACTCACCGGCGCGGTACTGGTGGGCGAGCCCGGCGACCCGGAACGGATCGCGATGCGCATGGCCGAGATTTCGACTCAGCGCAGCGAAACGCAGCCGATCCGCAGCCGCACCGGCGGGTCGACCTTCGCCAACCCCGAAGGCGGCAAGGCGTGGCAGCTGATCGACGGGGCCGGCTGCCGCGGCCTGGTCCTGGGCGGCGCGCAGGTGTCGCCGATGCACTGCAACTTCCTGCTGAACACCGGCAGCGCCACCGCGGCCGATCTGGAGGCGCTGGGCGAGGAGGTGCGCCGCCGGGTGAAAGACCGGTTCGGCGTCGAGCTGCGCTGGGAAATCCGCCGCATCGGCGTCCCTGCCGAAGGGGTGCCGGCCCATGGCTAAGCGGGTCGCCATCCTGATGGGCGGCTGGTCCGCCGAACGCGAGGTCAGCCTGGTCTCCGGCCGGGCTGCCGCCGAAGCCCTGTCCCGGCGTGGCTACGACGTCATCGAAATCGATGTCCACCGCGACCTTCCGGCCCTGCTGGCGGCCCTCGAGCCGCTGCCGCACGTCGCCTTCAACGCCCTGCACGGGCGCGGTGGCGAGGACGGCGTGATCCAGTCGGTGCTGGAGGTGCTCGGCCTCCCCTACACCCATTCGGGGCCGACTGCCTCCGCGGTCGCCATGGATAAGCCGTTGGCCAAGCGCCTGGTGGCGGCAGCCGGCGTGCAGGTCGTCGACGGTCGCGTCGCCGACGCGCAGGAAGTCGTCGCCGGGCACCTGCTGGACCCGCCCTATGTGGTCAAGCCGGCCTGCGAAGGTTCGTCGGTCGGGGTCCACATTGTCCATCAGGGGGCCAACGCGCCCGCGCTCAATCTGGCCGACTGGGCCTATGGCCCGGTGTTGGTCGAACCCTTTATCCCGGGACGGGAATTGACCGTGGGCGTGATGGGCGATCGTGCCCTGTCGGTGACGGAGATCCTGCATTCCCACGGCTTCTTCGACTACGAGGCGAAGTACACCGCCGGGCATGCCGAGCATGTGTTGCCGGCCAGGGTACCCGACCCGCTGTTTCAGACGGCCATGGAGTGGGCATTGGCGGCGCACCGGGCGCTGGGCTGCACCGGCATCAGCCGCAGCGACTTCCGCTGGGACGACAGCCAACCGGGGGTCGACGGCCTGTACTTCCTGGAGATCAACACCCAGCCCGGCTTCACCCCGATCTCGCTGATCCCCGAACAGGCGCAGACGCTTGGGATCGGCTTCGAAGACATGTGCACCTGGCTTGTGGAGACGGCGCAATGCCACGCATGAAGCGCGCCCAGGAACTGCGCCGCCCCCGGCTGATCACCCGGCGGGCTCGGATCGCCGGCATCGCCCTGCTCGCCCTTGCCGTGCTGGGTACGGGCACCTGGGCCTGGAGCAGCGGCCGTATCCAGTCGGCCGCACAGGCTGTCGGCGACGGGGCCGTTGCCCTGACCGTCAGGCTGGGCCTGCGTGTCGAGGAGGTCCTCGTCGACGGGCGCAACCGAACCGCGCCGGACGACCTTCTGGCCGCGATTGCGGTCAGCCGGGGCGATCCGATCCTGTCGGTCGACCTGGAGGAGGCCCGGCTGGCGCTGGAGGAACTGCCCTGGGTGTCCCGGGCGCAGATCGCCCGACGCCTGCCCGACACGCTCCTGGTGGAGGTGGGCGAACGGCGGCCGATGGCGATCTGGCAGTTGGACCACCGCCTGCGCCTGATCGATGCGGACGGCGTCGTGCTGGCCGAGGACGGGCTGGAGGCCTTCGACCATCTGCCGCTGGTGGTTGGCGCCGATGCGCCCAGCCATGCGACCAGTTTCCTGGCCCAGGTCGCGGAAACCCAAGCCCTGGCGGGCCGGGTCCATGCCGCCGTCCGGGTCGGCGAACGGCGCTGGGATCTGCGCCTGGCCAACGGCGTCACGGTTCAGCTTCCCGAAGACGGCGTCGCGTCAGCCCTGACCAAGCTGGAGCGGTTGCACGACGAGGCAGCCGTCCTGGACCGCGATGTGGTGGTGATCGACATGCGCTTGCCCGACCGGGCCTTCATCCGCGTGTCGCCGCTGGCGCACGAACGCTGGCAGTTGCCGGAGGAAAGCACGTGATCGGCCTGATGCAACAAGAAGTATCCCGAAGGGACGCGCGGTAATGGGATTCAACGGTCGCAGATACCGGGGATGGAACCGCGGCGAGGTGGTGGCGGCGCTTGATGTCGGCTCCACCAAGGTCGTCTGCTTCATTGCCCGGCTGTCCGACGACGGGCGCCCGGAAATCGTTGGTATCGGGCACCAGGCCTCGCACGGCATCCGCTCGGGCGGCGTGGTCGACATGGAGTCGGCGTCCCGCGCCGTCGCCCATGCGGTCAACTCCGCCGAGCAGATGGCCGATGCGCGGGTGCGATCGGTGATCGCCTGCATCTCCGGCGGCTATCCGGCATCCCAGACCATCGGCGTTGAGCTGTCGATCGCCGGACACGAGGTCGGCGACGCGGATCTGCGACGCGCCCTGCGCGCCCATCATCAGGCCGAGATCCCGCCGGACTGCGAGGTCCTGCACGCCATCCCCGTGTCCTACAGCCTGGACGGCCACCGCGGCGTGCGCGATCCGCGCGGCATGGTCGGCGAACGGTTGGGGGTCGAGCTGCATGTGGTGACGGCGGCGTCGGGTGCGATCCGCAATCTCGCAAGCTGCATCGGCCGGTGCCATCTGGAGGTCGACGCCTTCGTGCTCGGCCCCTACGCCTCCGGGCTGGCCTGCCTCGTTGACGACGAGCGGGAGCTGGGCTGCACCGTCCTGGACATGGGCGGCGGCACCACGGGGATCTCCGTCTTCTTCGACGGCAACATGGTGTTTTCCGACTGCCTGCCGGTCGGCGGCTCGCACGTGACCAGCGACATCGCCCGCGGGCTGACGACGCCGATCAGCCATGCCGAACGGATCAAGACTCTGTTTGGCGCGGCCGTCGCCAACATCGCCGACGAGCGGGAAATCATCGACGTTCCGCAGATCGGCGAGGACGAGCCGGCACGGGCCAATCATGTGCCCAAAAGCCTGCTGACCGGGATCATCCAGCCGCGCCTGGAGGAGATCTTCGAGATGGTGCGCGGCCGGCTGCACGATGCCGGCGTGTCCGGCATCGCCGGCCGCCGCGTCGTCCTGACCGGTGGCGCCAGCCAGATCCAGGGCATCCGCGAGATGGCCCAGCAGATCCTCGACAAGCAGGTGCGCATGGGCCGGCCGATGCCGCTGCAGGGCATGGCCGAAGCGACCTGTGGCCCAGCCTTTTCCGGGGTCGCCGGCCTGCTGACCTACGCCATCCGGCACCGCACCGACCTGACCCAGCTGGGATCGGGCGACGACGCGGCCGGCGGTTGGTGGAGCCGTGTCGGCGGCTGGCTGAAGGAGAGCCTGGGCACATGACCAACACGGACGAGATCCGCTGCCGCGGAGGATCGCGGCGGCACGAGGGGGCCCCTGGGACCGCACAGCGGCGGGGTCGGGCAGCCATTACGGCGAGCGAGCGAGAGGGAGCGAGAGCAAGATGATTAACGTAAGCATTCCAAGTGAAGACCTGCAGCTGAAGCCACGGATCACTGTGGTCGGTGTGGGCGGCGCCGGCGGCAATGCCGTCAACAACATGATCAAGGCCAGCCTGGAAGGCGTGGAATTCCTGGTGGCCAACACCGACGCCCAGTCGCTGAGCGGTTGCCTGTGCGACCGGCGGCTGCAGCTCGGCGTCGGCATCACCCAGGGCCTGGGCGCCGGGTCGCGTCCGGATGTCGGCCGGGCGGCCGCCGAAGAGGCGATGGAGGAGATCGTCCATTACCTGGAAGGCAGCCACATGGTGTTCATCACCGCCGGCATGGGCGGTGGCACAGGGACGGGTGCGGCCCCGGTCATCGCCCGGGCGGCCCGCGACCAGGGTATCCTGACGGTCGGCGTGGTCACCAAGCCGTTCCACTTCGAAGGCGCGCATCGCATGCAGATCGCCGAGAAGGGGCTCTTGGAACTGCAGCAGTATGTCGACACGCTGATTGTCATCCCCAACCAGAACCTGTTCCGCATCGCCAACGAGAAGACGACCTTCGCGGACGCCTTCAAGATGGCCGACGACGTGCTGCATTCCGGTGTCCGCGGGGTCACCGACCTGATGGTGATGCCGGGCCTGATCAACCTGGACTTCGCCGATATCCGCACGGTCATGGCCGAGATGGGCAAGGCGATGATGGGCACCGGCGAAGCAGCCGGCGACAAGCGCGCCGTGCATGCGGCCGAAGCAGCCGTTTCGAACCCGCTCCTGGACGAGGTGTCGATGAAGGGCGCGCGCGGCGTGCTGATCAACATCACCGGCGGCCTGGACCTGACCTTGTACGAAGTCGACGAAGCGGCGAACCACATCCGCGATCAGGTGGATGCCAACGCCAACATCATCTTCGGCGCCATCTTCGACGAGGCGATGGAGGGAACCGTCCGGGTATCTGTGGTCGCGACCGGTATCGACGTCGAGGAAGACCAGCTGCCCCGGTCGTCGGGCCTGAGCCTGGTGTCGTCTCAGTCGGGCGTCAGCCGGGTCGAGGAAGCCCCGGCGATGCCGGCAGCACCGATCCCGGCGACAGCCACCGCCGCGCCGGCCCGCCCGATGGCCTACGCGTCCGGGAACACCGCCTTCGCCGTCCGCCGCGATGTCGAGATGCGGGAAGCCCCGGTGACCCGCATGGCCGAGCCGGTGAAGGCGCCGGTTGCCGAACCGGCGCCGGTTCCCGCGGTGGAGGCGGCAGCCGAACCTCAGCCGGCACCGGAACCGGCGCCCGAATCGGCCGGACCGCCGCGCGCCCAGTTCCGTGAAGGCATGTTCATTTCGCCCAAGCCGGTCGAACCGCCGCGGCAGTCGAGCCGACTCGGCCCTGCGCAGCCGCGCCAGGCCGACCCGTATGCCGAAGCGGATCTGAGCAACGCCGGCCGGCGGCGCTCCAGCAGCCTGTTCCAGCGGATGGTGGGTCTGGTCGGTGGCGAAGAGGCGGCCAGCCAGCAGCCGACGCCGGCACCGGCGGCCGAAGCGCCGGCCGCCGCCCAGCCGCAGGCCGCCCCGGAACCGACGGTGACGGAACCGCCCGTCGAGGAGGCGCCGGCGGAAGCCCGGCCACAGCACCAGCCGGCCCAGCCGCGGCTGGACATCCGCCACCGCACGCCCCTGCCCCGGCACGAGGACGATGCGCTGGAGATCCCGGCTTTCCTGCGTCGCCAGGCGAACTAGCCGGTACGAGCAGAAGGACGAGTTGTCTGTTATCGGTACTGTGTTCTAGTTCTCAATACTTGCTCTCGGCGGTACGGACGACGGTCCCTCTCACGTCCGTACCGCCGCCCTCCTCCGGCCTTGCGCGTGCCGGCGGCCAGGGCTTGGCGGTTGATTGGCGGCCTGAAACCCGCGTAACAAACTTTTACAAAGAGTGATTTGAGGGCTGGCACGGCCGCTGTTAACCAGGGATGCAGAAAGCTAGTTTTGTTAAGAGCGTGTGAAAGATGGGCTTAGGGCAAACAAAAGCCCCACAACGCGCTTCGATGACTTGACTGGTATCGAATAGAATTCGTGGGTTGGGGGCTCGAAAGCATTGGCGCCGGATCACTCGACGTCGTTCTCTATCCAGGGGATCGCCGACTGCGGAGTTACGCAGCGGACCCTCCGGACCCAGATCCCCTGCAAGGGGGTCGGGCTGCATAGCGGTCGCAAGGTCTCGATGACGCTGCGGCCCGCCGCGGTCGACACGGGCATCACCTTCTTGAGAACCGACGTCGCTCCCGGGACCGGACTGGTGCCGGCCCGCTGGGACAGGGTCGTCGACACCCGCATGTGCACGGTGATCGGCAACGATCACGGCGTCACCATCGGGACCATCGAACACCTCATGGCGGCCCTGCGCGGATGCGGCGTCGACAATGCGGTTATTGAACTCGACGGGCCGGAGGTGCCGGTCATGGACGGCAGCAGCGCGCCGTTCGTGTTCCTGATCGACTGCGTCGGGATCGAACGGCAGCCGGCACGCCGATCCGTGATTCGCGTCCTGGATACCGTTCGGGTCGAGGACGGGCCGGCCTGGGCGATGCTGTCGCCGGATGCCACCACCAATCTGGCGTTCGAGATCGATTTTGAGAGTGCCGCCATCGGACGGCAAAGCAGGGTGTTGCGGCTGACGGAAGACAGCTTCGCAGAGGAACTGGCCCGCGCCCGGACCTTCGGTTTCGTCCAGGATGTCGAACGCCTGCGTGCAGCCGGGCTCGCGCGCGGCGCGTCCCTGGACAACGCGATCGTCGTCGACGGCGACACGGTTCTGAACCCCGAGGGGCTGCGGTATCCGGACGAGTTCGTCCGGCACAAGATGCTCGACGCCGTGGGTGACCTGCACCTGGCGGGCCATGCGATTGTCGGTCGGTATGAGGGGTGTCGCGCCGGTCACGCGGTGACCAACCGGTTGCTGCACGCCCTGTTCGCCCAGCCTGAGGCATGGCGGCTTGAGCGGCTGTCCGATGCCCCGGCGACGCTGTCCACGACCTGGAGCACTGTTGGGGACTTCCGCGCATCGGCCTGATGTCCCCACTCTGAGCTTCGCACCGGCGGGTTTCAGAACCAAAGGCACACCAGCGCCCGCGCGCCTTTCCCAGTGCGGGGTGACGCGACGGGGCTGAGGCTGCGACGATCAGCCGTCGACTTGCTGATCACGTTGTCGCGCATACGGTGCGCCCGGGTTTATCCGCGCCTCTTGCCGACGGGACGTTCGTGCTATAACCGGCACCATGGGAGTGGCGCGGGCCTTTATCAGGCTGTCGCGATCCGGCGGGAAGCAGCGTGAAGCGGGCGGAAACGATGTACGATATGCGTGACACCGGGCGGAACCATCGGGTTCTGCGGCGCTTTTCCTTAGTGGTGGCAGCAGCATTGATCGCTGCCGGATGCGCTTCCGGGGACGATGGCATCGAATATGTCGAGCGGCCGGCGGAGGAAATCTACAGCACCGCGCTGGACTCGCTGGAAGCCGGGGACTTCGGCGACGCAGCAGCACAGTTCGACGAAGTCGAACGCCAGCATCCCTACTCTCAGTGGGCCACCCGGTCGCAGTTGATGGCGGCCTTCGCCCATTACCAGGAGCTGAACTACGACGAGGCGGTGATCGCGCTCGACCGGTTCATCCGTCTGCACCCCGGCAACGAGCAGATCGACTATGCCTACTACCTGAAGGCGCTTTGCTACTACGAGCGGATTTCCGACGTCGCCCGGGACCAGCGCATGACCGAGCTTGCGATGCAGTCGCTGGAAGAAGTCGTTCGCCGGTTCCCGGACACCGAATATGCGCGGGATGCAGGGCTGAAGCTGGATCTGACCCGGGACCAGCTGGCCGGCAAGGAGATGTCGATCGGCCGGTACTACCTCGACCGCGCCCACTACAACGCCGCGATCAACCGCTTTCGCCGGGTCGTCGACAACTTCCAGACCACCAGCCACGTACCCGAAGCGCTCCACCGGTTGACCGAAGCCTATCTGGGGCTCGGGCTGCTGGGCGAAGCGCAGATGACCGCCGCAGTTCTGGGCCATAACTTCCCGGGCAGCGACTGGTACGAAGACAGCTACGATCTGCTGGTCGACCGGGGCCTCGATACGCCGCCGGTCGCATCCGCGGAGACGGCATCCTGACCAAACCATGCTGGTCGGTCTGACGATCCGTGATCTTGTCCTGATCGATCAGCTTTCGCTGCCTTTGGACAATGGCCTTTGCGCCCTGACGGGCGAGACCGGGGCCGGCAAGTCGATCCTCCTGGACGCCCTGGGGCTGGCCCTCGGCAGCCGCGCCGACAGCGGCCTAGTCCGGCGCGGTGCCGAGCGGGCGGCGGTGACGGCCGAATTTGCCATCCCTGCGGACCATCCGGTGCGCACCCTCATCCGCGAACAGGGCCTGGAGGACGGCGACGGTGGCCTCATCGTGCGCCGGGTTGTCGGGGCCGACGGGCGCAGCCGGGCGCTGCTCAACGACCAGCCGGTCAGCGTGTCCCTGCTGCGCCAATTGGGGGGCCTGCTGGTCGAAGTGCACGGCCAGTTCGACACCCAGGGTCTGCTCGATCCCCGCAACCATCGGGACATTCTCGACGCCGCGGGCGACCACGGCGAGATGCTGGCGACGGTGGCCGCGGCCTGGCGGGCCTGGCGAACGGCGGTCGATACCCTGCGGGCGCTGGAGGAGGAGATCGCCAAGGCCCGCGCCGAGGAAGACTACCTGCGCCACGCGGCGACGGAGTTGGAGGAGCTGGATCCGCAGCCGGGCGAAGAAGCGTCGCTGGCCGAGCGCCGCGCGATCCTGATGAACCGGGAGAAGCTGATCGACGCCCTGTCGGCCGCCCTGGACGCCGTGGCCGGCGACCGTGGGGCCGACCGCAGTATTGCCCAGGCCGCACGCCCGTTGGAGCGGCTTCAGGATCAGGCCGGCGGGCGTTTCGACCCGATCCTGGAAGCACTGGATCGGGCCGCCGCCGAACTGGCCGAAACGACGGCGGCGCTGCAGGGGCTGATGGGCGACATGGACCTGGAGCCGGGCGGCCTGGAAACCATCGACGAACGGCTTTTCGCGCTCCGCGCCGCCGCCCGCAAGCACAGCGTCGCGGTCGATGACCTGCCCGCTCTGCGCGACGCCATGGTCGAACGGCTGGACCTGATTGAGGATCGCTCGTCCCGCCTCGGCGAACTGGCGCGGCAGGCGGATGCAGCACGGCACGATTACCTGGCCGCTGCCGGCCACCTCAGCGACGCCCGGCGCCGGACTGCCACGTCACTGGACCGCGCCGTGGCCACGGAACTGCCGCCGCTCAAGCTGGATCGAGCCCGCTTTATGACCGCCGTCGACGCGATGGCCGAGCATGAATGGGGACCGTCCGGCCAGGACCGGGTCGCGTTTCAGGTCTCGACCAATCCCGGCGCACCGCCGGGCCCCATCGGCCGCATCGCCTCGGGCGGCGAACTGGCACGGTTCCTTTTGGCCTTGAAGGTGGTGCTGGCCCGTTCAGGCAGCGTCCCGACCCTGGTCTTCGACGAGGTGGACAGCGGTATCAGCGGTGCGGTGGCCGCGGCCGTCGGTGACCGCCTGGCCCGCCTGGGCGCCCAGGCCCAGGTTCTGGTGGTCACGCACAGCCCGCAGGTGGCCGCCCGCGCCGCCTCCCACTGGCGGGTGCGCAAGGAGGACCACGGCGACCACGCGCTGACCAAGGTCGACCGGCTGGTCGATGGCGACCGTCTGGAGGAGGTTGCGCGAATGCTGTCGGGGGCCAGCATTACCGATCAGGCCCGCGCCGCCGCCGCCAGCCTGATGGCGACGCAGCCGGCGGCCGGCGGCGATCTTGGGAACGGCGATTTCGGGGATGGCGTTCTTAACCTGGGTCGTTAGGTGTACCTTCGACCCAGAAAGCTGATCCCATGACCGATACGACCGCCTGCCGATGAGCGCCCCCTCCCCCCTTCGGTCCGTCCCGATCGACGCCCTGTCGGCAGACCAGGCGTCGACGGAACATGCGGACCTGTCCGGCGAGGTTGCGGCGCATGACCGGGCTTATCACCGGGATGATGCGCCGACCATCAGCGATGCCGAATACGACGGGCTGCGGCGGCGCCTGGAAGCCCTGGAAGCGCGCTTTCCGGACCTGCAGACCGACGACAGCCCGACCCGGATGGTGGGCGCCGAGACGGCCGCAGGCTTTACCAAGGTCCAGCATCGCCTGCCGATGCTGTCGCTGGCCAACGCCTTTACCGACGATGAGATCCGCGAGTTCGACGCCCGGCTGCGGCGGTTCTTGAACTGGGGAGACGAACCGCTGGCCCTGGTGGCCGAGCCGAAGATCGACGGGCTTTCCGCCTCGCTGCGCTACGAGAACCGGCGGCTGGTCCAGGCGGCCACCCGCGGCGACGGCACAGAGGGAGAGGACGTCACGGAGAACATGCGGACCCTGGGCGACGTCCCCGAAACGCTGCCGGCGGACGCGCCCGAGGTGGTCGAGGTTCGCGGCGAGGTCTACATGACCCGCGCCGATTTCCTGGTGTTGAACCGGCAGCGCGAGGCGCGGGGCGAGCCACTTTATGTCAATCCGCGCAACACGGCTGCCGGGTCCCTGCGCCAGCTCGACCCTTCGATCACCGCCGAACGCCCGCTACGCTTCTTCGGCTATGCCTGGGGCGAGGTCAGCACACCGCTGGCCGAAACCCAATGGGCGGCCCGCCGGCGGCTGGGCGATTTCGGGTTCAAGCTCAACGAACCGACAGCACTGTGTGCCGACGCCGATGCCATGCTGGCCCATTACGCGCGTATCCAGGCCATACGCCCGGACCTGCCGTTCGATATCGATGGCGTCGTCTACAAGGTGGACCGGCTGGATCTGCAAGCACGCCTGGGATTCGTCAGCCGGGCCCCGCGCTGGGCCATGGCCCATAAATTCGCGCCCGAACAGGCGGCAACCAACCTGCTGGACATCCGCATCCAGGTCGGCCGGACCGGCGCCCTGACCCCCGTCGCCGTCCTGGACCCGGTCACCGTCGGTGGTGTCGTGGTGGCCCGCGCCACCCTGCACAACGAAGACGAGATCGCCCGCAAGGACATCCATATCGGCGACCGGGTGACGATCCAGCGGGCCGGCGACGTCATCCCCCAGGTCGTCGCGGCCGAGCGGACGGACGACAGCCGGCCGTTCGCCTTCCCCGATCGCTGCCCGGAATGCGGCAGCCTGGCTATCCGCGAGGAAGGCGAGGTGGTCCGCCGCTGTACCGGCGGCCTGATCTGCCCGGCCCAGGCCGTGGAGCGACTGCGCCATTTCGTCAGCCGCGACGCCTTCGACATCGAAGGCTTGGGCGAAAAGCAGATCAAGGCGTTCTACGACGACGGGCGGGTGATGCGGCCGGCAGACATCTTCACCCTTTCGGCACGCGAAGACCGGCGATCCGACAGCCTGGCGGAGAAGGACGGCTGGGGCAGCAAGTCGGTGGCCAACCTGTTCGCCGCCATCGAAGCCCGCCGGCGCATACCGCTGGACCGTTTCGTCTATTCCCTGGGCATCCGCCAGGTGGGACAGGCAACCGCCCGGCTGCTGGCCCGCCACTACGGGACCCTTGATGCCCTGCGCATGGCCATGGGGGAGGCCATCGACCGGGAGGGCGAAACCTATGCCGAGTTGACGGCCATAGATCAGATCGGTCCGTCGGTGGCGGACGATCTGATCGGCTTCTTCGCCGAGCCGCACAATACCGAAGTCCTGGATCAACTGGTCGCCCAGGTCGCGGTCGACGCCGTCTCGGCTCCTGAATCGAGCGACAGCCCGGTGGCTGGAAAAACGGTCGTGTTCACCGGATCGCTGGAGAGCGTCAGCCGGGCGGAAGCCAAGGCGAAGGCCGAGTCGCTCGGTGCCAAGGTGGCGGGCTCCGTCTCCAAGAAGACCGATATCGTTGTTGTCGGCGCGGATGCCGGATCCAAGGCCGCCAAGGCCCGCGACCTGGACGTCAGGACACTGACTGAGGCCGAATGGCTGGACCTGATCGACGGGGTGTGAGCGTCAGCCGCCAACGGTTTCCAGAGGGGCCGTCGCGCGGTTGAGCCACGCCTGGTCTTCCGGCGACAGCTCCGGTCCCAGCGCATCGCGAACCTGGCGGTGGTAGCCGTCGATCCAGGCGGTTTCCGACGGCGACAGCAACATCGGCTCCACCGGCGTCAGATCGATCGGCGCCAGGGTCAGGGTCTCGAAATCGAGCATCTGCCGATCGGATCCGGGCAGCGCGGGCACCGTGCGCACCGCTACCAGGTTCTCGATGCGGATGCCGTAGGCGCCCGGTTTGTAGTAGCCGGGCTCAATCGACAGGATCATCCCCGGCTCAAGCGCCACGGCGCCCGGCTGTTTGGAGATGCGGGCAGACCCTTCGTGCACGCCCAGATAGCTGCCGACCCCGTGTCCGGTGCCATGGTCGTAGTCGAGCCCGGCTTGCCAGAGGAATTGCCGGGCCAGCGCGTCCAGTTGGATACCGGTCGTACCGACGGGGAACCGCGCGGTCGCCAGCGCGATGTGCCCCTTGAGGACGAGGGTGTAGCGCTCGCGCATCTCCGGGCTCACTGTACCGATCGCCACGGTCCGGGTGATGTCGGTGGTCCCGTCCAGGTACTGGGCGCCGGAATCGAACAGAAAGAAACTGCCGGGCTCCAGCCTGACATCCCCGTCCGGCGCGGCCTGATAATGCGGCAAGGCAGCGTTCGCGCCCGTGGCGGCGATGGTGCCGAAGCTGTCCCCGCGATACCGTTGCACCCGCTTCCGCTCGGCCATCAGCCGGTCGGCGACGGCGTTTTCGCTGTGCAGGGCAGGATCGTCCTGGCGCGACAGCCATGCCAGGAACCGGGACACGGCCACGCCGTCGCGCAGATGGGCGACACGGGCCCCGTGCAGCTCCGGCTCCGTCTTGCAGCAGCGGAAGCGGGCGCTGGGGTCGGCTTCGTGGCGCAGCTTGGCGCCGGAGCGATGGAGCCGATCGATCGTCCAGGCCGCCGTATTCGCCGGTTCGGCAAGCACCGTCTTGCCGGCCTGGCCAAGGGCGTCGAGGGCGGAACCGAAGGCGGTTTCGGGCAACACCGACACCTGGTTGCCCAGATGCGCATGCAGCCCGGGCACCAGTTTGCGGTCATCGACGAACCATTGTGCCGTGCCGTCCGCATGCAGGATCAGCCGCGACAGGGCCAACGGGGTGAACGGCACGTCCCCGCCCCGCACATTGAGCATCCAGGCGATCGATTCCGGTGCGGTGATCACCGCCGCATCGGCATCATGGCTGGCAACCGCCTCGGCGACGAGGGACCGCTTGTCCGATGCCGCCCGGCCGGCGAATGCCTCCGCGTGCGGCAGCACGGGTGCGATCGGCGATGGTGGCCGGTCGGTCCACAAGGCGTCGATCGGGTTGGGTTCGACTGGCACAAGCTGGGCGCCGCGCCGCTCGAGCGCCTTGCGCATCTTGTCGACCCAGGCGGCGGTGTGCAGCCACGGATCGTATCCGATCCTCGCATCCGCCGGCACCGTGCGCGCCAACCACGCCTCCAGGGGCAGATCGGTCAGCGGACACAGCGTCCACAAACTCGGGTCGATCTGCTTGGGCGCCTGTACGGTGTAGCGACCGTCAACGAACAGCGCCGCGGTTTCGGCCAATACGACGGCGGTACCGGCAGATCCGGTGAACCCCGTCAACCAGGCCAAGCGTTCGTCCTGGGCCGGCAGGTATTCTCCCGGATGCTGGCCCGACCTTGGAACCACGAACCCGGCCAGGTCCAGATCGGTGATCGCCTGCCGCAGCGCCGCCAGCCGGCCGGTTGGCGCGTCGCCCGCTGGTATAGCGCCCCGACGCAGCCGCGAGGCTTCCCTTTCCAGAGCGGCCAGGGCTTCACTCTCAAGGCCCTGCCCGACCAACACCGACCAGTCCGCAGATCCGCCAGGCTGTTCGGGCGCAGCGGCAATACCGGCCAGCAGCGACCGGAAGGCCGCCGGTGTACCGGCAAAGCCGACCTTCTGCCTAAGCGCGTCGCCGCCGTCGTCGCCAAACGCGTCCGCAGTCATCGCTGTCCTCTTCGCCACATCGGTGCCGGCCACAGGGGCGCAAAGCTAGATCAACCTACGGTAGGTTGGAAACACCGCAGCGGGGATAAGCTGATCGGATTCAACAGTCTAGTGGTTTGCGGTGTGGCAGCCGGCACGGATGCACCATCCTGCAACGACGGTGGTGCCCGGCCAACCGCCATGCGTATCAGCGAAGGCTGCCATTCCAATCGCGAATAGAATTATTGGTCAAACTGCCCTCTTTCAGTCATCTTCTCTTCATTTCCCTAGTCTAGATTCACGTTCGTCAATCGTATGCAGCTTTTTTGGGGCTGCATTGAAAAAAACGGTGGATGCATTTTCTGTGGTTTAAGCCCATCTCTCGACCGGCGCGGGGATGGTGCAGCGCAACACGGGCCGAACCAATCGGCCGGGCCGACAACGGCCCCCCTGGACACTTGGAGACGAAAATGGCGAAGACGGCTCTTCGAAATGCGGTTGGACGCGCGCTCGGCCTGTTCGGCTGGTCTCGCGGCAAGCGGATGACTTATGAGGCGCTGATGGATCTGAACGACCGTCAGCTTGAGGATATCGGTCTGACCCGGGCGGCGATTGCCGACGTAGTGCTGATCGGCCCCCAGCGGGTCGCCGACATCTACCCCGAAGGCGCGATCCAGTCGGCGAACTCCGATCGCCCGCGACAGGTCGCCTGAAGCAGGATCGTGGTGCCCTTGATCGTTCGGCGATCCCGGGCATCGCGCAAATCCTGCGCTTATCCTACGTCGGCAGCGACGACAGCCGGCGCACCACCAGCGTAGGCCAGTCGCCAACAACATGCCGGTAGCGCAGGACGAGCCCCTGCCGTCGGTATGCGGCGATGACCTGGGATGCCTGGCGGTTCAGAAGCCCGGAGAGGATGGCCCGGCCACCCGGGGCCAGATGGCGGGCGAGGGCCGGTGCCATATCGGCAAGCGGCCGGGCCAGGATGTTGGCCAGTATCAGGTCGTACCGAGCGGTTTTCGGCAGGGCCTTGAACCCATCGCCCTGGCGGATCCGGATGGCCTGCGAAAGGCCGTTGACCCGGGCATTGATCCGGGCGACCCGCACCGCTTCGTGATCGAGGTCGACTGCCAGGACCGGTTTGCGGAACAGCCGCGCTGCCGCCAGGGCCAGGATGCCAGTTCCGCACCCCATATCGAGAATGCGTCGCGGGGCGCCCTGCTTGGCGATCCCGGCCAGGGCGCGCAGGCACCCTTCGGTCGTCGGATGTTCGCCGGTACCGAATGCGGTGGTCGCGTCGATCTGCAAGGGCAGGCGACCGACCGGACGCGGTTCGGTCACATGCGATCCGTGAATCCAGAACTGGCCAAGCCTTAGGGGCGGAAACGCCGCCTGGGTCGCCGCCAGCCAGTCGGTTGCCGGCACGGCTTCGATGGTTGCTTCCGGTACCGGAAGGCCGAAGGCCGCACTCAACAGCGCGACGCGGGCGGTGAGTGCAGCCGGATCGGGCCGCTGGCGGAAATGCAGCGCCAACTCGTAAACGCCGGCATCGGCGTCGCCGTGCAGCGATATCGCGTCGGCCCCGTCGCCGACGGCATCGGCGAAGGCATCGGACTGCGCTGCCGCCACCTGCATCGACACGCGCCAGCTTCCCGGCGCGCGCTCGCTGTCCCCCATCCCAACTCCGTCACTTGCGGATCGTCGCCCGGCCGCACCGAGAGCCGTCAGCGGCTACCGCCAGACCGTGCCAGGGGTCAAGTCCCGCGGGACGCGACGCCAGGCCGGCGCGGCGATGGTCGGTAGCGGGATCTATGCGAAGGAGACTTGCCGGGTCGGGAACCGGACAGTCAGAACCGAGGTCCGATTGCCCCAGCCGGACAGGGCTACAAGATGATCGCGATCGACGCAGCGACGCTCGCGGTAACGACGGCCGTGACAACAGCCAGTTCGACCAAGAGTTGGCGTAGGAAGGGGCGGGAGGTCGTGCTGTTCATTTCGGATGCCATTCCTGTTCCGTTGGCGGCCGCACACCATCCGATGCACAGCCGTTACCTTCTGCGCGGCAGCCCCGATGCGCCCAGCACCGATGCAAACCCTTTCGACCCGGAATGATCCCCAATCCACTACCGGCCAGCTATAGTCCCGATTGCTTACCGGGTTCTTTCATACACTTGCACATTCGCTGTCAGTATCTTGCCTTATGCGTCCTCCTGTCGCAGATTTACAGGAGAACTGGAGTTTGGATCGATTTACGGCGCCAATGTCCAGGTGTTACATCATTTCGATCGTGGGTGTGTTGAATGGAGATCGCCACGTCACAGGCCGCACCGCTTCCCACCGGCACAATCGGCACGTTCCGCCGGATCCTTGGCGTCGATCCCGTCGACACGTTGCCGTCTCTCGGACGACACGGCCTCTCCGGCAGCCGCTGGGTGCATGATACCCCACGATCGACGGCGAAGCCGGTGCCGCACCACGTCGTCACCTTCCAGATCGGCGGTTCGCGATCCATCGGCCGGCAACTCGGCAGCGAGCGGCAACACGGCGCCGGCCCCGGCACGGCGACGTTGATGCCGGCCGGCACCGAAGCCACCTTCGACATCGACGGCACGGTCGATGTGCTGCACCTCTATCTGGCGCCATCGGTCGTCGAGGATTGCGCCCGGACGACCATCGAGCGGCCCGATCGCTTGTCCCTGCAGGCCCCCTTTGCGATCGTCGATCCGGTCATCGCCGGTTTCGCGCATATGGCGATCAGCGACCCGGTGAGCGCATTCGTCACCTCGCCCCTGTTGCGCGACCAGGCGGCACATATGCTGGCTGCCCATCTGATCGTTGCCTACGGCACCGGCTCGGCCAACAACCGGCGGTCGCCAGGCAAGCTGACGCCCCGCCAACTTGACGCCGTCCGGTCGCGCGTCGACGAAGGACTGGCCGACACCATCACCCTGGCCGACCTGGCCCAGGTGGCCGGCCTCAGCCCTTATCATTTCGCGCGCGCCTTCAAGGCGTCGACCGGACTCAGCCCCTACCGGTTCGTCCAGGAACGTCGCATCGACCAGGCCAAGTCGCTTCTACGGACGACCGATTGGCCGATCGCCGCCATCGCCCTGGAATGCGGTTTCTCCAGCCAGAGCCACCTGACATACGCCTTCCGCATTGCCACCGGCACCACGCCCAAGCGCTGGCGCGACCAGGACTGACAAGGTCACCGCAAAACGGCGCGGCACCTGTCACGGCACCTCCGTCGCCAGGCCGTCGCCGGATTGCAGAACCCGAGACCGCGGATCGGACAGCAGGTGCAGGACCTGCACATCCCGTCCGGTGACGGCCGCGGAAGCGGCCGAACGATCCGGGGTCCAGAGGTCGATCCATAACCCGTCCCGGCGCACCAGACGCAGGACCAGCCCGTTCGGCAGTTCACCGTGAACGGCGGTCAGGGCTGGCAGGTGCGTACGCTCGTCCCGGATATGGCCGCGCGCCCGCCAGGAACGATCCGGATGGCGGGCGAAATGCACCGCATCGGGCACCGGCGACGCCGGCACCTCGCCGCCCATCCACGGTCCGGCGGTGTCGGGACGCCGGCCATCCTGCCGAGATGTCCCCGATGATGTCACCCGCGATGCCCTTCCCGTTGCCGGTCGTCCCCGCGGCAAGCCGGCCGCGGGCGGTTCGAACGACTTCAGACGCCGGGAGGGGCGGACAGGTTTCCGGATCTACCGATGATAGTCCCTAGCCGGCCTTGTCGGCGGGTTTGACGAAGCTGTCGATGACCTTCTTCTCGCCGGTATGATCGAAATCCACCGTCAGCTTGTCGGCATCCACCGTGACCACGCGGCCGTACCCGAATTTCTGATGGAAGACACGATCGCCCGGGGCAAACGGCACGGCCGGCTTGGGTCGGTCGGCGACCGCATAGGCCACGCCCTCCAGCACCGGGCCGCGCCGCATGAACCCGGTCTGTCGCGGGGGCTGCCACGCGAACGCCGACGGCGTCTCCATCGCCCCGCCGCCGGTCCCCAGCCCCGGATCCGCCTGAACGTCAACATGGGTCTCGGGCAGTTCCTCAACGAACCGGGACGGCAGGGACGATTGCCATTGTCCATGGATGCGCCGGTTGGCGGCGCTGATGACATAGGCCCGGTGCTTGGACCGGGTCAGCCCGACATAGGCCAGCCGCCGCTCCTCCTCCAACCCGGCGACGCCGGTTTCGTCCAGCGCCCGCTGGTTGGGAAACACGCCTTCCTCCCACCCGGGCAGGAACACATGGGCGAACTCCAGGCCCTTGGCGGCGTGCAACGTCATCAGCGTAGCCATCTCGGCGTTTCCAGCCGAGCCGTCGGAGGCATCCATGACCAGGCTGACATGTTCCAGGAACCCGGCCAGCGTCTCGAACTCCTCCATGGCGGCGACGAGTTCCTTGAGGTTCTCCAGCCGCCCCTGCGCCTCCGGCGACTTGTCGGCCTGCCACATGGCGGTATAGCCGCTTTCGTCGAGCACCCGTCTGGCCAGATCGGCATGGGGCGTGGTCGCCACGGCGCCCCGCCATCGCTCGAAATCGGTCATCAGGGCCCGCAGTCCGGTTCGCGCGCGACCGGCCAGTTCATCGGTCTGGGCCAGATCCAGCGCCGCCTCATAGAGCGGTTGGCGCGGGGCCGCCCCGGCCTGCCCGCCCCGGGCCGTCAGATGCAGCGTCTGGACCGCCTTGGCACCCAGGCCGCGCTTCGGGACGTTGACGATCCGCTCGAATGCCAGGTCGTCCGCCGGTTGGGCGATGACCCGCAGATAGGCCATGGCGTCGCGGATCTCCATCCGCTCGTAGAACCGCGGCCCACCGACCACCCGATAGGGCACGCCCAAGGTCAGCAGACGCTCTTCGAATTCCCGCATCTGGAAGCCGGCCCGGACCAGGATGGCGATCTCATTCAGCGAAACCCCCTTGGCGTGCAGGGCCTCGATCTCCCCGCCGACCCAGCGCGCCTCCTCCTCGCCGTCCCACACCGAGCGGACGAGCACCGGCTCGCCCGCCGGATCATCGGTGTACAGGGTCTTGCCCAGCCTGCCCCGGTTGTGGGCGATCAGGCCCGAGGCGGCACCGAGGATGTGGCCGGTGGACCGGTAGTTGCGCTCCAGCCGGATCACCTGGGCGCCGGGAAAATCGCTTTCGAACCGCAGGATGTTGCCCACTTCGGCCCCGCGCCAGCCGTAGATGGACTGGTCGTCGTCGCCGACGCAGCAGATGTTCCGGTGCCCCTGGGCCAGGAGCCGCAGCCACAGGTACTGGGCGACGTTGGTGTCCTGGTACTCGTCGACCAGCAGATAGCGAAAACGCCGATGGTACTCCGCCAGCACGTCCGCATGCCCCTGAAGTAGCGTCAGGTTGTGCAGCAGCAGGTCGCCGAAGTCGCAGGCGTTCAGGGTTCGAAGGCGTTCCTGGTATCCGCGGTACAAGGCCAGCATGCGACCGCCGGCAACGTCGCCGGCGTCCTCGGGTTTCAGCCGGTCCGGGGTCAGACCCCGGTCCTTCCAACGCTCGATCACGCCAAGGATCAGGCGGGCCGGCCAGCGCTTGGCGTCGACCGACTCGGCCTCCAGCAACTGCTTCAACAGACGAAGCTGGTCGTCGGTGTCCAGGATGGTGAAGTTGCTGTTCAGCCCGACAAGGTCGGCATGCCGGCGCAGGATGCGGGCGGCCAGGGCGTGGAATGTCCCCATCCACCAGCCTTCGGTCGGCGCACCCGTCAACTGACTGACCCGGTCGCGCATCTCCCGGGCAGCCTTGTTGGTGAAGGTGACCGCCAGGATCTGGCTGGGCCAGGCCCGCCGCGTCATCAGAAGATGCGCCAGCCGCGTCGTCAGGACGCGGGTCTTACCCGTACCGGCGCCTGCCAGCACCAGGACCGGCCCGTCCAGGGCCTCCACCGCCGCCCGTTGCGGGGCATTCAGCGCATCCACATACGAACTGCCGGCAGCACCTGCCATCTGCCGGGCCGGGCTTTGCATCTTGTGTTCCTTTCCTACTGGGGCGTTCCGGGCAGGGTTCCCGGAAGCGCCCGGAAATCGAATGCGCAGGCCATCGCCACCGTGGCGTCCGGGTCGGTCGCCTCAACCATCGACGCGCTCACCGCCACCAGGTGCCGAATACACGCCGATTCGGTCTCGAAAACCATGGGATAGCCGTCCGCCATCCGGCAAACGTCGCCGGTGCACAGCATGAGCACGGCCATTATCACTGAGGCCATCATTGCCAGGGCCCTCCATCTTTGCCGCAGCCGGGGCCAGTACTATAGCAGCTTGGCCATCTGGATCAGGTCGACGGCGCGCCCGCGGCGAAAGGAATAGAACCTGTTGGTGGCTTCGTGGACGAACCCGCACCGGTGGTAGAATTGAAGGCCGCGAACATTGTGGCTGAATACCGAAAGGGCGATCCGGTGCCCGCCCCGGTCTCGCACCCAGTTCTCCGCCGTCGCCATAAGCTGCCCGGCGACGCCGGCGCCCCAGTAGTCGCGCAGGACGCCCATGCCCAGATGGACCTCCCCGCCCGTATTCGGCTTGTCGGACCCGTGCAGCCCCAACACGCCGACAACGCGCCGTTCCGGGATACCGTTGGTCACGGCAACGAAGGTTGGTTCGTCGCGCAACGCGCGGTCGGCGATCATCTCGCGGGCTTCGGGTGCGGTGCGCAACCCTTCGCCCGGGCTTCGCATCAGGAACGGGGTTTCCCTGAGCAGACGCAGATTGAACTGGGCAAAGGCGGCCGCGTCGTCCGGCACGATCCGGCGAACCTGCACGGCACCATCACCGGCCGGTGGATCGCCCTTCGGCAGGACCAGGGGCGGATGCGGTTTTGGCGACCGGCGTAGCAAGAGCGCCATCACCATTTCGTCGCGCCACTGGTCCTGATGCCGGAATACCGCGCGCCGCACGCCCTCTTCGACGAAGCCCCGCCGGCGATAGAGGGCGATGGCCCGGGCGTTGCCGGTCTGGACCGTCAGTTCCAGCCGGTGCAACCCGCGGCGCCGGGACCAGGCTTCGGCGCGTAGCAGCAGTGCGTTGCCGACCCCACGCCCCCACCAGGCGCGCCGGAGGCCAAGGCCGATGGTCCCGACACCGCGATTGCGCCGGTTACGACCGCGCATGACGCCGATCGACCCGATCGGGATCCCGTCGGCGACGGCCAGGAAGAATATGCTCCCGTCGGCGATCAGCCGGGCCAGGCCAGCCTCAGGGTCCGCCAGCCAGTCCGGCGGTTCACCGGCCTCGCGCAGCATGAAGTCGGCTTCCGCGTCGACGTCGTCGATGAGTTCCTTCAAGGCCGGCCCGTCGCCCGAGCGGATCGGTCGCAGGGCGATGCCCAACGGCGTCATGTCTTCGGTATGGCGTCGCCGGCCAAACATGCGAGCGGATCAGGCGTGCGGTCAGATGCGCGGCTTGCGCCGCCCGGAGGTCTTGCCGTCCGAAGCCTCGGCGCCGGTCTCCTCGGCACGGGCTTCCAGAATGGCGCGGTGATAGGCATGCAGGACATCGTGTTCGTGCACGAACCCGACCACCTGGCGCCCTTTTCGAGTCTCGACCACGGGAATATGGCTCTCTGCGGCGCTGTCCATCAGTCGCATGGCCGCGCGCACATCTTCGCCCGCCTCCAGGACGGGCGGATCGCGCCGGGCCGCCTGGCCGGCCGTCAGCGTCGCGTCGTCATCGCGATGGGGAAGATGCGCGATGTCCGCCAGGGTCAGGATCCCGGCCAGCCGACCGCTGTCGTCGACCACGAAGACTTCGCCATAGCTGGCCGTGCGCAGGGCATTGATCACGTCGGTCAGACTCGCTTCAGGCGGCACCGTCACATAGTCCCGCTTCATCACGTCCGACACCAGAATACGGGACAACAGACCGACTTCCCGCCCCTGGCGCAGGTTCACGCCGCGGTTCGCCAGTTGCCAGATGAACAGGCTCCGCCCCAGGGTCTGCTCCAGCAACGTCACGGAAATGACCACCGCCACCATCACCGCGATGGTCAGGGTGTAGTCGCCGGTCATCTCGAAGATGATGAGAATGGTCGAAATCGGCGCCCCGAGAACGGCGCCGGCAACCGCCCCCATGCCGACGAGCGTGTAGGCGCCGGTCGCCGAAGCCATGGCCGGAAAAGCGGCCGCCGCGATGGTCCCGAAGGCGCCCCCGGTCATCGCGCCAATGAACAGCGAGGGGCTGAACACGCCGCCGCCGAAACCGCTTCCCAGACAAATGGCGGTCGCGGCGATCTTGGCGGCGATCAGGGCAACCATCAGCCAGAGGGCAAGCTGTTCCTTCAACGCCAGGTCGGTGGCTTCATAGCCGACGCCCAGGATATGCGGCAGCCACAAGGCAGCGATGCCGATCAAGAGACCGGCCAGGGCCGGCCGTAGCGCCAGGGGCAGCGCGATCTGGCGCATGATGCGGCCCGCCGTCATCACCGACCACATGAAGACGAAGGCGACCCCGGCCGACACCAGGCCCAACAGGGCGAAGGCCGGGAACTCCCAGACGGAGATGGGGCCAAGCACATCGGGCAGCACGAAGGCGGGAAAGTCGCCATACACCTGCCGGCTGACGACAGTACCCACGACCGAGGCCAACACGATCGGCGCGAAGGCGCTGAGCGCATAATGACCGACCACCACCTCCAGGGCGAAGAACACGCCGGCAATGGGCGCATTGAAGCTGGCGGCAACGGCAGCGGCGATGCCGCATCCCAGCAGCGTCCGCGAAAGCGCCCGCGACAGGCGCAGCGGCCGGGCCACTGCCGAGCCCAGCGTCGCCCCGAGATGCACCGCCGGCCCCTCGCGCCCCGTCGACGCGCCGACCCCCAGAGACATCGCGCTGATGACCGCCGTCATCAGGCCGGTTCGCAGTGGCATTCGCCCGCCCCGCAATGCGGCCGCTTCCATGACATGCGCGACCCCCTGCGCCTCCTGTCCGGGCATGGCGTAACGGACCAGCAGGCCGATGATCAGCCCACCGAGCGCCGGCGCCAGGACGATCCGCCAAGCGCCAAGGTCGGCGATGCCGGTGACGACCTGTTCGTGGCCGAAGCCGTAGGCGACGCTTTGCGCCAGGGCGATCGCCTCGCGGAACGCAATCGCGCCCCCGGCGGCGGCCGTGCCGACGATGAGGGCCAGCGCCGCCAGAACCGCCTGATCGTTGCGGAACAGCCGACGGGCAAAAACGAGAAGGCGAAGGATCGGGCGATTCAGAATGTTGCGATTACGCATTGTCGGCGGTGTAGCGCATTTGCCGGCGGCACGGAACCTGCCCGGCATAACCGCGATCCGCGACGGCTGGCTGCCCGTTCCGCGAAGCCCCGGGCGGGCGGCCTTTTAGGCTTCGTTGACTATCGTCAGGAATTCCTGGTCGGTCATCACGCGGTTCCGTCCGGCATGCTTGGCCCGATACAACGCGTCGTCCGCCCGGCTGATCAGGTCGGCGGGGCCTTCGCCTTGGAGATGGCTGGCCACACCGATCGAGACGGTGACGGACCCCAGGGTGACCCCGGCATTGCGACGCACCAGGCGCCGTTTGGACAGGGCGGCGCGGATCTGCTCGGCCACGGTCGCCGCATTCCCGGTTCCGGTTTCGGGCAGCACCACGGCGAACTCCTCGCCACCATAGCGGGCAACAACATCGCGCCCCTTCACGCAATCCCGCAGAACCCGTGCGACAAGGCGCAACACTTCATCACCGGTCAGATGCCCGTAGGTGTCGTTGAATTTCTTGAAATGATCGATGTCGGCCATCAGCAAGCTGACGGGTTCACCGGTCTCGTTCTCACCGTCGAGCGCCGCCCGCAACTGCAGGTCCAGGCCCTTTCGATTGAGCAGTCCCGTCAGGGCATCGGTCAACGACTCCTTGCGCACCATCTCCAGGTTACGCCGCATGGCGTCGATCTCGTGGGACGTCGCCTTGAGCTCGGCGCTCATCAACCGGTTCTGCTCCACCATCCGGCGTGTCCCGGCCACCAGCGAGGTGATCATCGACCGCAACTCGTCCAGGCCGCCGGCCGACGTCATCAAGCCGGCGAAATCCGTGAGCGTACGGCCGTAGTCGCCCGCCTCGCGCTGGGCACGATCCAGAAAGGCAATCAGACCGACAAGCGCCGACCGGATCTTGTCGGAGGTCTCGCCCACGGCGGCGCTCTCGCGACGGATACCCACATGCCGGTCGAACAGGTCGACGCAGTAGTCATGGGTCAACGACAGCCCGTCCGCCACCGCCGTTTCTATCTCCCGACACAAATCTAAACTGCTACGTGCGAAATAGTTGTACCAGAGCGCGAACATCTCGGGGTCAGCCGGCAGGTCTTCCGCGAAGATCCGGTCGAGCACCCGGCGCGCCAGTTCAGCAGCCTGTTCCGGCGTCTCTGGATACGGCACAGCGCAGCCCTGAAATCGATTTAGGATTCAATAAAGCTGCCCACAACCCTCTTCTAATGCAACCAGATTTTTTGCCAAATGCGAAAGATCTGTTCTCAGTTGCATTGGCCTATGGATAGGGGCGCACAGATGCGCTCACCGTCGGTCCAAGTCGCCCCCGACAGGTCGGCCTCTCCCAGATCGGCACCGCTCAGGTCGGCGCCGGTCATGTCGGCGCCGATCAGAATCGCCTGGACCAAGCGGGCGCGCCGCATGTCGGCCCCCTGAAGGTTGGCCTCGGTCAGATCCGCCTTGGTCAGGTCCGCCTCGAAGAGCCGGGCGCCTTCCAATGTGGCGCCCACCATGCTTGCGGTGTTGAACTTGGCCCGGAACGCATCGGCGCCCGCGAGATTCGCCCCGTCCAGGGTCGCCCGCTGGAAGATGGTGTCGCGCAGCTGCGAGTCGCTCAGCATGGCGCCGCTCAAATCGCGGCCATAGAACGAGCATCGGCGCCAGTTGACACCCTCTTCAGCCGGATCCGTGCAACCGGCCCAGGCCGGGGTGGGTGCCGCGACCATCGGGGCGCACAGCACCAATGCAGTCAGTAGTTTGCGTTTCATGGTCCATCATGTAGTGCGGGGCGTGCGGGTTGGTAAAGCGCTAGCCTGACGCCCGCCGTTCCAATCGCCCCTTGGCCGGCGCGCGCTGTTCAACCATTTCAGGACATTATGGCGACATCAACACCACGACGCGACCCGCGGCGATTACCCACCCGCCGGGCGATGCTGACGGCCGGCGCCGCCCTGCCTCTGGCACTGGCTACAGCCGGCAGCGTCCGGGCGGCGCCGCTGGCGACCCGGTCGCTGCGGCTGGCCAACGTCAACACGGGCGAGTCGTTCGACGGCACCTATTTCAACGGCGAAGGCTATGTCTGGTCGGCCCTGGGCGAGCTGGACTGGCTGATGCGCGATCACCATGTCGGCGCGGCCGTGCCGATGGATCCTGGCTTGTTCGACATTCTTTGGCGGCTTTCGGAACGGTACCGCCGGGCGCGCGGCCACACCCCGACCCTGGCCGTCCATTCCGGCTACCGGACCCCGGAGACCAATCGCGCCCTGCGATCCGAAGGCGCCGCCCTGAACAGCTATCACCTGCGCGGGCAGGCCGTCGATCTGTCGGTTCAGGGCTACGGCATTCACATGCTGGCCAATCTGTCCCGCGGCATCGGCCAAGGCGGCTGGGGGATCTACTGGCGCGGCCGCTTCGTCCATCTCGACACCGGGCCCGCACGGTTCTGGTACCGCCGCTGATTGTGGCAATTCGGTCACTGCCCGCGCTATCCATGCGGGTATTTCCCATAATAGTGTTGCGCA
>JANQIU010000028.1 GCA_028281985.1 Alphaproteobacteria bacterium | reverse complement strand
CGCACTCCACAGCCATGCGCTCGCACATGACGTTCGCCAGATCGATCTCGAACCCGACCAGGTTGCCGTCGCTATCGGTGAAGTTCCACGGAGGGTACGCACCCTCGGTACCGATGCGGACCACGTCCTGGGCCCCGACGGCGCCGGCAGACACCAGAACCGCCGTGCCGGCGGCCAGGGACATCCATCTTTTCATCGAACTCTGCCTCCTCGTTCACTCAGTACATTAGTGGTTGTCGAAAGGTGGGGTATCTCAAGGGCCGGAAGGCCCTCCGGTCAAGCGATCCGTGATCCGGCGCTCACATCACCGAAGCCAGGAACTGCCGGCATCGCTCGGACTGCGGGTTGTCGAACACCTGTTCCGGCCGGCCGTGCTCCTCGATACGGCCCTGGTGCAGGAACAGAACCTGGGTCGAGACCTCGCGGGCGAACCCCATTTCATGGGTGACCAGCAGCATGGTGTTGCCCTCCTCGGCCAGTTGCCGGATCACCCGCAGCACCTCGCCGACCAGCTCCGGATCCAGGGCCGAGGTGGGCTCGTCGAACAGCATCACCTTCGGCCGCATGCACAAGGCCCGGGCGATGGCGGCCCGCTGCTGCTGGCCGCCCGACAGATGCCCGGGGTAGTAGTCGCGCCGGTCGGCGATGCCGACCTTGTCCAGCAGGGCTTCGGCGCGGGCGATCACCTCGTTGCGCGGCTCCTTCAGGACCTGAAGCGGCGCCTCGATGACGTTCTCCAGAACCGTCATGTGGCTCCACAGATTGAAGCTTTGGAACACCATGCCGAGCTGGCTGCGGATGCGGTCCACCTGCCGGCGGTCGGCCGGCGTGGCCACCCCGTCCCGCTGGCGCATGCGGATCAGTTCGCCATTGACCCAGACGCGGCCGGCATTGGGGATCTCCAACAGGTTGATGCAGCGCAGGAAGGTGCTCTTGCCCGACCCCGACGACCCGATCATCGAGATCACGTCGCCCTGATGGGCGGTCAGATCGACACCCTTCAGCACCTCAAGCGGGCCGAAGGATTTGTGCAAGTCCTCGACGACGATCGCTGCGGAAGGATCGGGGGATGCCGGAAGGGGGGATGCGGGGGACGCGACGGAAGCTGCCATGGACCGCAAAGCTAGCGGGTTTTATCGCCAAGGGAAATCGGGTTCAGCCGGTGCCGAGCGCATCCAGTGCCAGGCGCACGGTCTCCGCTTCCGCCGAGCCTTCGGCCAGCGTGGCCAGCAGGCGCTCCCACAAGATCCGCGCATCGTCCCGGCGGCCGTCTTCGACGGCGTGCACCCCCAGATACCACAGCGCGCGCGGATCGTCCGGGGCGGCGGCGTGCAGCCGTTCCATCACGGCCACGAAGTCCGGCGGCAACGTGTCGGACTCGCTGGCCGCCAGCAGGGCTTCGCCCCATCGCGCCAGCACCATCGGCGCTTCGCCGGCCAGGTCGGCCGCACGGGCAAAGGCTTCAGCCGCGGCAGCGGGGCGGCCGACCACCATCTGGGCTTCGCCCAGGCGTAGCCAACCGTCGGGCGCATCCGGCGACCCTTCGGCCCGTTGCCGCAGCCGGTCGACCATGCCGTCGACCATCGCCTGCTGGTCTTCCGGCGACAGGGCGGCCGCCGCCTCCATCTCCTCCGGCGTCAGCGTCCGCGGGGCGATCATCGCCACCGGCTCGGGAATGTCGGGGTCCAGACCGGCCGCCGCGGCGACCTCCTCGATCCGGGCGCGCACCACCGGCAGCCATTCGGCATCCGCCGGCGAACCGGCGATCAGGGCCGACCAGCGTGCGATCGCACCGGCCGCGTCGCCCGCCTGGGCCCGGGCCTGGGCCAGGTAGAACTGGGCCCGGGGATCGCCCGGCCGCCGCTCGAGCACCTGTTCGAACGCCAGCCGCGCCTGCTCGGTCACCGTGCCCGATGACGCATCGACCAGGGCTTCGGCATACTCGCCGGTGATGCCGGGGTCGCCCTCGCTGGCGCCGACGGCCCGGGCGAAGGCCAGGGATGCTTCGCGGTACCGGCCCAGGGCGCGGTGACGACGGCCGAGATCGACCCAAGCGGCGACATCGCCGGGCGCTTCCACCAGATACCGGGACAGCGCTTCGATTTCCTCCAGTGCCGCGGCGGCGGCCAGTCGCTCGGCCGGATCCTGGTCGGCCAGCGGTCGGGCCGGCAAGTGCGGACTGCCCAGCCCAAGATAGAGGGCCAGGGCGGCGACCGGCACGACGCCCACCAGCACCCAGGCAATCGCCGGCGCCGGTGCTCGGCTGCCCGTCGCGGACCGGCGGCGGCTCGCCAGAAGGCGACGACCCACCTCGCGCCGCATCGCCTCGGCTTCGGATTCGGGGAGCACGCCCCGGGTCACGTCGCGCTCCAGCTCGCCAAGCTGATCGCGATAGACCGCCTCAGTAGCGGCGGCGTCGCCCGGGTCGCCGGGGCGCGCCAAGGCCCGCAACACCGGCACCAGAACGACGGCGGTCAGCGCCGCGGCCAGCACCCAGAACCCGATCATCGGCCGTGATCCCCGGGATCGGGCGGCTGTTGGCCGGCTTCGGCGCGCAGTACCGCGTCGATCCGTGCCTGCTCCTCGACCGTCAGGGGCTCGGGTTCCCGGCGCAAACGGCCACCGCGGGCCAAGACGGTGACCGCCAGACCGGCCCCCAGGACCAGAGCGGCTGCCGGTGCGAGCCAAAGCACCAGCGTATTGGCCTGGAACGGCGGCCGCAGCCGGACGAAATCGCCGTAGCGCGCCGCGACATAGTCGATCACCGCGGTGTCGTCGTCGCCGGCGGCAATGCGCTCGCGCACCACCCCGAGGATATCGGCGGCCAGGGGCGCGTTGGAGTCCGACACCGATTGGTTGGCGCACACGACGCACCGCAGCTGCCGGCCGATCTCCTGGGCGCGCGCCTCCCAGGCGGGATCGTCGAACACTTCTTCGGCAGCCGCCGGCGCCAGTACCAGCAGGCCGAACATGAGGGCGAGTAGGGCGCGGGTCATCCGCCGAGCTCCGCCAGCAGCGGCATCAGGGACTGGTCGACGATCACCGGTGTCAGCGGGCCGGCATGGCGCCACCGCACCCGGCCGTCGCCATCGACGACGAAGGTCTCCGGCACGCCGGTGACGCCCCACTCGATGCCGCCGCGGCCTTCCGGATCGAACCCGATGCGGGCGAACGGATCGCCATGCTGGGCCAGCCAAGCCTGGGCAGCGTCCGCCGTGTCCTTGAAGTTGATGGCGTGGATGACGACGCCGTCCTCTTCGGCCAGCCGGGTCAGCAGCGGATGTTCGGCCAGGCAGGGCACGCACCAGCTGGCAAAGACGTTGACCAGCACCGGGTCGGCGCCGTTCAGGTCGGCTGTCGCCAGGCCCGCGGCATCGCCGGCGCGCAACGGCGGCAGCGCGAAGTCCGGGACCGGCTGGTCGATCAGCGTTGAGGGCGGCAGCCGCGCCGACCCGTCGCGGAACAGGGCCAGCCCGCCCCAGACCGCGACGGCAAAGAAGCCCGCCAGCGGCAGCAGAAACAGCAGTCTACGCATCGTCGCCCCTCAGGCCGGCAGACCGGCGGCAGCCGGCGGCCGGACGCGCCGGCGCAGGGTTCGCCAGGCGCGCCGATCGGCCAGGCTGACCACACCGCCAAGGGCCATGAGCCCGGAGCCGATCCAGATCCAGGACACCAGCGGGTTGTGGCGTACGCGGATCGTCCAGCGGCCGTCATCGGCCTGTTCGCCCAGCGTGGCGAACAGGTCGGCGAACCCGGAACTGCGGATCGCCGCTTCGGCCGTGCCCATCTGGGCGACCGGGTACCAGCGGCGCTCCGGCTGCAGCACCGTCACCGCGTCGCCGTCCAGGGTCGTCACGTCCAGGGTCGCCCGTTCGGCCTGGTAGTTGGGGCCGACGGCGGGCGCGACCCCGGCGAATGTCAGGCGATAGTCGGCGATCTCGACCGCCTGGCCGACCTCCAGCACCACCAACCGCTCCTGCACGTAAACCGACGCGCCGGTCATCGCCAGAGCGGCGATCCCGAGGCCGGCATGCGCCAGGGTCATGCCCCAGGCCGCCCGCGGCAGATTGCCGGCCCGTCGCAGGCTGTCGGCCAGCGGTACCCGGAACAGGCGCACCCGCTCCGCCCATTCGACGAGCGCCCCGCCGACGGCCCAGAACCCCAGGCCGATGCCCAGCAGCGCCAGGGGCGGGCCATCCGCCTGCCACACCGCCACGACGGCGACGCCGACCAGCGCCAGCGCCCCCGCCGCCCAGAGCCGGGTCAACGCCGCCGCGGCGTCGCCCCGCCGCCAGGCGAGTAGCGGCCCCATGGCGACCAGCGCGATCAGCGGGGCGGCCAGCGGCACGAAGGTGGCGTTGTAATAGGGCGGACCGACCGAGACCCGGCCGGCATCCAGCGCCTCCAGCACCAGCGGGTAGAGCGTGCCGATCAGCACCGTCGCCGCGGCCGTACACAGCAGCAGGTTGTTGATGACGACGGCCCCTTCCCGGCTGACCGGGGCGAACCCGCCGCCGGACGACAACCGGGGCGCCCGCCAGGCATAGAGCGCCAGCGCTCCGCCGACCGCCAGCACCAGCAGCACCAGGATGAAGATCCCGCGGTCCGGATCGACGGCAAAGGCATGCACCGAAGTCAGCACGCCCGACCGGACCAGGAAGGTGCCCAGCAGCGACAGCCCGAAGGTCACGATGGCCAGCAACACGGTCCAGGTCTTCAGCGCCTCGCGCTTCTCGACCACGGCAACGCAGTGCAGCAGCGCCGTGCCGGTGAGCCACGGCAGCAGGCTGGCATTTTCCACCGGATCCCAGAACCACCAGCCGCCCCAGCCCAGTTCGTAATAGGCCCACCACGATCCCAGGGCGATGCCCACGGTCAGCGCCGCCCAGGCGGCAAGCACCCAGGGCCGGGCCCACCGTGCCCAGGCAGCATCCAGGCGGCCTTCGACCAGGGCCGCCAGGGCGAACGAGAAGGCGGTCGAGAAGCCGACATAGCCGAGATACAGGAACGGCGGATGCAGCGCCAAAGCCGGGTCCTGCAGCAGCGGGTTCAGATCCAGCCCGTCCAGCGGCGGCGGATCAACCCGCAGGAACGGGTTCGACGTGGCCAGGATAAACGTCAGGAAGCCGAGCCCCACCCAGCCCTGGAACGCCACGACACGCGCGCGCAGGGTCATCGGCATGCCGCGGCCGGCAGCCGCCACGCCGGCGCCGAACAGGGCCAGCACCAGCACCCACAGCAGCATCGATCCTTCGTGGTTGCCCCAGACGCCGGCGACCTTGAACAGCATCGGCTTGGCGGAGTGGCTGTTCTGAAGCACGTTCAGGACGCTGAAATCCGATGCCACATAGGCCCAGGTCAGCGCGGCGAAAGCCACGGTCAGCGCGATGAGCTGGCCGAACGCCGCCGGGGCGCCGACCGCCATCCAGGCCGCGCGGCCGGCCGCGGCACCGACCAGCGGCACCACGGACTGGATGATCGCCAGCACCGTCGCCAGCACCAGCGCGAAATGGCCCAGCTCGGGGATCATCCTAAAGCGGTCCCCCGATCACGGGTCCTGGCTCCGGGCGCCGTAGGCGGGCGGCGGCGCGTCGGCCAGCGGCCCTTCGCCGGCGGCGCGCAGGGCCTCGGCCACTTCCGGCGGCATATAGGTTTCGTCGTGCCGGGCCAGGATGTCCTCGGCCTCGAAGACCCCGTCCGGCCGCAGGTGCCCGTCGGCGACCACCCCCTGCCCTTCCCGGAACAGGTCCGGCAGCACGCCGGAAAAGACCACCGGAACGTCATGGGCCGTGTCGGTGACGACGAACCGGACAGTCAAGCCGTCGTCCATGCGGCGCACCGTGCCACCGGCCACCAGGCCGCCTAGGCGAAACCGCTGACCGACCTCGGCCGGGTCCGCACCGACGCCCCGGACCTGGCTGGGGCTTTGGAAGAACAGCAGATTGTCCTCCAGGGCAGTCAGCGACAGGGCCGCCGCCGTTCCCGCCCCCAGCATCACCAGGCTCACCAGCATCAACCGTCGCCGCTGCCGCCGGGTCATGGCCGATCCTCCAGCCGTGCCCGCTCCGCGGCCCTCGCCCGTTGCAGGGCCTGCAGAAGCCTCGTTGCCGACCGCAGTTTGTTCAGAGTCGCCGCCACCAGCACGACCACTACCCCCAACGCAACGCCATAAGCGCCCCACACATAGGGGGCGTGGCTGCCCATCGACAGCAAATCTCCCATCCGCGCCGAACCGCTCCGTCGTTCTGGGCCCCCGCCGATCGGCAGTGCGCCTCACATCAAGCCGCTGGTTTCCGCCTCGGCAAGGACCCAGCGTCGGAAGGCCGCAATCTTGCTGCGATCCGCCATCTCCTCCGGACACACCAGATGGTAGTGCAAGTCGGAGGGAAGCACCTCGAAGAAGGGCCGAGCCAGCCGCCCCCGGGCCAGATCGTCCGCCACCAGCGACGTCCGCACCAAGGCGAAGCCGGCCCCCTGCCGACAGGCCTCCAGCATGTCCGGGAAGGTCGAATAGCAGGGGCCGGCATCCGGGTCCAGACGCCGTCTCTGCGCCCCCGAACCGAGCACGAGCGCTTGCCCGGGCGGGCAGAGGCCCAGCTGCTCCAGCCAGCGCCGCCAATCCAGGGCCGTGTGTCGCTCCCCGGCGTAGCGGAGCAGCGGCGCCTCGGCGAAACCGTTGTGCCGCGGCAGCCGGGCCGCCAAGCCGGGCGCGCAGACGGCGAACTCCTCCTCCAACCCAAGCCGGTCGGCCCGCTGGCCCGGCCCGCCGCAGCCCAGCAGGACCGCCGCATCGATCCCGTCGCCGACGAACCGCGCGCGGCGATACTCGGCCACCAGGCGGACGTCCAGGCCGGGGTGATCGGCCAGGAAACCGGGCAACCGGGGCGCCAGCCATTGGGCCGCGAACTCCGGCGGCGCGGCGATCACCAGCCGTTCGTCCTGGGGTGCCGTGCGCGCCGTCGCCAGCGCCGCCGCCAGATCGTCCAGTGCCCGGCGCACGCGCGGCAGCAGTGCCGCACCGGCATCCGTGATGGCCACCGACCGCGTATCCCGCCGGAACAGCTTGCAGCCCAGCCAGTCCTCCAGTTGGCGGATCTGATGGCTGACCGCCGTCTGGGTCACGTGCAACCGCTCCGCCGCGCGGGAGAAGCCGCCCGTTTCCGCCACGGCGACGAACGCCCGCAAGGCCGGCAGCGGCGGCAGCGATCGAGATGGCAATTCATGAACAGTGTTCATGAGTTTGGGTGACAAGCCTTCATTTCACATCCGGCAAGAATCAGCCGATGTTGGAATTAGCATAGGGATGGAGGCTTGCCATGACCAGCATTGCCATGAACCAGATCGCTCAATGGATCATCCGGTTTCGCTGGTTGCCGGCCCGTCGGTACGGGCCCTTTCGCAGCCGGCGGCCGGATATCGGGCGGCTGAACGCATATCTGCGCCGGGACGTGGGCTTGGGACCCGATGCGGAAGGTTAAGCGCCACCGAGCGCCAGGCGATGCAACACCTCGACGATCCGTTCATCCGGGACCCCGTCGAGCGTCGGATTGACCACGACCTCAACCGAAACCAGGCCGTCGATTCCGGTGTCCAGCGGCCGGTCGCAGATCCACAGCCCCGTCGCCTCGGCCAGATCGACGGCCCGCCGGCCGACCACTTCTGCATCGCCGGGAAACGTGATCTGAAAGGTATTGGTGTGCGGCGGGTCCGGCGTCACGCGCGGCCAGGGATCGCTCGCAAGCCCGGCAGCCAGCCCCACGGCACGCTGGTGCCATCCGGCCATCCGCGGCAGGGCCTCGCGCAATCCCCGTCGCGCCGCCAGGATATAGGGAAACACCTCGGGCATCAGGCCGCCATACTGCTGGCGCAACAGGCGCGCCCGATCGATCAGCCAGGTCGGCCCCACCAGCGCCGCACCGGCCACCCCGCCGAGCCCCTTGTAGAAGGACACGTAGAGGCTGTCCGCCAGCGCTGCGATGTCGGCCAGCGGACGGCCAAGATGCGGCTGCGCCTCCCAAAGGCGCGCGGCGTCGAAATGCAACGGCACGCCTTGGTCCCGGGCCCAGCCCGCCATCGTCGACAGATCATCCCAGCGCGGCAGCCGGCATCCCAGCCGTCGCAGCGGAAGCTCGATCACCAGCGCGCCGAAAGGTTGCGCCAGACCGGCGAGATCGTCCGGTTCGATCAGCCGCGTCGGCGGGCAGAGCGGGAACGGCACCAGCCCGGACACCACCGCCATGCCCTGCGCCTCATCCTCCATCAGGTGACAGCGCGGTTGCAGGCCGATCACCGATACCCCGCGGCGCTCCGCCCATAACCGCAAGGCGATCTGCTGGGCCAGTTTGCCGCTGGGCATGAACACGGCCGCCTCATGGCCCAGCAGGGTCCGCACGTCTTCCTCGAACGCGGCGATCAGGTCGCCTTCGCCGTAGCGGTCGGCATACTCGCCGTCGCCCGCCTCGGCCAGCAACGCCGCCAGCGTTTCGCGCATCGGACGCGGGTGGTAGCCGGCGATCGAGGCGGAGCAATCGCGGCGGATCCGCAGCGCACGGTCGCCGTGGCCCGGTTCCGGCACCGGCGCGCTCACCGGGCAACCCCCGATCGCCTGCGCCGCGCCAGACTGCCCCAACCCGATGGATACTGCGTCTGCCGGGGCTGACCGGGTCTCAGATTGTGATGTACCATCGCGCCGCCTGCCAATCGCCCGGGGGACCCCATCCCATGCGCTACACTGCGATCCTTGCGCTTGCCCTCGCAAGCCTCTGGAGTTCCGGCCCCGGCAAGGCACAGTCGTGTGCATCCGCCGGCGATGGCATTTGCGATGAGCCGGGCTACGGCACGGGGCACTGTGCAGCCGACACCGATACGCTCGACTGCGGGATCGAATTCGCCAAGCGGATCGGGGTGCTGGCGACCAGCAACGCCGGCGACGGGTCAGCGCTTTTCTGGACCAGCGGCAGCATCGCAGACGCCCAGCTGCAGGCGCTCAGCGAATGCGGCGTCGATTGCACCCTGCGGGTGACGCTGACCTTCGCCAGTTGCATCGGATACGCCCGGAGCAAGGGGGACGGCTCCTGGGGCTGGGCCTATGCGCCGACGCTGGGCGAGGCGGAATCCAGCGCCGTGTCCTGGTGCCAGGAATATGGCGGGCAAACCTGCCGTGTCCTGACAAGCCAGTGCGGGGGCTAACGGCGCATCGGCGTGTCGCCCGTCTGTCCGGCTAACCGTCAGTCCTGCCGCTGCAGCACGAAGAACTGGTAGCCATAGCTGTCGCCGTGGGCGCGCCAGATCGCGATTTCCTGGGCACAGGCGTCCAGAACACCGGCCATGGCCGGTGATGCGGTTGCCGCGAGCTGGTCGATACGCCGGGCCAGCGGGGCGTAGTAGTTGTCCCACCAGGCTTCGGCGGGCAGCGGCAGGGTGTCGACAACCCGGAAACCGGCGGCCTCGGCTTCGGCGATGCGACCCGACAGGTCGGTCATGTCCGGCAGCATTGCCTGAAAGAAATCGACCGCCGGCCGGGGCGGCGCGGCAACCCGCCAGATCAGGTCGCTGACGACGACGGTGCCGCCGTCGCGCAGCCAGCTGCGCCAGTGCGACAGGCCGGCCGCGTAGCCGGCAATGTAGATCGCCCCTTCCGACCAGATCAGGTCGAATGCGCTCGCCGACAGGTCGATGGCGGTCATGTCCGCACAACGCGTCTCGATGCGATCGCCCAGGCCGGCCGCCGCGGCGGAGGCCGACAACCGGTCCAGGAACGGTTGCAGCAGGTCGATGGCGACGATCCGGGCATCCGGCAGGGCCCGGGCAAGAACCAGTGTCTGGGTCCCCTGTCCGCAGCCGAGATCGGCGATCGACGGCGCGGGCGGCAAGTCCGGGACCTTCGCCAGGGCGGCGCGTGTCGCGGCATCATCGCCGGGACCGGCCCGCGGCAGATCGATGAAGATCTCTCCCAACAGGACGGCTTCGCTCCCGGCGTCGCTCACGCCCCGGCACCTCCCGGATCATGCCCGCGCAGACGCATCGCATGCACCTTTCGTTCGGCGATTTCGGCGGCCAGCCGCAGCATCGACAGGGCGATCACCAGGGCCAGAAACGCCGTCGCCATCACCAGCAGCGGCGTCAGCATCGCCGGGTCGATCGCGGGAACCCCGATCCGGCTGACCGATGCGGGCTGGTGCAGCGTGTTCCACCAATCGACGGAGAACTTGATCACCGGCAGATTGATCGCCCCAACGATCGCCAGGATCGCCCCGGCCTGCAGGCCCCGCGCCGGTTCGTCGAAGGCGTGTACCAGGGCGATGTGGCCCAGATACAGGAACAGCAGGATCAACACGCTGGTCAGCCGGGCATCCCAGACCCACCAAGTCCCCCAGGTGGGTGCGCCCCAGAGGCTGCCGGTGGCCAGACAGATCACGGTCATGCCGACGCCCAGCGGGGCGATGGCCTTGGGCAGCAGGAAAGCCATGGGCCAGCGCCAGATCAGCGCCATGGCGCTGGAACCTGCCATGCCCGCGTAGATGGCCATGGCCATCCAGGCGGCCGGCACGTGGACATACATGATCCGGACGGACTGGCCCTGGTCGAAATCCGGCGGCGACACGATCAGGCCCAGCCAAAGACCGATGGCGCCCAGGACGATGGCCAGGCCGGCGCTGATCGGGACGACCAGTTGGGTCAGCTTCAGGAAGCGTGTCGGGTGGGAAAGTGCAATCACCGGGGTCGTCAGATGCCAGCGGTTGGGCGAATCACCGCCCGCAGATTTCCAAGTTTAGGCCGGACCGGACGGCAGGTCACGTGTCGCGGATTCGCCCGACTTCCGGAGCATCCCTTCGACGTCAAACGAAAACACAATTAAAAACGTTATACTAAGCGCGCTTATTAAGCTATGCGCCCAGCGCATATGAGAACACACCGAATTTTCATGGATTTCACGCGTCGGGTGCCCAAATATCAGGCATTCGCTGCTGCGGAAACGCAGCTCCGATGTCGGGACCTTTCCCGACCAGGGCCTTCGGGTCCTACGTCTCCCAGACGTGAAGCCTCCCTGTTCAACTCGGCGCTAACCTCTTGGTTGGCGCCGTTCTTTTTTTGGGCACCATGCGCATTTTGTGACGGCACCGGATCGGCGGCCGCAAACCGCGCGGCGGCCCATCTTGCCGGTAGCCAGCCGTGTCGACGGGCATTACTTAGTTCGTGAACCTTGTTTGCGGACGGGGTCGACGACCCCGTTTCCCGGCGAGATGGAACGGATTGATGCCCAAGATCCCCATGCCTCTCCTTGCCGCTGCCATGCTCATGGTCCTGGCGGTCTGGCAGCCGGTGGCGGCGCAGACCGGCGACGGCAGCTACCGCCTGGTACCCAGCGACCTGATCGATATTCGGGTCGTCGGCGTCCCCGATCTGGACGCGCAGGTCCGCGTCGGCGAGGACGGGCAAATCGCCTACCCCTATGTCGGCCGAATCACCGTGTCGGGCCTGACGATGACCGAGCTGGAGGCGCAGATCGAAGCCGCGCTGCGTGACGGCGGCATCATCCGCAACCCGGATGTGATCGCCAGCGTTTCCGGTTTCGGGACGGTGGTCTCAGTGCTGGGAGCGGTCCGCGCGCCGGGCTCCTTCGGCCTCGACCGCCGCACCACCGTGACCCAGCTCCTGGCCCGGGCCGGCGGCCTGGCCCCCGAAGCCAGTGGTGCGGCGACCCTGCGCCGGGTCCGGCTGGACGGCAGCCTGGACGTCATCCCCATCGACCTCGATGCGCTGCTGAACCGCAACGACGAAAGCCAGAACATCGTCATCGAAAACAACGACGAGCTCTACGTTCCGGAGGCCCCCAACTACTACCTCTACGGCAACGTGAACGCGCCCGGCGCCTACATCATGCGCCGGCCGATGACCGTGCAGGAAGCCCTGGCCAATGGCGGTGGGATCAGCCAGCTGGGCTCGGAACGGCGGATCACCATCCGCCGCACCGCCGGCAACGGCGTCGTCGAGGAAGTCGATGCCGAGATGGCCGACATGATCCTGCCCTTCGACATCATCGACGTGGGCGAACGCATCTTCTGATCCGGCGCCGGGGATATGGCGCTGGCAAGACGGCCCGAATAAGCCTGAAATACCGGTGTTCGACCGGCGGCCCTGCCCGGGACCGCCGGCACCGGTAAAGGTGCGCCGAAGAACGGCGCCGCATCAGGAGGAATCGACGATGGATTTGGGACTGCGGGACAAGGTCGCGGTGATCACCGGCGGCAGCGTGGGCATCGGCCTGGCGGTGGCCGAAGGCCTGGCCGCGGAGGGCGTGCACCTGATCCTGGCGGCGCGCGGCGGCGAACGCCTGGCCGCCGAGACCAGCCGCCTTGCCGGGCAATTCGGCGTCCGCGCGGTTCCCTGCGCCTGCGATGTGGCCACGCCGGACGGCACGGCCTCCTTGGCCGCCATGGCGGAGGCCGAATTCGGCGGTGCCGACATCCTGATCAACAATGCCGGCACCGGCAGCAACGAGACGATCATGGAGGCGCCCGACGAGAAATGGCAGGCCTACTGGGACCTGCACGTCATGGCGGCGGTCCGCCTGGCCCGCGGCCTGGTCCCCGGCATGCGCCGGCGCGGCGGCGGGGTGATCCTGCACAACGCCTCGATCTGCGCGACGCAGCCGCTGTGGTACGAACCGATCTACAACGTCACCAAGGCGGCCTTGATGATGTTCTCCAAGACCCTGGCCAACGAACTGGTCAAGGACAACATCCGGGTGAACACCGTCAATCCGGGGCTGATCCTAACCCCCGACTGGATCAAGACGGCAAAGCAGCTAACCGCCGACAAGGGCGGCGACTGGCAGGGCTACCTGGACGGGGTGGCCCGGGAGCATGCCCCGATCGACCGCTTCGCCAGCCCCGAGGAGCTGGCGAACTTCTTCGTCTTCCTGTGTTCCGACCGGGCCAGCTATTCGGTCGGCTCAACCTATTTCGTCGACGGCGGCATGCTGAACACCGTGTAGCGGCTTCCCTGCCTAGGGCGCCGCGGCCGGCTCCAGGGCCGACCGCAGGGCCGCCCGCACGATCGGGATCCATAAGGCGTAGCCGTCGGCGTTCAGGTGCAGGCCGTCCGCCTGGTACAGATCCGCCCGGATACCGCCTTCGACGTCCCGCAGGGGCGAAGCGGTATCGACATAGGCCAGCCAGGCCCGGTCGGCCGCCAGATCGCTGACCGCCGCGTTGGCGGCCGCAAACCGCTCGGCAAGCTGCGCGCGGACGGGCGCCGTCTTGATCGCCAGGAACAGGACCGGCGGCGCGCCGGCTGTGTCGGCCCCTAGCCGGTCCAGCGCCGCCACGACGCCTTCGATGGCCCCGCCATCGGCCAGATCGTTCTCGCCGGCATAGACCACCACGGCCTGCGGCGCGTAGCCGTAGATCAGCCGGTCGGCGCACGCCAGCACCTCGTCCATCGTGCCACCGCCGAAGCCGCGATTGACCACCGGCCAGGGTGCCATGTCGACGGCCAAGCTCTCCCAAAGCCGAATGGACGAGCTGCCGACGAAAACGATGGGACGATCGGGCACACCCGCCGCATCTTCCTCGGCAAACCGTGCCATATCGGCAGGCCAACGGTCGCATGCCATGGCCGCCGCCATCCCCAGCAGACACCAGAGACCGGCCAGCGCCGCGATCCGCATCGCCGCTACGCAGCCCCGCGCAGCGGCTCGTCCTGGCCGGCGCCAAGCTGGGCCAGGCGGGCCTGGGCCCAGGCGTTGCCCGGACGACCGCGCAACCGGTCGCGCAACAGGGCCCCCGCCGTCGGGCGGTCGCCGGCGGCCACCGCGGCTTCGATCGTCATCAGCACGAACACGTCGCGCTGGGCATGGCTGCCGCCGATCCGCCGAACCGCCGGCCCCATCCGCCGGAAGACCGCCAACGCCTCCGACAGGTCGCCGCGACCGCAGGCCGCCTGCGCTTCGGCCAGCGGCAGCGCGACATCGGCCAGGATTTCGCCCTGGGTTCCCGCCGCCTGCCGGGCGCGGTCGCGCATCGATGCGACCAGGTGGTCGGGAGAGCGGCCGGCACCGACCAGCGCCATCACATAGTGGTTGTCGGCGAAACAGACGGCATGATCACCGATATGGCCTTCCGCCAAGTCGGCAAGCTCATCCCACCGGTCACCGACCTCACCGCCCAGCGCCTGAAGCCGCCACAGCAGTGATGCACCGTTGGCGATGTCCCGAAAATCGTCGGTTTGCTCGGCGCGTATGCGGGTGTCGTAAAGGTCCAGGGCGGCGTCGAGATCGCCCAGCGACAGATGGAACAGCGCCCGGTGCCACCAGACGTGATAGGCAAGGTTGTTGGTGTCCGCCAGCGAGGCTTCGTTGGCCGCCAGCCAGGCCACGCCGTCCTTCGGCCGGTCGGTCATCTCCATGACATGGGCGACGGCGTGGAAGCCCCAGGCATCGGTCGGCTCCAGATCCACCGCGCGCCGGCCGACCCGTTCGGCCTCGGCGTATTCGGCGGTTTCCTCCAGGCCGAAGGCGTGACAGCCCAGCAGGAACCCGAAATCCGGCATGCCCTCGTGCCAGGCATGCAGGTAGCGATGGGTCGAGGCCCGCATCCCCTGGCAGTCGCCCAGCATGAACCGGAGGGCGTGGCTCAACTTGATCGCCAGGGCGTCGTGCGGATTGTCGGGGAGCTGCCGCTCCAGGTGGCAGATGGCGTCGATGAACTCTCCGGCGCACAGCGACCGCAGCCCGGCAACGAAGGCCCGCTCGCGGTCGGTTCCGCCCCGGTCGGCCAGGGCCGCCTGGGCGATCTGCAGGCATGTCCGGGCGACCGGGTCGAACGCAGCCTGCCCGAGGATCTTCATCAGAAAGCCTTTGGCCGCATGGGCCAGCACAAAGTCCGGATCGGCCTCCAACGCGCGCGACAGATCCGCCGGCGTGTGCCGGCTGTGGGCCAGCAATCCGCGCACGGCGTCGTCAAGATGGTGAACCGCATCGGCGTTGTCGGCGGTGACCAGCAGGCCGCGGCGGTCATGGTAGGTGGACACGGGGGCATGTCTCCCAAGGTTCAAACGTATTGCGAAGATAGGAAGGCTCCCGTACCCCCACCAGCGCGGCGGAAAGGCAGGCCCCGGCCCCGTCACACGCCCGTGAAGGCGCAGCCGGACGCGGCGCGGCCGGCGCGGCGCCTCTGCGCCGGCCGTTCCGCGCGGCGCCCGCGACCCGTCACAGTCGCCTCACACAGTCGTGACGCGGCGTGTCGGACGGGAAACCGCAAAAGCATGCGCAGGATCACCACCTCCACGGACCAGAACCCGACGCCAGGCCGATACCGGTTGCCGATGAACGCCCTGTCCTTTGCCGCATCTCGATCGTCCGCACAGCTCCGCAACGGCGGTGCCGTCCTTCTGGCGCTCGCGGTGCTGGTGGCGCTGGCCGTCCATGGCGGCTACGCGTTCGGATGGCGGCGGGCGGCGCTGATGGCCGTTGCCGGCGGGCTGGGCCTGGCACTCTACCACGCCGCCTTCGGCTTTACCGCCGCCTGGCGGGCGTTCGTGCGCACCGGCGACGGCAGCGGGCTGCGCGCACAGATGGCGATGCTGGCCATCGCTACCGTCCTGATCTTTCCGGTCCTGGATGCCGGCAGCATTCTGGGCCAACCGGTCGGCGGGTTCGTCGCGCCGGCCGGAGTTTCCGTGGCGTTCGGCGCGTTCCTGTTCGGCATCGGCATGCAACTGGGCGGCGGATGCGCCAGCGGCACGCTGTACACGGTCGGCGGCGGCAATACCAAAATGGTGGTGACGCTGGCGGCGTTCGTGGGCGGTTCCTACGTGGCGACCACCCATCTGGGCTGGTGGCTGGGGCTGCCGTCTCTGGCGCCGGTATCCACGATCTCGGCACTGGGCCTGTGGCCGGCGCTTGGGCTGAACCTGGCGGTCTTCGGCGCCGTGACTCTGGCGACCCACCGTTTCGGGCAACGCGGGGCGCTGACCCGGCAGGAACCCATGACGCCGGGCCACCATCTGCTGCGGGGCCCCTGGCCGCTCTTGTGGGGGGCCGTCGCCCTGGCCGTCCTCAACTTCGCCACCGTCGTGCTGGCGGGACGTCCCTGGGGGATCACCGCCGCCTTTGCCCTGTGGGGCGCGCACGGTGTGCAGGCCGCCGGTTTCGACCCGACCGTGTGGCCCTATTGGGCCGCACGATCCGGTGTCCTGGACCGGGGGCTGCTGGCCGACACCACCTCGGCCATGAACTTCGCGATCATGGCCGGCGCGATGATGGCCGCCGGCCTGGCGGGCCGCTTCGCCCCGGGGTGGCGCATCGCCGGGCCCGCGCTGGCCGGGGCCGTCCTTGGCGGCCTGATGATGGGTTACGGCGCCCGGCTCGCCTTCGGTTGCAACATCGGCGCCTATTTCGGCGGCGTGGTCAGCGGCAGCCTGCATGGATGGCTCTGGCTGGCCACCGGATTTCTCGGGTCGATCGTGGGGACGCGCCTGCGCACCGCGATCGGCATCGACCCCGCCCGGCAGACGGCCTAGGTGCCCGGCCGGG
>JANQIU010000273.1 GCA_028281985.1 Alphaproteobacteria bacterium | reverse complement strand
CCGCCAGCTCCGCGCTCCTGGTCTACGTCTCCTCCTGGACCAAGTGCCACTATCCGGAGGTCTTCGCCTGCGCGCTGCTGACCAGCCAGCCGATGGGCTTCTACGCGCCGGCCCAGATCGTCCGCGACGCCCGGGACCATGGGGTCGTCGTCCGCCCCCCGGACGTGAACCTGTCCAACTGGGATGCGACGCTTGAGGCCCTGGGAGACCCTCCGGATGCACGGTCCGGACAGGGCGAGGTCGCCCTGCGCCTGGGTCTGCGCCAGGTGGCAGGGCTGGGCCAGGAAGACGCCGAAGCCGTGGTTCGGGCCCGCGAGGCCGGGGATGCCTTCGCCGACATCCACGCCGTGTGGCGTCGGACCGGGATCGCGCCGTCTGCGCTGGAACGCCTGGCGGCGGCCGACGCCCTCGGATCGCTGGGTCTGGACCGGCGGCGTGCCGCCTGGGCGGTGCGCGCGCTCGGGCCGAAGCCGTTGCCGCTGTTCGCCCCGCTGGAGCGGGAGGTCGACGACCCGCCCGCCCTGCTGCCCGACATGCCGATCGGCGAGCATGTTGTGCAGGACTACCAGACCCTGTCGCTGACCCTGCGCAGCCATCCTTGCCGCCTGCTGCGCGACCGGCTGGCAGCGGACGGGTATGCGCCGACCGAACGGCTGGCCGGCCTGCGCCACGGGATGCGGATTTCCGTCGCCGGGCTGGTTCTGGTTCGCCAGCGTCCCGGGACGGCGAAGGGCATCATCTTCATCACCCTGGAGGATGAAAGCGGGATCGCCAATCTGGTGATCATGCCCAATGTGTTCGAGGCGTTCCGGCGGGAGGTGCTGGGCGCCCGGCTGCTGGGCGCCGCCGGTCGGGTCGAACGGGCCGGCGACGTCATCCATCTGAAGGTCGACCGCCTGTACAATCTGAGTGACCAGCTGGTGCGGTTGACCGAAGGGTACGGGCAGCAGGGGCCGCCATTGGCCGGCCGCAGCTACGGGGTGCATCCGGCGACGGCCCGCGCCGACGAGGTGCGCCGACCCACCGGCGACCATCGGGAGATCAAGCTGCAGAAGGCCCGCAGTTTCCGGTAACCGCTCCGGGATGCTCTACCTGCTTGAATTAGATCACCTTATCTGCGCTCAGATGCAGCCCTGTGAACGCCGGTTGATCTACCGGGACCGGCGACGGCGGTAGTGGCGCGCCGCCTTGGCCCGGTTGCCGCACACCGCCATGTCGCACCAGCGGCGGCTGCGGTTCTTGGTCGTATCCAGGGATACCCAGCCGCAATCCGCCGCCTCGCACATGCGCAGGCGCCCGACGGGCCCGTCGGTCAACAGGGCTGCCGCCGCCTGGGCCACCGGCCAGAGCGGCCGATCCAGCGACGGTTCCGGCAGCCAATGCCAGACCACGCGTCCCCCGCGATCGATCAACCGGCGATGGGCCAAGGCGTCGGTCAGCATGTCGTTGATCAGCGGCAGCGGCCCCGCCGGTACGGCACCGCCCGCCCGGATCGTGTCCAGCGCCGCAAAAACCGCCTCCCGGAAGGACAGAGCCCGGGCCAGGGCCGCCGCCGCTGCCGCGGCATCCCCGGCCGCCTGGGCCGCCAGCGCGTCCCGAAGGTCCGGCTCCAGGGTTCCGGCCGCCACGGCCCAACCCAACAGATCTCCATACACCTCCAGCCGCTCGCGCACGCGACGGATCCCGACCCCGCTGACCGTGTTGACGAAGTCGACGGCGAGATCGCCGCCGCAGAAACTGCTGCTGTCCCACACGCGCGTCGCATCAACTCCCATGCCTAACCTTCAAAATCTCTTTCAACGGTTATCTGTTGCCGATAAACTAACCTCCTAAACTTCATATAGGAGGTTTGGTGTCCTGTTCGAGTCCAGCCAGCAGGACGGCAGTGCCCCTGCCCGGCCCGTCAACGGACCGACAGACCGCAGGCATCTGGCACCGTATTTGGAGCGCTTTGGCAAGTCGCCCAGGCCGCATACTGGCAGCCCGGCGACATGCTCGGGACCTGGCGGACATGGATAACCGGTTGCGGGCCGATATCGGCCTGCCTATGCGACCGCCCGAGATCCACAGGCACCAGGCATGGCCGCAGCCCCTGTACCCAGCAGCCACCCACCGCACGCGCAAGCGAACTGGGACCCCGCAGACGCGCTAAATCGCGCCGCGCCCATGCCCAGGGACGGAACCGCCGGCCGAGACCTCAGTGGCTGGGCACCTGCATGCCTGCTGCGCTGTCATGGATGCCGCCGGTGGCCCGCGTCAAATCCGCCAGCGGATTGCGCTCCAGCCGCTTGAAGGCCCGGCCGTCGTCACGGAACAGCTGCGCCGCCACCGCGGGAACCCCCATGGAGATGCGGTCGCCAACCTTGGTCGTGCTTTCGCCTTCGGCCTGGACCGTCAGCATGTCCGACGACGACTCCGAATTGACGTAAAGGAACGTCTCTCCGCCCAGGCGCTCCACAACGATGACGTCGCCGGGGAACGAGGCATCGCCGCCATGCTCCAGCATGTGCTCGGGGCGAATGCCCAACGTCACCTTGTCGCCGACCTTCGACGCTTCCATCTCCACCGGCACTGTCAGCTGCGCGCCGCCCGGCAAGGCGACGGTGACACCGTTCTCCGAACCGCTGGTGATCTCGGTCTGCAGGAAATTCATCTTCGGCGAGCCGATGAAGCCGGCCACGAACAGGTTGTCCGGGTGGTGGTACAGCTCCAACGGGGAGCCGACCTGCTCAACCCGGCCGGCATTCAGCACGACGATCTTGTCGGCCAGGGTCATCGCCTCGACCTGGTCATGGGTCACGTAGACCATCGTGGCGTTGAGGTCGTTGTGCAGCTTGGCGATCTCGATGCGCATCTGCACCCGCAGGGCGGCATCCAGGTTCGACAGCGGCTCGTCGAACAGGAACACCTGCGGATTGCGGACGATGGCCCGGCCGATGGCCACACGCTGGCGCTGACCGCCGGACAGTTCCTTCGGCTTGCGCGACAGCAGCGGCTCCAGCTGCAGGATACGCGCCGCGTCGCCGACCTTCCGTTCGATGCTGTCCTTGCTTTCCTTGGCCAGCTTCAGGCCGAAAGCCATGTTCTCGTAGACCGTCATATGCGGGTACAGGGCATATGACTGGAACACCATGGCGATGCCGCGCTGGGCGGGGGGCAGATCGTTGACCCGGCTGCCGCCGATGTTCAGGTCCCCTGCGGTGATGTCTTCCAACCCGGCGATCAGGCGCAACAGGGTAGACTTGCCGCAGCCCGACGGTCCGACGAACACCACGAACTCGTTGTCGTTGATGTCCAGGTCGACGCCTTTGATGATCTCCAGGTCGCCAAACGACTTGCGAATGCCCCGCAGAGTCACATCGGCCATGAATTCCGTCCTCCCGTTGGCCCCGCCCTGGAACCCGCCGGCGGGTTATGCCCACGCTGATAGTTTGTTTCTCCGCTACCCTTCCCATCATACCGCAGATAGTCAAGCCGAAGTGGACTCTTCGGCGGTTCCTTAAACAATGTCTTCATAGCTTTGTGCGAGGTGACAGTGTGAGGTGACAGGGGTGTCGAAGGAGCCTTCCGCGCCGACCGGCGACCCCGCGGTGTTTTGGGTCGCCCAGGATCGTAGGAATCGGTTGCGATCGACTCGCAGGTACGCTAGCTGTCGCCCGACGAGTGACTGACATCGGATCAGCCATGTACGTTTGCATCTGCAACTCCCTAACCGACCGCCAAGTCCGTTCGGCCCTGGCGTCGGGAGCCCGCAACACCCGGCAGGTCTACGGCCATTTCGGCTGTTCGTGCGTGTGCGGTAAATGCATGCCGATGATCCGATCGCTGATCTCCGAACACGAATCCACGGCTCGGGACGACCCGTTCCCTCTGGCTGCCGAGTAGCCGTCCGCTACCAGCCGCTTGCCGGATTGGCCGCCCCCGCCTGAGCGTCGGCGGCTGGGCCCGCGCGCCCGGTCGCTTGCCCGGTGGCCGGTCGGGTGCTACCGACCGGCCTTTCCCGACCGAATCCGTGGACACCCGCATGGCCGCCAAACCGATCATCATCGACACCGATCCCGGCCATGACGACGCCGTGGCCATCCTGTTGGCGCTGGCCTCCCCCGAACTGAGCGTCCTGGGGATCACGGCGGTTGCCGGCAACGTGCCGCTCCCGCTGACCCAGCGGAACGCGCGGATCATCTGCGAGCTGGCCGGCCGCCCCGACATTCCGGTGTTCGCCGGCTGTCCCCGCCCCATGGTTCGCGAGTTGATCACCGCGGAGCAGGTACACGGCAAGAGCGGCCTGGACGGCCCACAGCTCGACGAGCCGACCATGCCGCTGCAGGAACAGCACGCCGTCGACTGGATCATCGCCACGGCGCGCAGCCAGCCCGAACGATCGCTGACCATCTGCATGCTGGGGCCGCTGACCAATCTGGCGGTGGCATTGGTCATCGCCCCCGACCTGATCGACCATGTGCACGAAATCGTGCTGATGGGCGGCGGCTTCTTCGACGGCGGCAACACCACGCCGACGGCGGAGTTCAACATCGCCGTCGATCCCCACGCCGCCCACCGGGTGCTGGAATCGGCCCGCATGGCCGATGTCGCGGTGACGATGATGCCGCTGGACGTCACCCACCGGGCGCTGATGAACGACGCCTGGATCGCCGAGTTGTCGGCGATGGGCAATCGCACCGGCGGCATCGTCGCGGAGTTGATGACGTTCTACGAGCGCTTCGACATCGAGCGCTACGGCGAGCCGGGCGGCCCGCTCCACGACCCGATGGTGATCGCCTATCTGTTGCAGCCGGACCTGTTCGTCGGCCGCCATCGCAACGTCCA
>JANQIU010000266.1 GCA_028281985.1 Alphaproteobacteria bacterium | reverse complement strand
GTCGATCGCCGACCAGGCGCGGACCATCCGCATCCCGGTCCACATGATCGAGACGATCAACAAGCTGGTCCGGACGTCGCGCCAGATGCTGCACGAGATCGGCCGCGAGCCGACCCCGGAGGAGCTGGCCGAGCGGCTGATGATGCCGCTGGAGAAGGTCCGCAAGGTCCTGAAGATCGCCAAGGAGCCGATCAGCCTGGAAACCCCGATCGGCGACGAGGAAGACAGCCATCTGGGCGATTTCATCGAGGACAAGGCGGCCGTCCAACCGCTGGATGCGGCGATCCAGGCGAACCTGCGCGAGACCACGACCCGGGTGCTCGCCAGCCTGACCGCACGCGAGGAGCGGGTGCTGCGCATGCGCTTCGGCATCGGCATGAACACCGACCACACGCTTGAGGAAGTCGGCCAGCAGTTCTCGGTCACCCGCGAGCGCATCCGGCAGATCGAAGCCAAGGCGCTGCGCAAGCTCAAGCATCCGTCGCGCAGCCGCAAGCTGCGCAGCTTCCTGGACACCTGATCGGCGCGATCGACTGCCGTAGGCCCCGCGAAAGCGGGGATCTTCATCCGCTTGAAATCAGATAGACCCCCGCTTTCGCGGGGATAACAGGCGACGGTTGCCGGGCGTCGGTTACGGCCGGGTGCTCTTGGTACCGATCAGCCGCAGGCGCAGGGCACGGGATCCGGTGTCGATCAGCGAGACCATGATCAGGATCATGATGATGATGAACAGGACCTGATCCCACTCGTTGACCCGGATCCGGTCGGAGAGCTGAAGCCCGATGCCGCCGGCCCCGACGATCCCCAGGATCGAGGCCGATCGGGTGTTGGATTCGAAGAAGTACAGCGACTGGCTGACGATCACCGGGAACACCTGCGGGACGATTCCGAAGCGGTTCAACTGCATCCGGTTGGCGCCGGCGGCGCGGACGCCTTCCACCGGGCGGCGATCGATGTTCTCGATCGCTTCGGCATACAGCTTGCCCAACGTGCCGGTGTCGCTGACGATGATCGCCAGGATCCCGGCGAACGGGCCGAGCCCGACGACGCTGACGAAGATCAGCGCCCAGATCAGCGTGTCGATGCCGCGCAGGGTGTCGAGAAACCGCCGCAGCCCGAAATGGAACAGCCAGTTCGGGATGACGTTGCGGGCGCCCAGGAAGCCCAGCGGAATCGCAAACAGGCTGGCGAACAGCGTGCCGAGGAAGGCCATGGCCAGGGTTTCCGCCAGGCCCCAAAGGAAGTCGCCGAGGAAGCCTTCGTGCCAGGGCGGCAGCATCAGCACGATCAGCCAGCCCAGTTCGGTCAGCCCGCCGAGTATCCGCGCCGGCGAGAACCCCATCCGCCACAAGCAGTAGACGAACAGGATCGCGAAGGCGGCAAGCCCGAGGTTACGGGCCAGCCGGACCCGCGGCGGGTGGGCGAAGGCCAGCGGCACCTCCGCCTTGCGGGCGGCAATCTCCGCCGCGTCGATCCGGTCGAGCGTCAGCTTCACCTTATCCCTCCCGGCCGATGAAACGGTGGCGGATCCGTTCGCATGTCAGGTCGATCGCCATGACCGTGAGCACGATCAGGATCACGATGGCGCTGATGTCCGCGTAGATGAACTGGCGGATGACGAAGTACAGCTCCTGGCCGATCCCCCCGGCCCCGACGAAGCCGATCACGGCGGCGGCCCGGACGTTGATCTCGAACCGCAGCAGCGTGTAGCTGGCATAGTTGGGCAGCACCTGCGGGATCACCCCGTAGCGGATGGTCTGGAACCAATCGGCGCCCGCGGCACGCAATCCGTCCAACGGCCGCTGGTCGATGTTCTCGTTCACTTCGGAATACAGCTTGCCCAGGGCGCCCATGGACGACAGGGCGATCGCCAGCACGCCGGGCAGTTCGCCCAGGCCGAAGGCGCGCACGAAGATCAGGGCGAACACCAGGTCGGGCACCGTCCGGGTGAATTCCAGCACCCGCCGCGACAGGAAGGTCAGAACCCGGTTGGACGTCAGGTTGTGGGACGCGGTGAAGCACAGGGCCAGCGCACCGACCATGCCCAGAAACGTGCCCATGAAGGCGATCAGCACGGTATCCAGCAACAGGCCCAGCCATGTCGGCAGCGCCCAGTACCAGTTGGCCAGGTCGCTGCCGAGATTGCTGAAGGTCAGCGTCGGCAGCGTCCGCCCGATATAGTTGAACAGTCGGGGCACGCCTTCGATCAGCGTCGGCAGATCGAATTCGCCGACCCGGGCGGAGATCAGGAAGGCTGCCAGGAACGCGAGGCCGACAAGGAGGATCTGCCGGACCTGTCGCGCCTTCAGCCGCCGGTAGTCGCGCTCGAAAGCATTGATACCGGGGCTGGGCGGTGTGCTGTGCAGGCGCATCGGTTCATCCGGCTAGATCAACCAGGTAGAGCATCTCGTCAGCGTTCGTTCGAACGCGGGATGCTCTCGGCGCATGGGGACGCCGGCCGACCGCCCGCGGATGGGCGACCGGCCGGCGAAGGGCGCCTGCCCGGTCAGCCGTCGCGGCGTTCCCGCTGGTTGAACTGGATCATGCGAACGATCGGTTCGTAGATCTCATGCTCGACTTCGATATAGCCGCCGCTTTCGCCGTCGGTCAGGTTCTCCCAGGCTTCCGGATCCTCGGATTCCATGTTCAAGAGGGCCTGGCGGATGTCGGCCTGCAGGTCCTCCGGCAGGTCGGTACGCACCGCCCAGGGGCTGGCGGGCAGCTTGGGCGACTGCCAGATCACGCGGACGGCGTCTTCCTCGATCATGCCCTTTTCCGCCATGCGGGCGAAGTTCGACCGGGTTTCGTCACGCCACCAGGTGGCAGCCGCATCGTAGGTCCCGTCCAGGACGGCGATGACGCTGTTCTCGTGGCTGCCGGAAAAGCCGGTCTCGCTGAAATACTCGTTGGCGTCGATGCCGTCTTCGCGCAGGAAGTAGGACGGCGCCTGGAAACCGGACGTGGAGTTGGGGTCGGCGAAGGCCAGGCTGTGGCCCTCCAGGTCCTCGATCGACTGGAACGGGCTATCCGACGGCACAACGATGACCGAGTGGTAGCCGAAGGTGCCGTCGGGCGCCACTTCGCCCACCAGCGGCGTGACCTCGCCGTTCATGACGATCCACGCCTGGGCGTAGGACGCCGGGCCCAGGCGGGCGATCTGAATGGTCTCGCTGTTCAGCGCCTCGATCACGCCGGCATAGTCGGTGGCATTGCGGATCTGCACCGGCACGCCCAGCGCCTCCTCGAAATAGGCTACCACAGGCGCATACCGGGCCAGGCGATCGGCCTCGTTCTCACCGGTGATGACGCCCATCTCCAGTTCGGGATACTGCTCGCGCCAATCGGCGGCGGCCGGCCCGGCAATCAGGAAGACGGCGGTGCCGCCCAGGACGAGCGAACGCAGGGTGTGAGCCATTGCTGATGTCCTCTTGTTTTGTGTGATGCGTAGGAAGGCCGGCCCGATCGTCCGGGCCGCGGGAAAGGTCCCGGCTAACCGGCGGCCGCCGCGACCGGAACGGCGACCGGATCGGTGATCGCGGAGATGTCGCTGACATCCTCGCGGAAGGTCCCGTCATCCTCGTCGATGCCATACACTGCGCGCACACGGTCGGGGGTCAGGGCCTGGGGCGGGCCATCGAAAACGATGTTGCCGTGGGCCATGCCGATGATGCGTCCGCAGCACACGCGGGCCGTCTCCAGCGTGTGCAGGTTGCAGATGACGGTGATGCCGTATTCCTGATTGATCGCCTGCAGGGCCGACATGACCATCTGGGCGTTGCGCGGATCCAGCGAGGCGATCGGCTCGTCGGCCAGGATGATCTGGGGTTCCTGCACCAGCGCCCGGGCGATGGCGACGCGCTGCTGCTGGCCGCCCGAAAGCGTGTCGGTCCGTTGCAGGGCCTGGGGCAGCAGATCCAGGCGTTCGAGCGCTTGCAGCGCCATCACCCGCTCGGCGTCGGAGAACCGCTTGAACATGGACGGCAATGTGCCCTGCCGCCGGATGCGGCCCAGCAGGACATTGGTCAGCACGTTCAGCCGGTTTACCAGGTTGAACTGCTGAAAGATCATGGCGCACCGGGCCCGCCATTCCAGCAGGGCCCGGCCGTGCAGACCGGTAACGTCGCTGCCGTCGAAGACGATCCGGCCGCCGCTGGGATCGACCAGCCGGTTGAGCAGCCGCAGCAGCGTGGACTTGCCGGCGCCGGAGCGGCCGATGATGCCCACCATCTGGCCCGGCGCGATTTCCAGGGACACCCCGTCGACCGCGCGGGTGGGACCGAAATGCTTGGAGACCGTTTCCAGAACCAGCATCGCGTCAGGCCTCGGATCGTGAGGGGAGATCCCCGACCGCTCAAAAGCGATCGTGAACGACCAACACCTTACCCGATCGACGGTGATTCTTTTGTGTATCTGACATGAAATTTACATTAGACAACATCGCCCTGGCGCTTGCTGGCGGCGGCGGCACTGGGCAAATCCGCCTTCAGATGGCCGCGTCCGGCGCGTGATTGCGCCGGATGGCGCAGAGCGCCAGGCTCCGCGCCATGCCTCGGATCACGAAAGCGATTCAAGGCATGGCGATCCGGCCTCAGGGCCGGAGGCTGCCGATATCCGCCTTCGGCGTCTTCAGCTTCTCCACAACCTCGCCAAGCCGCTTGGCCTGTTCCTGCAGGAGCTGTTCGCCGCGGCCGACAAGCAGCGCGATGTTTTCGTCCGACGCGTCGTCGAAGGCCGCTCTTGGCGCTTTCTTGTCGTTTTCCGGATCACCCAGATCGATGTCCAGGCGCACCGCCTGTTGCGGACCCAGGATCTGCTGGAGCTGATAGTCCGCCGCATCGCTGACGCCGTCGAACACGATGTCGATGACCTTGCGCGCCCAGCCGACAAGACCCCAGTCCTTGGCATCGTCGTATTCGATCGCCTCCTGGGCCAGGCCGGTGCCGAGCGACAGGACGAAGATGTCGTTGCCGTCCTGTTTGTAGATCCGCCGGGCCGAAGCCAGGGCACAGACCGAGGGATTGTTGGCGAAGACACCGCCGTCGACCAGGGCGTATTCGTCCGCCCGGGTTCTGTTCTCCACCAGCGCGGGCTCGAAATAGGTGGGTGCCGCCGAGGTGGACCGGACCACATCGACCAGGGAGAAATCCCGGCTGCCCGCGTCCTCGTCTTTGGTATCGCTGTCCCAGCGTTCGCCGCGCGCCCGCCACGACTTGAAGAAATGCGGCCTGCGGTTCTCGATGTCGTAGGCGGTGACCAGCAGGTCGGACACCACGTCGCCGAGCCAGCGATCCCGCAGCACGCCGCGCAGCGCCCGGGTCAGCGACCGCGCACTGTACTTCTCATCGGTCAGCCCGCCGACGGAACGAATCTTCTTCAAGGCCGACCGGGAGAAGATCTCGCCGCCCCGGTCGACATAGAGGCCCAGCAGGTCCCCGGCGCTGGCCACGGGCTTGCCGTCCGCAAGCTGCGACAGCCCGGTGGCCAGGATGCCGCCGGTCGATGTGCCGGCGATCAGATGGAAGTGATCGCAGATCGGCCTGCCCGTCTGCTCTTCGATGTATCGCAGGACGGTGGCGGGAATGATCCCGCGAATGCCGCCGCCGTCGATGGAAAGAACCCGGATCTCGGCCATCGTGATCCTCCCGTTGGGCGTTCGTTGTCGTAGGCGGCTGCGCCCGCGGCCCAGCCGCAGGGCATGATACTTCGAATATGGGTCGAATGCCTAACGGGCCGGCGCCTCAGGTCGGCGGCGTGTCGCCGAAGGGAACCAGGTAGCGCGGTTCCGGCGGAGGCGGCGGCTCCACCCGGACAGGCTCCGGCTCGGGCTCGGGGGGCGGCTGCGGTTCGGGCGGGGCCGGCTGGGGCTCGGGCTGGGGCTCCGGCTGGGGACGGGTGATCGGTGGCGCGTCACCGACTTCAGGGGCTGAACCGGCCGGCAGATCGATGGCGATGGCCACCACGCTCAAGGCGTCGTTCTCGTGCCCCATGGTGATGTTGAGCGACGCAGGGCCGGGCGACATGGCGCCGGCCACGTCGAATTCGCGGATGTCCCAAAGGCTGCCGTTGCGTGCACCGCCGGTCCCGTTCGGCGTCGAGTTGCCCTGGAAGATGCCACCGCGGGCGATCTGGTTGCCGTTGACGCGCAGCCGGCCATCGTCGTTCGACCCGAAATTCTGCCCGTCGGACACCACCATGGTCATGCCCGCCGGCCCGCCGGGATAGTCGATCCCGCTCAGGCGCACGTCCCACCCTTCCGGGTCGTAGCGGTTCTCGATGTTGGAGTCGTTGCCGTCGAACAGCACGACGTCGCGGTTGTTGCTGTCGTCGCCGTCATCGAAGAACACGATCAGCGCCACACCGTTGACGTCGGCCTGGCCATTGCGGAACCCGGCCAGACTGTAGGTCCCGCTGCCCGGCACCAATGACGTGACATCCGCCCGGTAGGCGTGGCTGACATGGAAGGGCGGCCAAAGATTGTCGTCGGACAGCCCGATATTCTGACCGGTGATCGACTGCCCGTTGAACTGGACAGAGCCGTTCACCCCCGGATTGTCGCTGTGTGCCGGCCCGTGCCAGTAGAGATAGGCGGCGTGTACCGGGCCGTTGACGCCGGTCAGGCGGATCTGGCCGTTGCCCTGGCCGCGCATCGCGCCGAAACCGGCGATGGCCCAGTCGGTGTCGAGCGCCGTGGTGAACGCCGAAATCTCGTTGGCGGCGGCTGGCGCGGCAGCCAGCAGGACGGCCGCCGCGGCTCCGAAGAAGGAGCGCGTACTCCGGTTCATGGCTGCGACGGGGCCTGGCGGCGGAACCGCAGACTGTCGACGCCGGCCAGGATCGGGCTTTCCCCGGCACAGGCGGCAAGGTCCGCCCCCTCGATCCGGCAATCCAGGCGGCCCGTGCGCATACCCGCAGCCGACCCCTGGCACGGGGTCAGGTCGGGCAGGCCCAGCACCAGCCGGTCGCCTTCACGGTCCGAAAGCCCCAGCGGGCCGGCACAGGTGGTGCCGTCGGCGAACTCGGCGCGATGCCGGCCACCGGTCCCGTCCGGCGAGAGGCAAATCTCCCAGGCGGTCATTGCCAGGGGATCGAGCGTATCCTCGAACCGGGACCGGTGCTCCGCTTCCAGGTCCCAGCACTGCTCCGTACAAGGGGGTGCGACTGCCAAGGCCAGCTCCAGTGCTTCCAACCGATCTTCCAGCGCGGCGGCGCGGCGCCGTTCCGCTTCCAGGAGCGTGTCACCGGAATCGGGCGCCGCTTGGGCAGTCGGACACAGGCTGAGGAATGGCTGACCGCCGGGCCAGGCCAAGCCGCAGGCGCCCAGCACTAGCCAGCCGCCGACCAGCAGGATGCCGAGCAACAGCAACCAGAGGCTCAGCACCCACCAGACGATGCGCCAAGGGCGCCGGTGACCGGCACGATCCGGAGTGACCGCCATGCCCCTTCCCACGGTTGACCTCGGGGAGGGTGATTGTGCTGTGCGATACCGTCGGCGGCAACCTGCCTCGTCAACCCGTCTGGTCAGCCGGTCTCGTCAGCCGGTCTCGTCAGCCGGCTGGCCGATCCGCCGCCAACACCTGCCCCGCCAGGTAAAGCGACCCGCAGATGACGACCCGCCCCCGGCCGGGTCGGGAGGCAAGACCGCGCAGGGCCGACGGCACATCCATCCCGGTCGATGCCTCGGCGATGCCGCAGGCGCGGGCCGCGGCGGCAAGCTCGTCGGGCGGCCATGCCGATTCGCCTGGGATCGGGACAGCCACCAGACTTGCCGTCAGCGGCGCCAGGGGCGACAGGAATTCGGCCGGCCGTTTGTTGGCCAGCATGCCGACAACCAGATGAAGCGGCCGGTCGTCGCCTGCCGCCCAGGCGGCCAGGACCTCGCCGGCGCTGTCATTGTGGCCGCCATCGAGCCAGAGATCCCAGCCGGCCGGCAAAAGCCGTGCATGCCGGCCGGACCCCAGCGGCTGCAACCGGGCCGGCCAGGCCACGGATGCCAGCCCCGTCCCGATATCGGCCTCGCCGACCGGCAGGCCGGCCGTTTCCAGGGCGAGCAGTGCCGTCGCCGCGTTGCCGACCTGATGGTCCCCGGGCAACCGCGGCACCGGCCAGCGGCGTTCAGCGCCGTCCCGGGCCACCACCATCGCGCCATCGGCGGACCGAACCTGCCAGTCGCGGCCATGCAGGTGCATCGGCGCGCCGACCTGGGCCGCCCGGTCGGTCAGCACCGCCACCGCATCGGGATGGCCCTGCGGACCGACGACCGCCGGCACGGCCGGCTTGAGGATGCCCGCCTTCTCACCGGCGATTTCCGCAATGGTGTCGCCGAGGAACTGGGTGTGGTCGCGGGAGATTCGGGTGATCACGCTGACCAGCGGCCGGTCGACCACGTTGGTGGCGTCCAGCCGCCCCCCCAGCCCGACCTCCAGCAGCGTCACATCCGCCGGCGTCTCGGCGAAGCCCAGCAGGGCCGCGGCGGTGGTGATCTCGAAGAAGGTAATCGGCGCGTCGCCGTTAGCCGTTTCGCAGCGGTTCAGCAGATCGGCCAACCGCTCGTCGTCGATCATGCTGCCGGCCAGCACGATCCGTTCGGCGAAGCGCACCAGATGCGGCGAGGTGTAGGCGTGGACGCGCCGGCCGGACGCTTCCAGGACCGCCCGGGCGATGGCCACTACCGAGCCCTTGCCGTTGGTACCGGCGACATGCACCACGGGGGGAATGCGCCGTTCCGGATGGCCCAAGGCAGCCAGCAGCCGCTGCATGCGCCCCAGCGACAGGTCGATTTTCTTGGGATGAAGCTTGGTCAGGCGGTCCAGGGCTGTCGTCACCCCGGGCGCGTCATTCCGCAGGGCGCTCGGCGGCGGGTCCGCCCTCCTGTCCGCCGCCGTCGGCCGTCGCAACGTCTTCCGGGGCCGGCAGGACATCCGTGTCGCGCTCCGGCATCTCCATGACGTCCGCCTTGGGCCCCGGATGCCGGAGCAAATCCAGCACCCGCACCAGGGTCGGCCGCAACTCAGACCGCGGCGTGACGATGTCGACCATGCCGTGCTCGCGGAGGTACTCGGCCCGCTGGAACCCCTCGGGCAGGGTTTCGCGGATCGTCTCCTCGATCACCCGGGCGCCGGCAAAGCCGATCAGGGCGCCCCGCTCGGCGATATGGATATCGCCCAACATGGCGAACGAGGCGGTGACCCCCCCGGTCGTCGGGTCGCTAAGCACCACGATGTACGGGAGCCCGGCTTCCTTGACCTGCTGTACGGCAATGACGGAGCGCGGCATCTGCATCAACGACAGAATGCCTTCCTGCATGCGCGCGCCGCCGGATGCGGTAATGACGATGTACGGGCTTTCCTGCAGCACCGCCAGGCGGGCGCCGGCCAGGATGGCCTCACCAACGGCGACGCCCATGGACCCGCCCATGAAGTTGAAATCGAAGGCGGCCAAGGCGTCGCGCACGTTGTCGACGGCGACGGCGGCAAGGATCAGCCCCATCACCCGGCTCAGGATGCTGGCGCCGGAGATGCCGATCACCCGGTTGAT
>JANQIU010000214.1 GCA_028281985.1 Alphaproteobacteria bacterium | reverse complement strand
CGAGCAGATCGGACATCACGGACCGGGTTGCGACCGCCAGACCGATGGAATTGTCGGTGAACGGCTTGCCGTTGGGTCCGATCACCGCAGCACCCGCCTTCAGGCAGCGGTCGGCCAGCAGGATGTCGGCGGTGATCACCACCGTGCGGGGGTCGGCACGCCCAGCAATGTGATCATCCGCCGCGTCGAACCCGTCGCCGACCACGACCCGGTGGATCAGCGGATGGTCCGGCGTGCGCAGGTAGCTGTTGCTGACCAGGGTGACCGGCGTGTTCCGGCGAAAGGCGACCTTGTAGATCTCCTCTTTCACCGGACACGCATCCGCGTCGACCAGGATGCTGGGCCCGGCCGGGCGCCCTTGGCCCGTCACGCCTGAGCCCCGCTAGGCGGTGTCGGCGCCGCCCGCGCCATCCCCATAGCGCTGGCGGATGGCATCGATCTCGTCGAAATGCTCGAAGAAGCGATCGACCAGGTTGGGGTCGAAATGGCGCCCGCGCTGTTCGCGCACATAGTCGAGCACCTGCTTCAAGTCCCAGGCGCGCTTGTAGACACGGTTGCTGCCCAGCGCGTCGAACACGTCAGCCAGCGCGGTGATCCGGCCGTAAACGTGGATCTCCTCGCCCTTCAGGCCGCGGGGATAGCCGGTGCCATCCCACTTCTCATGGTGCTCATAGGCCAGGATCGCGGCCACTCGGAGCGCCCGCGACCGGGCACCGGCCAACATGTCGTGGCCGATCTCCGCATGTCGGCGCATTGCCTCGCGTTCAGCCTCGTCCAGGCGCGCCGGCTTGTTGAGGATGGAATCGGGGATGCCCACCTTGCCGATATCGTGCATCGGCGAGGCCATGCGCAGGATCTGCGCTTCCTCTTCCGGCAGTCCGATGGCCCGGGCCAGGATGTAGGTGTACTCCGCCACCCGCCGGACATGGTTGCCGGTCTCCCGGGAGCGGTACTCGACCACACCGCCGAGTTTGTAGATGATGTCCCGCTGGGTCGTCTCGATCTCGTTCTTCAACAAGAGATTGTCGAAGGCGACCCCGACATTGGCGCAGAACAGATCGACCAGTTCCTGGTCGGGCGGCAGCAGCGACACCGGCCCGTCGATGAACAGGACGCCGGTCCCCCCGTGCTCGCCGGCGATCAGCCCGACATAGCGGTCTTCCGCCACGACGCTGCGGCGCTCGCGCAAAGCCTGGTCGATCATCGCCCGGCTGCGCGGATCGACCACGTCTTCCAGGCTCTTGCCGCGGTGGTGGGCATAGGCACCGGACGCCGCCAGCAGCGTCACCGTCCCCGAATCGTCCATGGCGGCAAACCCGCCGGCCGGCAACGGGCGGTCTGGTCCGCCTTCCGATTCGGCGAACAGCAGTGCCTGAAGCTGGTCCAGGATACCCTGGGCAAAGTCCGTCGGCGACTGGACGCGGAAGATCGTCGAGGACGCCTCAATGATGCGCATCAGGCCGCGGCGATTGGCATCGATGACCCGGCGGCTGTGCTCGATGGTCATCAGGTCGTCATAGCTGCGCAGCGATCCTAGAACCGCGGTGAACAACCGATCCCGGGTCAGGTCCGTCTTGGCCCGATAGTCGTTGATGTCATAGGTCTCGATGACCTCGCGCTCGGGCGCCACGCCCGGTTGGCCGGTGCGCAGCACGATGCGGATGCGCCGGTTCTGCAGGTCTTCGCGGATCGCCTTGACCAGTTCCAGGCCGGCATCTTCGGTTTCCATGACGACGTCGAGCAGCGCCACGGCGATATCGTCCCGGCTGCGCAGGATCTCCATCGCCTCATGCGCGCTCATGGCGCTGATCAACTCCAGCGGCCGGTTCTGGAAGCGCACGCCTTTCAACGCCAACCGGGTCACCGCGTGGATGCCGGGCTCGTCATCGACGATCAGAATCGGCCAGCTGACCTGCGATTCCGCCTGCGGGCCCGGGTCATCGGGCAGGTCGTCGGGGAAGAACCCGTCATCGTCCTCCGGTAACCGCTGGATGCGGGGCGTGGTGGTCATCGGCTGTTCATTCTGCCACGGCTTCAAGTTCTGGCGCCTCGGCGCCGGCGGGGGCAACGCTTGGGAACACGAGGACGAAGGTGGCGCCGCCACCAGGCGTTTCCTGGAAGGCCAGCGAGCCGCCCAGGCGGCCGACCGCCAGGTTATGGACAATGTGCAGGCCCAGTCCGCTGCCGCCCTTGCCCCGCTTGGTCGTGAAGAACGGCTCGAAGATCCGATCGCGATCGGCGGCCGGCACGCCGCAGCCGTTATCGGAGTAGCGCATTTCGATCAACCCATCGTCCAGTTTCCGGACGGTCAGCGTGATCTTGCCGGCACGGCCGTCCGGGAAGGCATGCATCAGGGAGTTGACGAGCAGATTGGTCACGGCCTGGCTCAGCGCACCGGGGTAGCTGTCGAGCACGAGGCCGGGCGGACACTCCATCGTGACCGTGTGCTTCACGCGGCGCAACTGCGGGTGCAGGCTGAAAACCAGATCCTGAAGATAGGCCTTCAACTCGAAACTGCGCCGCTCGCCGCTGGTCTGGTCGACCGACACCTGTTTGAATCCCTGAATCAATTGTGCGGCATGTTCGCTATGCCGCAGGATGAGTTGTGTGGTGCTGGCGGCTGTCTCCAAATAGGTCAGCACGTCCGATTTCCGGGCGCGGCCCTCGTCCGCCAATTGCTTAACCGTTCGGGTATCGTCCAGCAGGGTCGATGCCGCCGTCAAGGTAATCCCCAGCGGCGTGTTGACTTCATGGGCCATGCCGGCGACCAGACCGCCCAGCGCCGCCAGCTTCTCCGCCTGGACCAGCTGTGCCTGCGCCGCCTTCAGGCGATCATACGCTTCCTCGCTCCGCTGTTTGGCCGCCATCAGCTCTTCTTCGGCCCGGCGGCGGCCCGTCATGTCGTAGCCGATGCCGACGATCCGCAGCGGCCGCCCCCGCTTCTTGCGCTCGACCGTGGCTTTCGTCGAGATCCACAGGATCTCCCCATTGGTGCGCACCATGCGGGCGGTGTACTCGAAGGCGTGCTCGGGGCCGTCCAGGAAACGCTGGGTCCGCTCGACGATATCGTCCCGGTCGGCCGGATGCAGATGCTGATACCAGCTGTCGACATCGGGCTCGAAGATTCGCGGTTCGTGGCCGAGCATCGCCTTCAGCTCTTTCGACCACCAGGCCCGGCCCCCAGCCAGATCGATTTCCCAGGCACCGACCCCTTCGACCGACAGCGCGAGGCTGAGCCGGCGGCTAACCTCCTCCAGCCGTTCGTTACTGCGGCGCAGCTCGGCCTCGGCCCGCTTGCGCTCGGTGATGTCGATCACCGTCGACTGCACGGCGTCGCTGTCGCGCCAACGCACCGGCCGGACGAACTGCTGCAGCCAGATGCGATCGCCGTTGGCCCGGACCGCCTGGCTTTCAAAGCTGGCCGGTGCGTCGCTGCCGGTGACACGCGCCTCGACATAGTTTCGGAATCCCTCGCGATCCGCCGCGTCGGCATGCTCGAAGACGGTTCCGGACCGGGCGCATTCCGCCAGATCGGCGTAGCCAAAGATGGAGAGATAGGCCCGATTGGCCATCACCGGCGACCCGGCGGGATCGAAGATGACGATGCCCTGAAGCGAGCCTTCCGCCAGATCGCGATACCGGGCTTCGCCTTCGGCCAAAGCGGTCTGCGCCAACAGCCGCTGGCGGGCCGTGTGCCGTTGCAGCAGCAGCAGGGACAGCATGCCCGCGACGGCGGTAACGACCAGCGCGAAGACGACCAGCAGCGTGTCGCGCAGCACGTTGATCTGATTGGCCTGCCGCGTCAGCTGCACCAGGGCTTCGCTGTTCGCCCGCAGATACAGCCGGTCCAGCGTCTCCACCGTATCCGACATCCGGCGCCGGACCGCCCGCAGGAGCGCCGGCTCGAACCGGTTCTCCTCGTCCAGCAGCGTTTCCGTGGAATACACCAGCCAAAGAGCTTCGTTGAGCGCCGCTGCCGTTGATCTGTCCAGATCGTCGCCGAAGCGCTCCCACAGGGCGATGATCAGGCTGTGCGCGCTGTCCAGGGCGACGACCGCCTCCAGCCGCTGCTCCAGTGTCGGGTCAAGACGGACGGTATCGACGGCGCGCAGCAGGCGCGACAGGGCGCTCAACACGTCGGCCAGCCCCTGATGCTGCACCAGCGGGGTGACCGGCAGATCGGCGCGCACCCGGTTCAACGCATTGACCACGTACCAGCCGCCCGCACCGGTCACCACGGCGAAGCTCAGGACGGCGGCGATCAGTGGGCGGGTCCAGCGGTCACGCATCGCGGCTACTCGACCGGACAGGGGCCGTTGCTGGGCGCGTCCGGGCGCCAGCAGGGGACTTCGGCCATGTTGATCACGTCGCGGAGCTGCGCGGCCCGGATATCCAGCTCGCTGCGGACATCATGATCCCGCAGCACGATTCGGCTGAAGGCGGTCAGGTAGAGGGCATCGAACAGGCGCCGATTGCCTTTCATGTTCGGCGGCAGCACCGAAAGCAGCGCGTCCGGGGACTGGGTCTGGCCGGATACCGCCGTGCCGAGCGCAACCAGCACGGGCGGCAGGTCCAACCCTTCGGGCAGTTGGACAGCCGGAAAGAACCCGACATTCTCGAACAGCGACACCTGCGTCTCGGGGCGGGTGAGATACTCGATCAGCGCCGCGGCGGCCTCCGGGTCGGGCGCATCCGGGGGCATTCCCAAGCCCAGCGGCACGACGAGAAAGCCGCGACCGGCCGGTCCGGACGGTACCGGGAAGACGACGAAGTCATCGGGCCGCTCCCGCAGCGCCGGCAGCAGCCGCACGATGTTGTCCCACGCCACCCAGACCTCCCCGGACAGGAGCGGTGCGTACATGCCGGTGAAGGTCAGCGAGCGCGGCGTCGTCACGCCCCACAGGCTGCGCATCATGTCCCACATGCCTTCAGCCTGGGCACTGCGGAAGCCGCGCACCATGCTGCCGGTGTAGGAAGGGTAGGCGTGCCCCTGGATGAACAGGTGCATCAGGCCGCCCGGCCCGGCGGGAAAGCCGATCATCGGCCGGCCGGTGGCTTCCGCCATGGCTTCGCCCCAGGCGATCAGTTCCGCATAGGTCAGGGCCTCCAACGAACTGCCCGCCGGCAGGTACGCCAGGGCGTCGCGGTGCGCCACCATCAGGTGCACCGCCTCGGCCCAGGGGATGTAGCGGGGCTGGCTGTCCCCGGTCGATGTCAGGCTCATCAGGCTGCCGAGGAACTGCCGGTCGCCCAAACTCATCAACAGGTTCTGCAGGCCGGTCAGCAGGCCTTCGCCATGCAGCACCACGAGATCCCCGTGGATGCCGCCCACGACGCCGGTGCGGGCGCTCTCTCCCGACAGCGCTCGCACCGCGGCGACGCTGTCGAACGGACGGAAATCCACGTCCCCGGCGAAGCCGGCCAGCACGTGGCTGCGGATCCGGTCGGCCTCCATGACCGGGGCGAACTGGGTCGACAAGAACAGCACCGGCGCGTCCGACTGGGCACGCGCCGCGGACCCAATGGCGACTACCCAAACGACGGCGACGACAGCGACCATCCACCGAATCGCGTGCACGCGGCCCTCCAACAAAGTGCCCTGCAGGATCGTTCCCCCGGATCCCACCCTTTTTCGATTAATTACTCTTCTAATCGTCTGAAACAAAGCCGCAAGTCGAACAGAACGCCAATTATACCCGTATCTTTGTCGAATTGACCAATGATCGTGGCCGTCCGCCCCCCGGTCAGCCCATCAACGGAATTCGCGCGGTGAACACGGCCCCCGGACCGTCCTCCCGGTTCCGGGCAAAGATCTGGCCCCGATGGGCATCGATGATCTGCTTGGAAATGCTGAGCCCCAGCCCGGAATGGGTCCCGAACTTCTCGCCGCTGGGCCGTTCGGAATAGAACCGGTCGAAGATCGCCGCCAGCTTGGCCTGCGGAATGCCCGGCCCCTGGTCGCCGATCTCGACCTCGACATGGGCCCGGCCGTCGAGCCGCAGGCGCCGCGCCCGGATGGTGATCGCGCCGCCCGGCGGCGAGAAGCTGATGGCGTTGGCGATGATGTTCCGGAACACCTGCACCAGCCGGTCTTCCAGTCCGGCAACGATCAGCGGCTCGGTGCCCTGCATCTCCAGGGCCACGCCGGGCGCTTCCGGGGCGTCGTTGGCGCCGTAGAGATCGGCCAGCATCTCCAGCATGCGGCCGACGTCGACCGGGTCGGCTTCGGCCCGCGACAGTTCCGCATCCAGGCGCGAGGCATCGGAGATATCGCTGATCAGCCGGTTCAGCCGCTGGACGTCTTCGACCACGATCGACAGCAGCCGTTTCTGCTGTTCGGGGTCCTGCACCCGCTGGATCGTTTCCACGGCACTGCGCAACGACGTCAGCGGGTTCTTGATCTCGTGCGCCACATCCGCGGCGAAGCGCTCGATGGCATCCATCCGGTTCCAAAGGGCCGCAATCATGTCGCGCATGGCGCCGGACAGGTCGCCGATCTCGTCGCGCCGGCTCGTCAGATCGGGGATCTGGTGCTTGCGCCCGTGGCCGCGGCGAACCGCGTCGGCCGCCGCCGCCAGGCGGTTGACCGGGCGGGTGATGGTCCCCGCCAGGTAGAGCGACAACAGCACGGTGATCGCCAGTACAGCAGCGGAAACGGTCAGAATGTCCTCGCGCACGGATTGGAGCGCCGCCTGAACCGCGTCCGTGTCCTTGGTCACGAGAACGGCGCCCAGCACCACGCGCAACCGCTGGACCGGCACAGCGATGCCGATGATCTGGCCGGCATCGGCCGTCGACCAGACCTGGACCGCGGTATCCCCGGCCAGGGCCCGCACCACCACCGCATAGTCGTCCGCCCGCTGCTGCGGCCGTTCGTTGTAGAAAGGCCCGCTACGGGCTTCGGGGAACAGCCCCGTCACCCAGTCATAGGCGGAATCGAAGGTCCGCCGGAGCCATCCGTGGGTTTCCGGCGGCGGCAACGGAACCACCTCGATCTCGCCGCCCGGTCCCCCGATTACCCGGCTGTCGACGACGAGATTGCCATAGAAGTCGAACAGCCGGGTCCGGGCATCCGTCGTCTCATAGAGCCGGCGGACCATCTGGCGCGCCAGCTCGGGATCCAGCGCGTACTGGCCGTCCAGCAGATCGACGGCGGCCCCTTCCGCAAGCGATCCGGCAAAGATCAGCGCCTCCGTGCGCATGGAGTCCGCTTCCGCCGCGATCAGGCGGTCTTCGTACCGACCGAGATAAAGCAGCCCCCCGACCAGAAGGATCAGGGCCAGCATGTTGATCGCCAGCACCCGTGCCGTCAGCTTCGACAGCACGAAGCGGCCGCTACGCCGGCGACTTGCCGAGGGTTGCGGCGTCGGCTTGGGTGTCGCATCGGCGACCGGTGGCGGGGGCGCCGGTGCCGCCGCCGGCGCCTTGGCGGTCCGGCTCAGGGACGGCGTCTGGCGGCCGGGCGCACGCGTACCCGCCGGCTCGGGCGATCGCCGGCTGTCCAAGCCATCGCGGTCCTTTTTCGGACCGAATGGCGTATCCGCAATACGCCCCATCGATTACCCGGCGCCTCAGGCCTCCTTGTACCGGTAGCCGACGCCATACAAGGTTTCGATCTGCGAGAACCGCTCGTCCACGGCCTTGAACTTCTTTCGGATGCGCTTGATGTGGCTGTCGATGGTCCGGTCGTCGACGTAGATGTGCTCCCCATAGGCAGCATCCATCAGCTGGTCGCGGCTCTTCACGTGTCCCGGGCGCACGGCCAGCGCCTTGACCAGCAGGAATTCCGTGACCGTCAACTCGATCGGTCGCCCGCCCCAAGCGCAGGCATGACGGTTGGAATCGAGAACCAGATCACCGCGCTGGACCACCGCGTTGGGATCGGCGGCCGCCTCCTCCGTGCCCTGGGCGAGTGCCTCGCGCCGCAGCAAGGCGCGAATGCGCTCGATCAGCAGGCGTTGCGAGAACGGTTTCTTGATGTAGTCGTCGGCCCCCATGCGCAGGCCGAGCAGCTCGTCGACCTCGTCGTCCTTCGAAGTCAGGAAGATCACGGGCATGGCGCTTTTCTGCCGCAGCCGCTGCAGCAACTCCATGCCGTCCATCCGCGGCATCTTGATGTCCAGAATGGCCAGGTCCACCGACCGGGTCGACAAGCCGCGATACGCCTCATCGCCGTCGGCATAGGTGCGCACTTCGAAGCCTTCCGCTTCCAACGCCATCGACACGGAGGTCAGGATGTTCCGGTCGTCGTCCACCAACGCGATGGTCTGTGCCAAATGCTGTCTCCCCGGTCACCGCTGTGTCCCCGGCATATCGACCGACAACGGCCGGTGCCGCGCATATCGTCAACGTTCTGCGCGCAATATGGCGCATCCGTGACGACACTGTCACAGAGCATCGACGGTCCGGCAACGATTTGCGGGCAAGGACAGATAAGCTAGCGGCAGATCGGACCACTTTGTGGATCGCCGCCAGGAAGCCGTCCACCTCCGACCGCAGCCGTTCGGCCTGGCCGGAAAGCCGCCCGTAAGCCTGAAGGACCTCCGCGGCAGCATGGCCGGTTTCGGTGGCGGCAACGGAAACCCGGGCGATGTTCGCGGTAACGGCCTGGGTGCCGGCGGCCGGCTGAACGGTCCGGTTGAGTTTGCGAGGAGCCTTTCTAGAGCGGATTCTCTTTATTCCGGTTCATAGCCACATGCGGTGAAGTAGCTGCGGGCGTCGTTTGGCGTGACGGCGTCGATGGCTTCGCGAATGGCGT
>JANQIU010000165.1 GCA_028281985.1 Alphaproteobacteria bacterium | reverse complement strand
TGGTGGCGGCAACAACGACACCTTCATCATCCGCGACGCCGAGGCCGAAGAAGACAGCTTCGACGGTGGCGACAACAACGACACCATCAAGGTCGCCGATGACAGCGGCGCGGTGACGTTCAAGTCCTTCTCCGCCACCTCGGTGGAGAACTTCAACGGCAGCAACGAGGTCGTCCAGGGGACCAGCGGCAACAACAGCCTCGACTTCTCCGGGATCGGCAACGTGTTCGATGTCACGGAGATCAACGGTCTCGGCGGCAACGACACGATCCAAGGGTCTAGTCAGGCCGATGTGATCAATGGCGGTGCCAACAACGACGATCTGTTCGGCAATGGCGGCGACGACATGCTGAACGGCGGCATTGGCAACGACACGGTCGATGGCGGGTCGGGCAACGACACGGTCGATGGCGGCGACGGCAACGACACCCTGACCGGCGGTGCCAACAGCGACATCTTCCACTTCGAAGGCGAGAGCTTCGGCAACGACACGATCACCGATTTCGACGATGCCGGTAACGACGTCGCCGTATTCTCGGTGGCGTTCGGACTGGAGTTTGCCGATTTCGACACCAACGGCGACAACGTCATCAATGCCGCCGATGACGACGGCTCGGGTGTCGTTCTGGCCGCGAACGGCGACCTGACGCTGGTGTTCAACGGCGACAGCCGTGTCACCTTCGAGGACACCGTCTCCCTGGGCAGCGACGATCTGCTGTTCCAGTGATCCTTCGGTAGTTTTCCCCGCCCTCGGGTTGGCGACGGACAAAGCCTTCTCGAGGGTAGCAGGCGTTGCAAGGTGAAGGGCGGCCCGTCGGTCGCCCTTTCCTTCGCCCGCGGCCAGTCTCCAGTCGGCCAAGTCTGAAGGCCGGTTCGACAGATGAACCGAGGAGAGGATCCTCCAACCGACCGGGCTTCCCATGCAGGCATCGCTGAACCCAGGCAGCGAACCGGCGTCGCCTCGGCTCGCCTATCCGGTCATCTCGTGGGTAAGCGAGATGTGTCATCCCTTGTCGGTGGCGCAGGTCAGGGCGGCTGATCGAGCGGCGTGCTAAGTCATGCGAAAATTAAGGTAAAAGTATTCGTGAAGTCTTATATCAAAAAAACGATTAGCTAGAAGACTAAATAAAATATTTGATTGATTGCTGAAAGAAGTTGAGTATAATTTCCATCAAATACTACTGGTTTCTCGCTTGATAATTTGATGGCTAAACGAAGGAGAAAGCCATGGCCCTCGTCGTCGGCGGGTTCCGTGATGACGAACTCAACGGTACGTCGCGGAATGACCTCATGTTCGGCTGGTTCGGTGATGACGTTTTGTCCGGCGGTGCCGGTAACGACATCCTGCTGGGCGGCTTCGGCAATGACACGTTGATCGGCGGGGAGGGCAACGACCTCCTGCTGGGCGGGCGTGGCTATGACACGGCTGTGTATTCAGGGAACATCGACGATTACTGCATCGACAAGAACTGGTGCGGTGTCCTCAACATCGAAGACATGGAGGGCAATGAAGGCCGCGATCGGCTGTTGAGCGTCGAGAAGATCGTTTTCGAGAACGGCAACAGCGATGCCAATGACGACATTACCTATTTCGTGCGCAGCGGCGTCATCCTGGGCTCGGAAACCAGCGACGTGATCGCCGGCACCAAAGGGTCTGACAAGATCATCGGCGGTGGCGATGACGGCAGCTTCGGCCTGGAACCCGGCGGCTCCTTCGGGGTGTCGACCAAAGGCGGCACGGAGCAGGTGTTTGCCGCTGACGTGGACGATGCAGAGGACTTCGTGCTCGTCCCAGCACGGGATACCGAAGGTGCACGGATCACTTTCCTCGGCCGGTTGGATGGTGACGCCATCTTCCGCGTAAGCAACGGAGATGCCGGCGAAGTGACTTGGACGCTGAACGGGCCGAATCAGGCGCCGGATTTCACCGTCACTATCCCAGGGGGTTGGGCCGCCGTCATCAATATTGGGCCTGTCGCGGATAGCCTCGGCTACGACGTCCGAGATCTAGACGGTGAACAGGTGGTTGGTACCGCCACCACGGGAAGTCGGCCCGACCAACAGATCAACGCCTCATCCGGAAGCAGCCTGGAGTTCACGGCCGGGGATATCCTGTCCGGCGGCGATGGACGCGATACGTTCTACTTCTCCAAGGGTGACGGCGTTGACAAGATCGTCGACTACCAAGACGACTACGACGCGATCGTGATCAAAGGGTTCGACAAGAGCGACGTCGAGATCCTGAGCGTCAACGACGACAAAGACACCATCATCGCCTTCAAGGACGGGGATGGCGGTTACGTCGAAGACAACGCCATCAAGGTGGTCGACGCATCGCTTTCGGTGGACGACCTCTTCTTCTGCTGATCGATCCGGACCATGTACGAAGGGCGCAGTCGCCGGCCGGCGACTGCGCCCTGAACGTTGTTACTCAGCAAAACTGTCCGGTCGCGATCCGGCGCGGCCGCAGAAGAACCGGCGGGAACTGCCCGCCTATTCCGTCCGGGCCATGATCATCTTCTTGATCTCACCGATGGCCCGGCCTGGGTTCAGGCCCTTGGGGCACGTCTTGGTGCAGTTCATGATCGTGTGGCAGCGGTAGAGCCGGAACGGATCTTCCAGATCGTCGAGGCGTTCGCCCGTCGCCTCGTCGCGGCTGTCTGCCAGCCAGCGATAGGCCTGCAGCAGGATCGCCGGGCCCAGATAGCGGTCGGCATTCCACCAGTAGCTGGGGCAGCTGGTCGAGCAGCAGAAGCACAGGATGCACTCATACAGGCCGTCCAGCTTGGCCCGCTCCTCCGGGCTCTGCGGCCGTTCCACATCCGGCGGCGGTGCCGTTTCGGTCTGCAGCCACGGCTTGATCGAGGTGTACTGGGCGTAGATGTGGTTCAGGTCGGGGACCAGATCCTTGACCACATGCATATGCGGCAACGGATAGACCTTCACCTTGCCGCGGATCTCGTCGATCGGCTTGGTGCAGGCCAGCGTGTTCATGCCGTCGATGGTCATGGCACAGGATCCGCAGATGCCTTCCCGGCATGACCGGCGAAACGTCAGCGTGCTGTCGATGTCGTTCTTGATGTGGATGAGCGCGTCGAGAACCATCGGCCCGCAATTGTCCAGGTCGATGTCATAGGTGTCGATGCGCGGATTCTCGCCACTTTCCGGGTCCCACCGGTAGACGCGGAAGGTCTTGACCCGCTTGGCGCCGGCCGGGGCGGGGAAGGTCTTGCCCTTCCTGATGCGGGAGTTCCTAGGAAGAACGAATTCGGCCATCTCAGCTCACCTCTGTCAGGCTTCCAACAAGCGCCGCAGGGCGGCAAACGGGTCGGCGGAAGGGGGCGGGTCTAGTAGACCCGCTCCTTCGGCGGGAACGACTGGACGTCGTTGGTCATCGGCTGCAGGTGCACCGGGCGATAATCGATGCGGCTTTCGCCCTTGTCGTCCACCCAGATGACGCTGTGCTTCATCCAGTTGTCGTCGTCGCGGTCGGAGAAGTCTTCGCGGGCGTGGGCGCCGCGGCTTTCCTGCCGGTTCACCGCCGAATGCAGGGTGGCGACCGCCTGATACATCAGGTTGTCCAGCTCCAGCGTTTCCACCAGGTCCGAGTTCCAGATCAGGCCTTTGTCCTCGACGCCCAGGCCACCCATCTTGCCCCATGTATTAGTCATGTGACTGACGCCTTCCTCCAGGACTTCGCCGGTGCGGAAGACGGCGCAGTTGTTCTGCATCGTGCGCTGCATCTCCAGCCGCAGGTCGGCGGTGCGGATCTCCTGGCGGGCATGGCGGATACGGTCCAGCCGCGCGATGGCGTTGTCGCCGGCATCGGCGGACAACGGCTTGTGGCTGTGGCCGTTGCTCTTCAGCAGGTGGCCGGCCCGGTGGGCTGCGGCGCGGCCGAACACCACCAGGTCCAGAAGCGAGTTGGACCCCAGCCGATTGGCGCCGTGCACCGACACGCAGGCCGCTTCGCCGACGGCCATCAGACCGGGCACCACCCGGTTCGGGTCGTCCGCGGTCGGGCTGACCACCTCGGTGTGCACGTTGGTCGGCACACCGCCCATGTTGTAGTGGACGGTGGGCAGCACCGGGATCGGCTCCTTGGTGACATCGACGCCGGCGAAGATCTTCGCCGATTCGGAGATGCCGGGCAGCCGCTCGGCCAGCAGGTCCGGGTCCAGGTGCTCCAGGTGCAGGTAGATGTGGTCGTTCTGCGGGCCGACGCCGCGGCCTTCGCGGATCTCGATGGTCATCGACCGGCTGACCACGTCCCGGCTGGCCAAATCCTTGGCCGACGGGGCGTAGCGTTCCATGAACCGTTCGCCCTCGCTGTTCGTCAGATAGCCGCCTTCGCCGCGCGAGCCTTCGGTGATCAGGCAGCCGGCACCGTAGATGCCGGTGGGGTGGAACTGCACGAACTCCATGTCCTGCATCGGCAGGCCGGCCCGGGCGACCATGGCATTGCCGTCGCCGGTGCAGGTGTGGGCCGATGTGCAGGAGAAGTAGGCGCGGCCATAGCCGCCGGTGGCCAGCACGACCTGATGCGCGCGGAACCGGTGAATCGTGCCGTCGTCCAGGTTCCAGCACATCACGCCGCGGCATTCGCCGTCTTCCATGATCAGGTCGAGGGCGATGTATTCGATGAAGAACTCGGCCTTATGCTTCAGCGCCTGCTGGTAGAGGGTGTGCAGCATCGCGTGGCCGGTGCGGTCCGCCGCCGCACAGGTGCGGTAGGCCTGGCCCTTGCCGAAATGGGTGGTCATGCCGCCGAACGCGCGCTGGTAGATCTTGCCTTCCGGCGTGCGGCTGAACGGCAGGCCGTAGTGCTCCAGCTCGATGATCGCCGGTGCGGCCTCGCGGCACATGTATTCGATGGCGTCCTGGTCGCCCAGCCAGTCCGACCCCTTGACGGTGTCGTACATGTGGAAGCGCCAGTCGTCTTCGCCCATGTTGCCCAACGCCGCCGAGACGCCGCCCTGGGCGGCCACGGTGTGACTGCGGGTGGGGAACACCTTGGTGACGCAGGCCGTGGTCAGGCCCTGTTCGGCCATGCCGAAAGTGGCGCGCAGGCCGGCCCCACCCGCACCGACGACGACGACGTCGTAGGTGTGGTCGATGATCTCGTAGGACTTCATGGTGGTTACCGATCCTTACGCCGATAGGAATGCCAAACGGACCAGAGAGAACAGGGCGATGGCGCCCAGCAGGAAGCCGAAGAACTTGGTCCCGACGTCCAGGAAGATCTTGATCCACTTGTTGTGGATATAGTCTTCGTAGACGACCTGCATGCCCAGCACCGCGTGGTACAATGCCACGCCGACAAACAGCATCATCAGCGCGGCGACGATCGGGTTGCCCACCCAGACGACAACCGTCTGGTGGTCCGAGCCGAGCAGGAAGATCAACAGGGCGGCCAGCAGTACGCCCAAGGGGATCAGCGCGGCGGCCGTCAGCTTCTGCATCCACCAATGATGGGCGCCGGAGCGCGCCGACCCATGGTTCCGGGCCCGGGAGAGGGGTGATCGTAGCGTCGTCATGACAGGTCCTTCCGTCTCTCCAGGTCTCAGAACAGCCAGCCCAGCCACCAGTAGCCGAGCAGCACCGCGAACACCGTGGCGCCGCCGGCGGCGAGGTAGACCAGCCAGCCGGTGATGCGCAGCGTCTGGATCTCGAACCCGTATCCGATATCCCACGCCATGTGCCGGATGCCATTGAACATGTGGTAGAACAGGCACCAGGTGAAGAACCACAGGGCTAATTGCCCAAGCCAGTGCCCGAGGATGATTTCCGCCACTGCGAAGGCGCCGGGGCCCAGCGCGGCGCAGGCCAGCCAGAACACCAACAGGATCGTGCCGCCGCACAGGCAAATCCCGGTCATCCGGTGCAACGTCGAGAGGATCATGGTGATCTCCCAACGATAGATCAGTATGTGCGGTGTCATCGGCCGTTCTGTCGTGGCCATTATGCCCTCCTCGGAAATGTCACGCGGGTTCGAGCAGAAAGACGAGGGGTCCCGACTGCGGCCAGATCCTCGACGATTGGGAACATACGATAGATCTGTGCTGCATGCCGTATCAACGCCGTAGCAGGCAGTGCGGTCGCAGTGCGTTGATCCGCGTCAACAAGGCGTGGAATTGCGATGCAAATCCCATGCGCCTGGGATGCGGCAGCCATGCGCCACCGCGACCTGTGGCCGGCATCAGGCAGCGGACGCGGCCTCCGGGTCCATCTCGTCGATCGCATCGGCCAGGGCGACCAGACGGCGGGCGTTGACCACGTGCAGGTTTTCCACCAGGCGGCCGTCGACCACCACCACGCCTTTTCCGGCCGCCGCCGCTTCGGCATGGGCGGCGATGATCCGGCGGGAGTAGTCGATCTGATCGGGCGTCGGCGCAAAGGCGCGGTTAGCGGCAGCGACCGTCTTGGGATGGATCAGGGTCTTGCCGTCGAACCCCAGTTCTGCCCCCTGCTTGCACGAGGCGGTGAAGCCCTCGTCGTCGGCCAGGTCCAGGTAGACGCCGTCGACCACGGCCAGGCGATAGGCGCGCGCCGCCAACAGGCACCAGGACAGCGAGGTCAGCATCGGCAGGCGCATCGGCGTGTGGGCGGCGTGCAGATCCTTGGCCAGATCGGATGTGCCCATTACGAAACCGCCCATCCGCGGCGTCGAAGAGGCGATCTCCTCGGCCTTCAGGATCCCCATCGGCGTTTCCATCATGCACCAGATCGCCATGGCGTCCGGTGCGCCGTGGTCGACCAGGATCTGTTCGGCCTTGCGGACCATGTCGCCGCTTTCGACCTTGGGCAGCAGGACGGCATCGGCACCGGTGTCGGCGGCGGCGGCCAAGTCGTCGTAGCCCCAGCGGGTCTCCAACGCGTTCACCCGGATGAAGACTTCCCGCTTTCCGTAACCACCCTGGCGCACCGTCTCCGCGACCAGGCCGCGGGCCGTTTCCTTGGCATCCGGGGCCGTCGCATCCTCCAGGTCCATGATCAGCCCGTCGGCGGGGATCGACTTTCCCTTCTCCATCGCCCGGGTGTTGGACCCCGGCATGTAGAGGATGGAGCGGCGCGGGCGGGCGGTTGCAGGCATCGACGGTCCCTTTCCGGAACGGGTATGGGGTGTCGTACGCCGAAAGTGTTTATCCCAATGGCCATACCCGAGGCAATTCCGCGTCGATGTCGGGCGGGAGCGACCCCGGGGCGCATGTCCGTTGACGTGCTTACCCGAGCGTAAACCCTCTGTTCAGACGGTGCTGCTAGGGTGGTTCGGTGGATGGAAAGGCGCCCTCGTGCCCCTATCCCGTTTCGCACGATCCTGGGTCAGATCCGGAACCGCCATTGTGGACACCGCCACTCCCCCGCCGCCGATCGGTTATGTGGTCGCCGTCGCCGGCTCGAAAGTCTCCGCGGTCTTGTCCCATGGCCCGCACGACGCGCCGGGCGACGTCAAGGATCTGCGCATCGGGGCGCTGGTCAAGATCCCCGCCGGCGGCATGCTGTGCGTCGGCATGGTGGCGAGCCTGTCGATCGAAGCTCCCTCCCGTCCGCCCCGGGGCGTCGACCGGTGCATCGTCGAAATCGATCTGTTCGGCGAAGGTCCGGCGGGCCACCGCGGACCCGACTGGCGGTTCGACCGCGGCGTGTCGGAGCACCCGCCGCTTGGGGCGCCGATATGGGAGGTTTCGGCCACCGAGATGCGCTGCGTCTACGCCAAGACCGGGGCGTCGAGCGTGCGCGTCGGCACGCTGAATCAGGGCGAGCCGATCCCGGCGTTCCTGGCGGTCGACGGCTTGCTTGGCAAGCACTTCGCGGTGCTGGGGACGACGGGCTCGGGCAAATCCTGTTCGGTGGTGCTGATCCTGAAGTCGCTGCTGGAAAGCCACGCCAACGGGCATGTGCTGCTGCTCGATCCGCATAACGAGTATTCGCGGGCCTTCGGGGATCTGGCCGAAGTCATCACGCCGGAAACGCTCCACCTTCCCTACTGGATGATGAACTTCGCCGAGTCGGTGGCAGTGTTCTGTTCCGCGGATCCCAACGCCCGCGATTCCGAACAATCGATCCTGCGTGAGGCCATCCTGCAGGCCCGGCGCGAGTTTGCCGGGGAGCATGGCGACGACACGGGCATCACCGTCGACACGCCGGTCCCATACCAACTGCATCGGCTGCAGAAGATCATCGCCACCGACTTGGTGCGATTGGACAATCCGGAGGGGGCAAGGCCGTATCTGCGGCTGCTGGCCCGGATGGAGACGTTACGGCACGACCCGCGCTACGCCTTCATGTTCGCCGGCATCGTCGTCCGCGACACCATGGCGTCGGTGCTGTCGCGGATCCTGCGGATCCCGGTGGCTGGCCGGCCGATCACCATCGTCGACTTGTCCGGCGTGCCGGGTGAGATCGTCGATGTCGTGGTGTCGCTGCTCAGCCGGACCATTTTCGATTTCGCGGTCTGGGCGCCCCGGGCACGGTCGGTGCCGCTGCTGATGGTCTGCGAGGAAGCGCACCGCTATATCCCGCGAGAACAATCCGCCGGCTTTCAGCCGACCCGAGAGGCTATCGCCCGCATCGCCAAGGAAGGCCGGAAGTATGGGGTTTCCCTGGGCCTGGTTACCCAGCGGCCGTCGGAACTGTCGGAAACCATCCTCAGCCAGTGCAACACGCTGTTCGCCTTGCGGATGAGCAACGAGGCCGATCAGGCCTTCCTGCGCCGGGCGCTGCCGGAGAGCGGTCTTGGTCTTATCGCCGCCCTTCCGGCGCTGCGCAGTCAGGAGGCCGTGGTCGTCGGCGAAGCGGTGACGGTGCCGATGCGCATCCGTTTCGACTATCTGGAGCCCGAACACCAGCCCCGCAGCGCCACGGCGCCGTTTTCCGAGGCGTGGCGGCACGACCAGGCCGACACGGACTTCGTCGTGGAGACGCTGGCACGTTGGCGTCAGCAAACCCGGACCCAGCAGACGACGCCCCCGGCATTGGTCGCTGCGGGCCGTTGATTCGTCGATCGACCGACCCCTGAAGCGGAAGTAAACCGCCGCCCTCCTGCGTGAGGAGAGCGGCGGCCGGCTTGCGGCGGGTCGGGAGGCTCCCGCCGGATGCGATCGGCTGGACCTCAGGCGGCCGCCTTGACCTGACGAACCGCTGCCAGAGTTTCGCTGGGGTCGGGCCTTACCGTGTAGTCGGGCGTGATGTCGGCGTAGATGACCGTGCCGGTCCGGTCGACGACCAGACGGGCGGGCATCGGCAGGGTCCAGCTATCGTCACCATTGTGTTCCGGCAGATCGATGCCAAAGCCCAGATAGACGGCGCGCAAGTCCTCCGGCAGGCTGAAGGCGAGGCCAAGCGAGCGGGCATAGGCGTTGCCCTGGTCGATCAGCACGTCGAACGACAGGGAGTTGTTGTCCCGGGTCTTGCGGGCCGACGTGGCCTGCTGCGGCGCGATGGTCACAAGATGCGCCCCGGCCTCGCGAAACGCTTCCGCCCATTCTTCGAGGGACTGCAACTCGATGTTGCAGTAGGGGCACCAGACGCCCCGGAAGAAGCTGATCACCAGCGGCCCCTGCGCCAGCAGATCCGCGCTTGAGACCGAAGTGCCGTCCTGGTTGACGAGGTTGAAGGCCGGCAGCTTGTCCCCGACCTTGATGGTGCCGTCCAGGATGCCCGAGTTGCGCAGGCTTTCCGTGGCCTGGCGCATCACCGCCTGTTTGCTTTCCGGGACCCGGTTCACGAACTCGGCCTTGTACGCATCCAGCTTGTCTTGCAGGGCCATTTGCCAATTCCTTCTGTTTGATGGCCGTTACACCATCGCCACGGTCGATTGCGTCCGCCCGAGTTGGGCTCCGCCGCGGCCGTCGGGAAATGGATGTTTCCTCTAGCGACTATTGATACGGTGAATGGTGAGCGCGTGGAGAAGCGGATGACGAACCTGGCCGGGGTCGACCTGAACCTGCTGGTCGCCTTCGAAGCACTGATGGCTGAACGCAACGTGACCCGCGCCGCGGCCCGCATCGGGCTCGCACAACCCTCTATGAGCAATGCCTTAGCCCGATTGCGGCATCTGTTCGACGATCCGCTGCTGGTGCGATCGACCGGGGGCATGCAGCCGACCCCCCGTGCCCTGGCATTGGCCGAACCGATCGGTCACGCCCTGGACAGGATCCGGTCTTCACTTGGTCGTGAGACTCCGTTCGAGCCGTCCCGCGCGCAGGCGACGATCCGGTTGGCGGCAAGCGATGCCGTTCAAATGGCGGTCCTGCCCGGGCTGGTCCTGCGGCTCAGGGAACGCGCGCCCGGTATTGACCTGCGGCTGCGGCCCATGAACCGCGACACGGTGTGCGCCGATCTGGACAGCGGCGTCTACGATTTCGCGCTCGGCATCTTCGATCGGTTGCCCCAGCGGCTGTTCGGTCAGCCGTTGTTCACCGATTGCTATATGAGCCTGCTGCGGGCCGACCACCCGGCGCTGCGCGGGCGCTGGACCGCCGAGCGGTTTGCCGGCCTGCCGCACATCCTGACCTCGCTACGCGACGATGCGGTCGGTGCGGTCGACGCCGCGCTGTCTGTGCTGGGCCTGCGCCGGCAGATTGCGCTGACCTTACCCAACTTCCTGGTCGTGCCGGTCATCGTCGGGGCCACCGACTGCGTGGCGACGCTGCCCAAGCGTGTTGCGGAACATCTGGGGCCGCCCATGGGGTGCGCCGTCGTCGAACCGCCGGTAGACCTTTCACCTTGGGTCACGCAGCTCGTCTGGCCCGCTCGCGTGGAGCGATCGCCATTGCACGCCTGGTTCCGCGGCGAAGTGTCAACCGTCGCAAGGGCGGCATTGGAGGCGACTGGGTCAACAACGGGTAGTACTTGAGCTTATGTTAATACTTCGCTTTTTGCCGTCGACTTGCCTCATCATTTGTTAACCAGCTTGTGATTCAATGAAATGGCCGACCGTGAACACCGTAGAGGTGTTCGATTCGGTGACGGCACACACACCAGCAGACGGATGCGAAGGCCGATGATTGCGCGACGGTCCTTCTGGTACTTTTGGGGCAGTGGCACGGTGGTTTGGCTGGCGCTGATCCTGGTCCTCGTGCCGGACGTGCGCCGCGGCGACTTCTCGTGGGACGTGCTGCTCTCGTCGCAGCCGACGCTGCTCAGCCACACCAGTTGCGGGCACATCATGGACACGCTGGCGGCGCGGACCTGCGCGGCCATCGAA
>JANQIU010000019.1 GCA_028281985.1 Alphaproteobacteria bacterium | reverse complement strand
ATCCGACGTGACCCTGGCCAACGCCACCGGCGCCATGATCATCGGGTTCAACGTCCGCGCCAATCCGCAGGCGCGGGAGATGGCCCGCCGCGACGGCATCGAGATCCGCTACTACAGCGTGATCTACGATGTGATCGACGACGCCAGGGATGCCGTGCTCGGCCTGATGACGCCGAAGACGCGGGAGAACATCATCGGCAACGCCGAGATCCGCCAGGTGTTCAACATCACCAAGGTGGGCAAGGTGGCCGGCTGCTACATCACCGACGGTATCGTCCGCCGGGGCTCCGGTGTCCGGCTGCTGCGCGACAACGTCGTCATCCATACCGGCACGCTGAAGACGCTGAAGCGGTTCAAGGACGAGGTGCGCGAGGTCCAGCACGGGTACGAATGCGGCATGGCGTTCGAAAACTACGACGACATTCGCGACGGCGACGTGATCGAGGCGTTCGAGCTGGAAGAGGTGGCGCCGCAACTCTAGCGCGGCCCACCCTCACGGCCTGCCGGAAAGGCAACAAGCGTCGCAACCGGTCCGAGCGCCGGTCCGTCGACGCCGCCCCGGCCGTCCGTGTCGGGCATCGCGGTCATGGGCGGCTGCCCGGGGCCATTGAGGCCCGGGCGACGAAGGAATGCCGAAATGACAGCACATCCATCGAAGGCGCCGAGCCAACGCCAGCTTCGGGTCGGCGAGGAGCTGCGCCATGCCCTGTCGCGCATCCTGAATCGCGGAGACCTGCGGGACCCCGGCTTGCACGACGTGTCGATCACCGTCACCGAAGTGCGGATGAGCCCGGACCTGCGCACCGCAGCCGCCTATGTGATGCCGCTGGGCGGCGCCCTGATCGACGAGGTTCTGGCGGCGTTGAAGCGCGCGGCGCCCTATCTGCGCAATCAGGTCGCCGGTTCGGTCCGGCTGAAATACGTGCCCCAGCTCGTTTTCCGGGCCGACACCTCGTTCGAGGCGGGTGCCAGGATCGACAGGCTGCTGGCCGACGAGCGGGTGCAGCGGGATCTGCCGGCGCGGGAGGCCGACACCGACGACCCGCCGGAGGGTCGCGACGATGGCCCGTAAGCGCCGCGGCCGTGCCGTCAATGGCTGGCTGTGCCTGGACAAGCCCGTCGGCATGACGTCGACGGATGCGGTCGGCAAGGCCAAGCGATTGTTCGACGCCGCCAAGGCAGGCCATGCCGGCACGCTGGATCCTCTGGCGTCCGGGATCCTGCCGATCGCCTTCGGCGAGGCGACGAAGACGGTGGCCCATACCCAGGATGCCAGCAAGCTGTACCGCTTCACTATCCGCTGGGGCGAAGCGCGCGATACCGAGGACGCGGAAGGCCGGGTCACCGAAACCAGCCCCGTCCGGCCGGACGTTACCGACATCGACGCGGTTCTGCCCCGCTTCCACGGCGAGCTGGAGCAGGTTCCGCCCATCTATTCCGCGATCAAGGTCCAGGGCGAGCGCGCTTACGACCTGGCCCGCGAAGGCACCACCGTCGATCTGCCGCCGCGCCAGGTTCGCATCGACGCCCTGCGGGTCGTATCGTCGCCGGATGCGGACCATGCCGAGTTCGAATGCCGGTCCGGCAAGGGTGCGTATATGCGGGCGCTGGCCCGGGACATTGCGCTGGCACTGGGGACCGTGGGGCACATGTCGGCGTTGCGCCGCCTGCAGGTCGGCGCGTTTTCCCTTGACGCCTCGACAGGCTGGGAGCAGTTATCCGCGCTTGCCGAGGCGGGGCGGATCGATGATGCGCTTCTCCCGGTCGAGACCCCGCTGGACGACATCCCGGCGGTGGCCTTGTCGGATGCGGAAGCGCACCGGCTGCGATGCGGTCAAACGGTCGCCCTGCTCCGTCGCTCCCAGCGCGAAAGGCTGGAAGAGCTGGGCAAGGCGATCGGTGAAGGCGGCGAAGCCCTGATGCTCGCCAAGCTTGATGGAACGCCCGTGGCGATTGTTCGGCTGAGTGGGATTGAGCTCAGACCGGTGCGCGTCCTGAACCTTTGAGATGAAGGAGCTGGACGATGTCGATCACTCAGGAGCGCAAGACCGCGCTGATTGGTGAATATGGGTCGAAAGAAGGCGATACCGGATCGCCGGAAGTGCAGATCGCGGTGCTGTCGGAACGCATCGCCAACCTGACCGAGCACCTGAAGACCCACAAGAAGGACTTCCATTCGCGCCGCGGCCTGCTGATGATGGTTGGCCGCCGTCGTCGTCTGCTTGACTACGTCAAGCGGAAGGACCAGGGGCGCTACAAGCAGATCGTGCAGCGGTTGGGTCTGCGGCGCTGACCCCGGAACGGGGCAGCGGGAAGCCGGCCGCATGGGGCGACCGGCCCGTCGGAACACCGCATCCGAGAAAAACAGGAACGCGTCCAGCCGCCCGACCCCGATGGGGGACCGGGCGCGGCGCCGAATAGGGGTTGACCGAATGTTCAACGTATACCGCAAGGAAATTGAATGGGGTGGGCGAAGCCTGGTCCTGGAGACCGGCAAGATCGCCCGCCAGGCCGACGGCGCGGTGATCGCCAGCTATGGCGGAACCATCGTCATGGCCACCGCAGTCGGTGTCCGCACCGCCAAGCCGGGCCAGGATTTCTTTCCGCTGACCGTGCACTACCAGGAAAAGACGTTCGCCGCCGGCAAGATCCCCGGCGGCTTTTTCAAGCGCGAGGGCCGGCCCAGCGAGCGTGAGACGCTGACCAGCCGCCTGATCGACCGGCCGATCCGGCCGCTGTTCCACGACGATTTCAAGAACGAAGTGCAGATCATCTGTACCGTTCTGAGCCACGATCTGGAGAACGACCCCGACATCGTCTCGATGGTGGCGGCGTCGGCGGCGCTGACCATCTCCGGGATGCCGTTCCTGGGCCCGGTGGGCGCGGCCCGGGTGGCATACATCAACGGCGAGTATGTCCTGAACCCGCTGATGCAGCAGATGGACGACAGCAGCCTGGACCTGGTGGTCGCCGGCACCCAGGAAGGCGTGCTGATGGTCGAATCGGAAGCCCAGGAACTGGGCGAAGACGTCATGCTGGGCGCCGTCACCTTCGGCCACAAGAACATGCAGCCGGTGATCGACGCGATCATCGACCTGGCGGAAATGTGCGCCAAGGAGCCCTGGGACCTGCCCGAACCGCCCGCCGCCCTGGAGGCGGTCAAAGGGAAGCTGGCGCCGTTCGCCGGCGACCTGGGCGAAGCCTACAAGATCGCCGTCAAGCAGGAACGCTACGCCGCCGTCGACGCGGTGCGCGCCCGGGCGATCGCCGCCATCGGTGACGATGCCGAGGAGCTGGCGCTGGCACCCGGCGCCTTCCACGACATGGAGAGCGATGTCGTCCGGGGTCAGATCCTGGATACCGGGTCGCGCATCGACGGCCGCGACACCAAGACCGTTCGTCCGATCGTCGCCGAAGTCGGTGTGCTGAACCGGGCGCACGGTTCGGCGCTGTTCACCCGTGGTGAGACCCAGGCGCTGGTGGTGACCACGCTGGGGACCGGCCAGGACGAGCAGATCATCGATGCGCTGGTCGGCGAGTACCGCGAGCCGTTCATGCTGCACTACAACTTCCCGCCGTTTTCCGTCGGCGAGACGGGACGGATCGGCAGCCCGGGCCGTCGCGAGATCGGCCACGGCAAGCTGGCCTGGCGCGCGGTGCACCCGCTGTTGCCGCCCAAGGACAATTTCCCCTACACGATCCGCGTCGTTTCCGAGATCACCGAATCCAACGGCTCGTCGTCGATGGCCACGGTGTGCGGCACCAGCCTGTCGCTGATGGATGCCGGTGTGCCCCTGGAGCGGCCGGTCGCCGGCATCGCCATGGGCCTGATCAAGGAAGACGACCGCTTCGCCGTCCTGACCGATATCCTGGGCGACGAGGACCATCTGGGCGACATGGACTTCAAGGTCGCCGGCACCGACAAGGGTGTCACCTCGCTGCAGATGGACATCAAGATCACCTCGATCACCGAGGAGATCATGCGCATCGCCCTGGATCAGGCCAAGGATGGCCGGTTCCATATTCTGGGCGAGATGGCCAAGGCCATTGGCGACGCCCGGGACGAGGTCAACCAGCACGCCCCGCGGATCACCCAGTTCAGCATTGCCAAGGAGAAGATCCGCGATGTGATCGGTTCCGGCGGCAAGGTGATCCGTGAGATTACCGAAACCACGGGCGCCAAGGTCGATATCGACGATGACGGCACGATCAAGGTTGCGGCGGTCGACGGTAACGCGGCGGAAGCCGCGATCCAGTGGATTCGCGGCATCGTCGCCGAACCGGAAGTCGGCGTGATCTACACCGGCAAGGTAGTCAAAGTGGTCGACTTCGGCGCCTTCGTGAACTTCCTGGGGTCGCGCGACGGCCTGGTGCACATCTCCGAACTGGCGCCCCGCCGGGTCGGCAAGGTGGCCGACGTCGTCTCGATGGGCGACCAGGTGAAGGTCAAGGTCCTGGGCTTCGACGACCGCGGCAAGGTGCGCCTGTCGATGAAGCAGGTGGACCAGGAGACCGGCGCCGATCTGACCGCCAACGCCGAAGACGGCGACGAGCAGGCCGCAAGCTAAAGGGGTTCAGCTCCCTCGGCGATCATCCGGGCGAGGATCTCGACGGCAGCGTCCAGCTGCCGGTCCTCGCCGGGAGGTCCCGGGTCCACCGGGACATCGGGCTCCACGCCCACGCCCTCCAGGCGGCGGCCGTCGACGACCACATCCTGGACAGGGATCAGCAACAGGCTGTCGTCGGATAGCAGAAACGGCCGGGCCGCCAGGACGGCACCTGCGGTGCGCGCGCCGACTAGCGGCACGCCGACCTGCTGCAATCCGTAGGCGACGATCTCCTTGCCGCTGCGGGTGCCGGGGCCGATCAGAACCACCAAAGGGCGGTTCCAGCGCCTGGGCGTGACGGCCCGCGTCCCGTCACGGGCAATCGCGGTGGTCGGTGGCGCGGCACTGAAGAACAGGTCGGTGTAGCTGGGCCGGGCACCGCCCCATCCCCGGCGCAGATCCAGGATCAGGCCGTCCGCATCGGCCAGCGGACCTTCGGGACCCACCGTCTCGGCGACGGCGGCGTGCATCCGGGGACCAGCCCAAGACAGGATGCGCAGGTAGCCCAGGTCATATCCCACATCGTGGGGCAGGATTCGGGCGCTGGCGGCGATGGACTCCCGGAACAGCCGGCTGGGCCGAATGGTCTCGACGGTAACGGGGACGTCGCGGACCCCGCCGTCCAGCCCGCGCACTTCCAGGGGCACCGTCTCGCCGGCTTGCCCCAGAAACGCCTCCACCGGCGTCGCCGCGGCCCCCCGCACGCTCAGCAGCCGCTCGCCCGCCAGCAGGCCCGACCGATCGCCCGGGCCGCCGTCGTAGACGTCGGTGATCACCGGCCCCAATCCGTCGGCGTCGTTGCCAAGGCGAATGCCGATGCCGTCATAGACGACGCCGCGGGGGAATACGCGGCGGATCAGCTCCGTGAACCCGACATCGGAGAAGATGTCCAGCAGCTCGTAATAGGCGACCTGGTGAGGTTCGAAGCGGGCGAGATGCGATACGCCGAGTTCGGCCACGAACGCGTCGATCGCGCGATCGACGGCGGCATCGTCCGGTGCGGCAGGCAGCCCGGCCGCCGCTGCGGCGTGGGCCTGGACCGCCCGGTCGGCCACGGCATCGGCAAACACATGCCGTTCTACAAGCGTTGCCACCTCGTCGAGGAGCGGTGCCGCGGACCTGAAGTCGGGCTCGTTCTGTGCCGGCAGCGGCCGGGCCGCCAGCAGCGGCAGCAGAACCGCCAGGGCGAGCGCGCAACACCGCCGGACACCAATGCCGGTCAAAGGGCGCTTGGATTGACCGCGAATGCCTGCACCGGCTGGTCGAAAGCACATGTGCCGAAGATAATGACGCTGCCGCTGCGATCCAGGACCGGCATGTGCACGACTTCGAATTTGAACCGGTGCGGCACGTCCAGGGGCATGTCTCCGACGGTACGTACATGGGCGCAGGTCACCCGGGCCCGCCGTTCCGCGGCCACGGCGGTGAACAGCCGGCAGAAGCCCCCAGCGGTGCGCCGGCCGGGGTAGACCTGTCGCAGGGGTCGTTTGGTGCATCCCCCACCGACGATCGCCTCCAGACAACCGCCCATCAGCGTGTACCGCCAGCCTCCGTCCGGCGGTGTGCGACGGGCAAAGAACGTCATCGGCAACAGGCCGGCGATGTGCCAGGGTTCGATGGCGCGGCGTTCCGGAATGCGCCCGCCCACAGCCAGGCCACTCCAATAGGACAGCGCGGCAGCGGTCGGCCGCAGGCTTGGCTTGTCCGCCGCCGCCGCCTCCCAGATCAGGGAGCCCCTTCCGACGGAGAGATGGCCGTGCAGTGGCCGCGAAGGGCGGGATGCGCGCGCCGGTCGGAGGCCGACGTCCGGCATAGGTGATCCTCAGACTCGGGGCAGGGAGCGACTATCGACTGATATTAGAGTATATATCTGGTTCTGCATACTTTTGGTAGAGCGTCGACCGCCCTCGTTCGACCGCCCTCGTTCGACGGCCCTCGTTCGACGGCCCTCGTTCGACGGCCCTCGTTCGACGGCCCGACATGCCGGTCCGGATCGGCAGGGCATCTGCACGGACAAGAAGATCCAGGCTACCCCACGATTATACAATAGGCTAGTTGAACGCCGACATCGATCGGATCCTTGCAATCGCGCTAGAGTGGGGGACGCCCGACCGAACCGCCACGCTCACGCGCAGCCAGACCATCATGGCGGTTCCGGCGAGCCCTGACCGTCCCGACGAGCCAGGTTTCGGCATATCTCACTGCCCGCCCCATGGCGATTTCCGGCCCCACTGCCAGTTCGGACACGAGTGCATGACTTCATCGGGCAATACAGAAACCGTTCCCGGGCCGTCCCCGCAGTCCGACCGCGCGCTGATGCCGGACTATCTCCGCCTCGTGGCGCTTTTCGGAATCGTGGTGGTCAACGTCCAGTTTATCGCGTTTCCCATTTCTGACGGTTTCTTCGGCGCGACGCACCAGGGGCCGCTCGACACGCCGGCGATCTGGCTGGTGAACGGGCTCGCCTATCTGAAGACCTATGGGCTCTTCTCGTTCATGTTCGGCGTCGGGCTGGCTTTTCAGATCCAGTCTGCCGAACGCCGCGCCCTGCCCTTCCGCCGGCTCTACAGGAACCGGATGATCGGCCTTGCCCTGCTGGGCCTGATCCATGGTTGCCTGTTCTACCCCGGCGATATTCTGCTGATCTACGCAATCACCGGATCGGTTCTCTATCTCTGGCGCAATTGGACCGTGCCGCGGCTGGTGCGCGTCGGTGCAGCACTTCTGATGCTGCAGGTCGCCATCGGTGCTGTGTTCATCGCCGTCACGCCCACGACAGACGCCGATTTCGCAGAGTTCGAGCGGCAGTTTATGGTCGATGGGACGGTTGCCGAGTTGCTGGTGTTTCGTAGCGTAAGCTTCGCCGTCATTGCCGCTACGGTCCTGTTTTTCCAGGGCATCTCAGCGCTGGGCTGGTTTTGCCTCGGCCTGGCTGCCGTAAGGTCCGGCCTGATCGACGCGCCGGGCCATCCGCTATGGGCGCGGGCGCGGCGGCTCTGCCTGCTTCCGGGCGTGGCGCTCAGCCTGATCGGGGCGACGATCTGGCAGTGGCACGACGCGATGCTGGGCGAAATCGTGGTGGTGATCGCCGCGCCCCTGGCCACGTGCGGCTTTCTGGGGCTGATTGCCTGGCTGGCCCGGCCGAGGGGTCCGGTAGCGACCCGGTTTCTGGCGGCAGGCGGATCCAGCCTGAGCATCTATCTGGGCCAGTCGATTGTGCTGTCGACCGTGTTCAGCACTTATGGGCTTGGCCTTTGGGATGCGGTGAGCCCGACCGCAGCGATCCTGATGGCGCTGGCGACAACCGTCGTTCTGATCGGCCTTCTGATGCTCTGGCGTACGCGGTTCGCGCTCGGCCCCTTCGAATGGGTGCTGAGGCGCATCACACGTATGGGCGTCGGCCCCAGGAAGGACAGCGGGATAGCCTGATCCCCCCAGCGCCTTCCGGCAGCTTGGCGGATGCCCAGCGGCCGGGCGAACCCGCGTAAGCTGCTCAGGCGGCCCTGACCTGGGTCAGAAAGGCGGCGACGGCCTGACGCAGCGCCTCCGATTGGCCGGTCAGGTCCCGGGCGGCGACAAGAACCTGATCGGCCGCGGCGCCCGAATCGCCGGCCGCTTCGCGGACTTCCGCGATCCCGCCCGACACGCCGTCGGTGGCACCGGCGGCCAGGGTGACGTTATCGGAGATTTCTCCGGTCGCCGCGTTCTGCTGCTCGACCGCGGACGCGACCGCGCCGGCGATCTCCGATACCTCGTGGACCTTCTCGGTAATCGCCTTGATCGACGTAACCGACACGTCGGTCCGATCCTGGATGGCACGGATGCGACCGGCGATGTCCTCCGTCGCGTCGGCGGTCTGGCGGGCCAAGGTTTTCACCTCGCCCGCCACCACGGCAAAGCCAAGCCCCGCGTCCCCGGCCCGGGCGGCCTCGATCGTCGCGTTCAGCGCCAGGAGATTAGTCTGCTGGGCAATCGCCGTGATCAGATCCACGACCTCGCCGATCTGGGCCGCGTCGGCGGCCAAGGCCTGGACCGCCTTGTCGCTGTCACCGGCAGCAACCGCGACGCCGGCCGCCAGGTCCGCCTGGCGCTGCACCTGGCGGCTGATCTCCTGGATCGATGCCTGCAATTGTTGGGCAGAATCGGCGACGCGCGAGACATTGCCGTTGGCCGTCGCGGCCGATTCGGCAACCGACTGGGCCTTGGTGCTGGCACCGAGGATGATCTCGGACATCGACCCGGCGGTCTGCTGCATGTCGGAGGCCGACGCGGCGACCTGTCCGACCATGCCGGTCACGGACTCCTCGAACGCGTCGGCGAACCGGGCCAGCTCCGCCGCCCGTTCGGCGGCAGCCCGCGCCTCGGCCGCCTCCTGCTGCCGCTGCATCTCCTGCATCTGCTGGGCATTGTCCTTGAAGACCTGAAGAGCCCGGGCAATGCCGCCGACTTCGTCCCGACGGCCCGTACCGATGACCGAAACCGACAGGTCGTTGTCGGACAACCGCTCCATCGCCCGCGTGATCGCAGCCAAGGGCCGGGCGATGGCCCGTGTGGTCAGCAGCCCGGCGATCGCCCCCAGAACCAGCGCGGCAACGGCACCCGCGACGATCATGACCCTGGCCTGGTCCCGCGCGACGGCCATCGCCGCCCGCTGGTCGACGCCAACACCGGCGATGGCCGCCGACAGCGACGCCTCCGCTTCGCCCATCGCCAGCATCAGGTCGGCGTTCCGTTCGGTGGCGGCGACGATATCGGTGAAGGCCCCGCGATACCGCGACACCGCGTCGATCGCAGACTGGACGTCCCGGGCACGTTCCTGATCGGCGACGCCGCCGGCGACCCGGCCGGCCGCCATGTCGATCCGCGCCAAAGCGACGGCAAGGGCCTGTGCCGCATCGGGGTCGGCGGTCCGGAGAAACGTCTCTAGCGCGCCGCGGGCGACCAGGACCTGGACCTGCATGTCGGCCGCATGCCCGGCGACCTGCAGGCGCCGAAGCTGGTCGGCGGTGACGGCATCCAGGGACGCCCAAAGCTGCTCCACCGTCGACCGCTGCCCTTCATGCAGGCCCAGCGCAGTCTCCTGCACCTGCGTAGCGATCTGGGTCACTCGGGCCCGGGACGCGGCCGCGTCGCTGGCCAGTAGCGTCGCCTGTTCCACAAGGGCCTGCCAGCGCGCGAAACCGGCTTCGGCATCGCGGGCTGAGTTGGCCATGCGTTCCGCCCGGTCGCGCCCGGCGTCGTCGATCTGGCTGTCCCGCAAGGCTACCGCCCCCTCGGCGATCCGTTGCAGGGCCGCCATCACCGCTTGGGTTCCGGCACCGCCGCCGGCTTCGCCCGCCAGCAGCAAGGCCCGCTGCAACCGCAACGTCTCGAAAACCAGGTCGGCCGACCGGCCAGCCGCAACCTGATGCCGGTCCAGCGCCGCACGCACCGCGGCCGAAGCCGGTCCGGCGACGTAGGGCACGGTCAATGTGGGCGAACGGCCGACTTCCGAGGCCAACCCGTGCTGCTCCTCCCACAGCGCCCGCGCGCTGCGCTCCAGGCCACTGGCTAGGAACGAGAGATCGCCGCGGGCAAAACCCGTCTCGTTGTCGATCGTCGCCTTCTCATCGAGGACCCGTGCCCAAGCCTCGAATGCGGCCAGCCCCTGCCGGCCGGCCTCGGCAACCTGGCGCGCCAGGGCCTGTTCCTCCGGATCGGCGATGGCCGTCGACAGCGCCTCGGCCAGGTCGACGATCTGCGACAGGGCGGTGCGCCCCTGATCGGCCGCCGTTTCGTCGTCCAGCGAGGCGACCAGCGGAATGATTCTTTGTAAATCCGCGGCCAGGCGCGCCACCTGTCCGGCCTGATCGGCTTGCGCAGTGCGCTGCTGGAGTTCGGCTTCGATGGCCGCCGCGCGATCGACGAGATCGGCGTGGGCCGATTGTTCTACTGCGCGGATGTCGGCCGCTTCCGCTTCCACGGTATCGGCAAGGTCGCCGACTTCGGCGGCCAGACGGCGACGGGTCGCGGCGCCATCGACGATATCGGCGAAGGCGGACCGGTACCGGTCCAGGGCGTCGCGACTGCCGGCCAGCGGGTCGCCGGCCAGCGCCTGGCCCAGGTCGCCCATCCCGCCGTCCAAGCTTTCAAGCAGCTCCCGATTGCGCGCCACATGGGCGGCGTTGGCACCATCCAGCAGGAACCCCAGTTCCGCCAGCCGCGCATCTTGCAGCGTGGCCAGCAGATGGGCGGCGGATTCCGCGTTCTCGGCCCGCCGGTCCAGGGTGTTCAGCCCGTCATACCCAACCCAGGCAAGGCCACTGGTCAGCACCAGGACGACGGCGAACCCCGAGCCGATCTTCACGCCGGTTGGCCAATCCCGGAAGGAGAACCTTGATAAGGTACCCATGGCAGTACCGCGCCTGATGGTTGAGACCGCGAGCACACCAAGGTATGGGCCGTATCGTTAGGGATCGGTTACCCTGAGTTGAGAAACAGGATCGGAAATTGCGCCTTGCGCCGTCGCATGGTGACTACCGGGCGAGCATAGGCCCGAGCCGCCGCCCGCCGAAGATGTGGATGTGCAGATGCGGCACCTCCTGGTGCCCGTCGGGACCGCAATTGGCCAGGATGCGGTATCCGGCTTCGGCCAGACCCAGCACATCGCGCGCCACATGGCCGACCGCGCGGAACAAGGCCGCGATCTCTTCCGCCGACGCATTGGCCGAGAAGTCGTCCATGGAAACGTAGGCGCCCTTGGGGATCACCAGGACATGCACCGGCGCCTGGGGATTGATGTCGTGGAACGCCAGGGCGTGATCGTCCTCGTAGACCGTCTTGGCCGGGATTTCCCTGCGCAGGATCCGGGCGAAGACGTTGTCGGTATCGTAGGCCATAGCGGATACTCCCGTTCGCGCGGACGATGGGCGCACTGTCGCGCCGCCGCCGCCTTCCCGTCAAACGCCAGAACCCCCGGAGGCAGGGATCAGGAACCGGCCCGTGCGGCCTTCTCCACCAGGCCGCCGACGCCTTCGCGGGCCGCCAGCGTGCGCCACACGTCCTGCGGCCGCACCCCGGCATCGGCCCAGAGCACCAGGAGATGATAGAGAAGATCGGCCGATTCCGCGGTCAGGGCGCCGGGGTCGTCCCGCATGCCTTCGATCACCGCTTCGACGGCTTCTTCCCCCAGCTTCTGGGCGATCTTGCCCCGGCCCCTGGCAAAGAGCTTCGCCGTATAGCTTGATGAGGGATCGCCGCCCTTCCGGCTTTCGATGACCTGGTAGAGGCGGTCCAGAACGTCAGGCCCGACGCCCGGCAACCCGGCATCATCCGGTTCGGTCATGCCCCTGCCCCCGGGACCGGCCGCATCGGGACGCCGGCCGCCGCCATATGGGCTTTGGCCTGGGCAATCGAATAGGTGCCGAAGTGGAAGATCGACGCCGCCAGGACGGCAGTGGCGTGCCCGTCGCGGATACCGTCTACCAGATGATCCAGGGTGCCGGCCCCGCCGGACGCGATCACCGGCACCGGGACGGCATCGGCTACGGATCGGGTCAGGCCCAGGTCGAACCCGCCCTTGGTTCCGTCGCGATCCATCGAGGTCAGCAGGATCTCCCCGGCCCCGGCCGCCACCATCCGCCGGGCCCAGTCCACCGCGTCCAGGCCGGTGCCCTTGCGACCGCCATGGGTGAAGACCTGCCACTGCCCATCGGACACCTGCTTGGCGTCGATGGCGACGACGATGCATTGGCTGCCGAACTTCTCCGCGGCGACCCGGACGAAATCGGGATCGTGGACCGCGGCGGTGTTGATCGACACCTTGTCGGCCCCCGCCAGCAGCAGTTGGCGGATGTCGTCGGTCGACCGAACGCCGCCGCCGACCGTCAGCGGCATGAACACCTGTTCCGCCGTCCGCCGCACCACATCCAGCAGGATGCCCCGATCGTCGCTGGAGGCGGTGATGTCCAGGAAACACAGCTCGTCGGCGCCGGCCTTGTCGTAGATCCGGGCCTGTTCCACCGGATCCCCGGCGTCGACCAGATCGACGAAGTTGACCCCTTTGACCACCCGCCCGTCCTTGACGTCGAGGCAGGGGATGACGCGCATCTTCAGCATTCTTCAGACCTACGGCCGTTGTGCCCGGCATGCAAGCTGGGCGCCCAGCTTAGCCGCCTTCGCCCGGGCCGGTGCGCCGGCCTGTCGTCGCCGTCGGGCACGAAACCGAGCGACAGGAGAACCCGCCAGGACCGCTGGTTATCCGGCCGGCATTCGGCAAACAGGTGCCGGTCCGGGAGTAAGTCGGTGGCTGCGGACAGGGCCGCCTCGGACGCTTCCCGGGCCAATCCCTGGCCGTGATGGCCCGGATGCACCCAGTAGCCGAGCTCCAGATCCACATCGCCGCGGAAATGCAGGCCGACCACCACGACCAGCGTCCCCTCGCCGTCCCTGATCCGGCCGCCGAGATACAGGTCGGTGCCCGCGGCCTGCTGCCCGATCAGATCCAGGGCATCGGCGGTGGTGAACGGCACCGGCAGGAAGGTGATCACATCGGTGATCGACCGATGGTCGGTCATCGACGCCAGATCGCCCGCGTCGTCCGCCGTCAGCGGGGCCAGCCGCAACCGATCCGTGGTCAGGCACCACTTGCCCGCCGGCAGACCCAGGAACCTGGCCGCGTCGCTGCCCATCATTGGAGGCCTAGGGGGCCTGCGGCCCGGTACCCGCGGCCTTCAACAGCGACAGCGCCGCCTTGGGGTTGATGCGGCCATCGTAGAGCGCCCGGCCGCAGATGACCCCGTCGATCCCCTTGTCTTCTTCCGCCAGCAGCTGCCGCAGATCGGCCAGCGACGACAGGCCGCCGGAAGCGATCACCGGGGTTGTCAGGGCAAAGGCCAGATCGACGATCGATTCCAGGTTCAGGCCGCCCATCGCCCCGTCGCGGTTGATATCGGTGTAGATGACTGCGGCGACGCCGCTGTCCTCGAACTTCAGCGCCAGATCCAGCGCCTTGACCCGGCTGGTCGTGGCCCAGCCTTCCACGGCCACGTACCCTTCACGCGCATCGATGGCCACCGCCACCTGTCCGGGGAACGCCTTGCAGGCATCGCGGACCAGGTCCGGTTGCCGGAGCGCCGCCGTGCCCAGCACCACCCGGTCGACACCCTTTTCCAGCCAATGTTCGATGGACTGCATGTTGCGGATGCCGCCGCCCAATTGGACCGGTATCGAAACGGCGGCCAGAATGCTCTCCACCGCTGGGGAATTGACCGGCTGGCCGGCGATGGCGCCGTTCAAATCGACGACGTGCAGATGCTGGAAGCCCTGGCGGACGAAGGTTTCGGCCTGTTCGGCCGGATCCAGGTTGAAGACGGTGGCCTCGCTCATTTCGCCGCGTACCAGGCGCACGCAGACACCATCCTTCAGGTCGATGGCTGGAAACAGGATCATGTTTGGTGCTCGCCGCCGGAGGCGTCCGGCTGCCGGAGGATCTTGGTGAAGTACAGGCCCGCGATGACCCGGTCCTGGACCCGGGCATAGTGGGGGTTCGTGCCCCACTGGACAAACCCCATTGCGCGGTAAAGCTGGATGGCGGCCGTCTGGCTTTCGCGGACGTCGAGGTTCAGAACGGTGAAGCCCTCCTCGACCGCCAGCCGCTCGACCGCTTCGACAAGGCCCCGGGCCAGGCCATGGCCGCGCGCATAGGGGGCCACGAAGGCGGTGGTCAGCCCGGCGGCAAAGGACTGGGCCTCGTTGTTGGGCGGCGGACGGATCAACTGGACCGACCCGCAGATGACGCCGTCCAGGCGGCCGACGAACAGCGTCCTGCCCGGGACCGTCAGCACACCGCGCCAGTAGCGTTCCATGGTGTCGCGTGGTGGCACATCCACCCAGCCGAAGCCGCCGCCGTTGCGGATCGCCGCTTCGGTGACGTCGCACAGGTCGTGCATGTCGCCGCGCCGGAACTTGTCCAGCCGTTCGACCAGCGCCGAAACCGGCGGTGGTCCTGTGCGGTCCGCCCCGCTCACGGGCGCCAGGCAAGGAAGTTGCGGATCAGGCGCAGCCCCACTGCCTGGCTCTTTTCCGGGTGGAACTGGGTGCCGACCAGCGTGCCGTGCCCGACCACCGCGACCACGGGTTCGCCGTAGTCCACCTCCGCCAGCCGGTCGCCACCATCGTCCGGCACCAGGTGGTAGCTGTGCACGAAATAGACATGGTCGCCGGTATTCAGGCCGCTCAACACCGGGTGGCCGGTATCGGCGACGCGCAGGCTGTTCCAGCCCATATGCGGGATCTTCAGCCGCGCACCGCCATTGGCCAGCGGCACCACATGGCCGGGGATCCACCCCAACCCCGGATGGTCGCCGTGCTCGTGCCCGACGGTCGCCAGAAGCTGCATGCCGACACAGATGCCCAGGAACGGCCGTCCCCGCTCGGTCACCGCCGTGGCGATCGCCTCGCGCATGCCGCTGA